>JALSPC010000048.1 GCA_026986155.1 bacterium
CCCGAAAAAGAGAGTGGCGACTGGCTCCACCCGGTGCGCCTCGTCGAAGATGACCCCGTCATAGTCCGGCAGGACCTCGGCGGGGGCCCTTTCCCGCAAAGCAAGGTCTGAAAAAAAGAGGTGGTGGTTCACGATCAAGAGGTCCGCCCGGACCGCCTCCCGCCGCAATCTCGTCAAGAAACAGGTCTTAAAGAAGGGGCATCGGGAACCCACGCAGAGCTCAGAGCGGGAGTTGACCTCCTCCCAGAAGCCGAGGCGCTCGGGGAATCCCTTCAACTCTTCCCGGTCCCCCGTTTTGGTCTGTTGGCTCCAGGACAGAAAGGGTTCGTACAAAGAGGTCTCTTCCGCGAAGGCAAACAGTGGCTGCCGCGTGAACCTGGACAGGCGGCGCCGGCAGAGGTAATTCTGGCGCCCCTTCAACATAACGTAGGAGAGCGAGGTCCCGAACAGTTTCTCCAGGAGGGGCAAGTCCTTCTTGACGATCTGTTCCTGGAGGGTCTTGGTGGCCGTGGAAACCACGACGCGCCGGCCGGACATTAGCGCGGGAAGGAGATAGGCCAGGGTCTTTCCGATGCCGGTGGCCGCCTCCACGAAGAGGGTCCCGCCTTCCCGGATGGCGCGCGCCACGGCGCCGGCCATCTCGATCTGCGCGTCGCGAACCTCATAGGCGGGGAACACCCGCTTGAGAAACGCGGTATCCCTGAAGAAATCGGAAAGATTACGATGGGCCAAGGGCTTTTCCGTTATTCCTCTCCGGCGTCACCACCCCCGCCGAGATGATGATCTTGAAGGCCTCCTGGGGGTTGACGTCGATGGGGGTCACCTGGCTCCGCTCGACGATGACGAAAAAGCCGGTGGTGATATTGGGGGTGGTGGGGATAAACATCTTGATATACTCCGGCCCCAGCCCCGGGAAGAGACCCGGGTCGCTGGTTCCCACGATGTAGCCGAGGGAATAGATCCCCTTCCGCGGGAACTCCACGAGGGCCGCCTGGCGGAAGACATCGTCCTTGTCGGAGAAGAGGGCCACGATGAACTGGGAAATGGCGTTGTAGATGCCGCTGACGAAGGGAATGTTCTTGAAGATGGACTCGATCCAGTGAACGAGGCGTCTCCCGAAGAAATTCTTCGCCAGGAACCCGACGATCAGGATGAGGATGAGGGTCGCGATCAGCCCCAGCCCGGGCACGTGAAAGGGAAGATAGGTGTCCGGCTGGAACTTCGGGGGCACCACGCGAAAGATGGCGTCCAGCTTGAACACCACAACCTTGATGATGTAGAGGGTCAGGGCGATGGGAACGAAGACGGCGAATCCCGCCAGGAAATATTTCTTGAAAAAGCCTTTGTGTTTCTTCATGCGCGTTCCCGAATAAGGGTTGAATTGACAACAACCGCCGGGGTTTCAGGAAAAACCAGCCGCTGTATCTCCGTGATGAGGGGCAGCAGGGTCTCGCGATTTAAGGCGGAAATGGCGACGGCACCATGTCTTCGTGCATACCGCCTGGCCTCCTCGTCCGGAACCTTGTCGATCTTGTTGAGGACCAGGAGGGTGGGTATCGCGTCCAGGCCGATCTTTTTAAGGATAGTCTCCACCACCCGGATCTGCTCTTCGAACTCGGGATGGCTGACGTCCACCAAGTGGAGGAGGAGGTCCGCGTCCCGCAGCTCGTCCAAGGTGCTCATGAACGCCCCGAGGAGGTCCTTCGGCAGGTCCCGGATGAATCCCACCGTGTCGGTGATAACCACCTTCCGGTCTCGGGGAAACCGCAAGAGCCGGCTTGCCGTGTCCAGGGTGGCGAACGGCTTGTCCTCCACGAAGACCCGGCTGTTGGTCAGGGCGTTGAGCAGCGTGGACTTTCCCGCGTTGGTGTATCCCACGATGGAGATAATGGGAAGCCCGCCCCGTTTTCTCTTTCGCCGTCTCAATTCCCGACCCGTCTTCAGGTGTTTCAATTCCCGCTCCAACGAGGCGATCCTGTCCCGCACCCGGCGCCGATTCACCTCCAGCTTGGTTTCCCCAGGCCCCCTGCCACCGATTCCCCCCGTGAGGCGGGACATGGCGGTATATTTCCCGCTAAGTCTCGGAAGCATGTATTTCAACTGGGCCAGTTCCACCTGGAGTTTCCCCTCCCTGCTGTGGGCGCGACGGGCAAAGATATCAAGAATCAGGAGGGTCCTGTCAAGGACCTTCAGCTCCGTCATCTTGCTGATGGCGTTCAACTGGGCGGGCGAAAGGTCCCGGTTGAAGATGATGCAGTCGGCCCCCTTCTCCATGCTGAGCATGACGAGTTCCTTCAGCTTCCCCGAGCCAATGAGGGTGGCGGGATGGATCTTCCGGACCTTCTGAATCACATGCCCGGCCACGTCCACGTCGCTGGCCTGGGCAAGCTCCACGATCTCTTCCAAAAGGGCCGCCGCGTCCCATCGCTGTCCCGCGGGGACCACCACAACGATGGCGCGCGTTTTCCCCGTGATTTTTCTGCCGGTCTTCAGGGCCCGCTGAAGAATCGCGGCGCGGTCACCTATCCAACGCTGGAAATCGGCCTCCTGCCAGCGCCGGAGAGTAAGGGTCTCCATTCGACAGCCGTCCGGTTCAGCCCCCGGCTCCAAGTAGGCAATCTCCAGGGCGTGGGGATTGCCCGCGGCGTCGGGCCGCAGGATCCCCACCAAATCGAGCCGCAACATCCGAAGATCCGTCAGGTCTTCCCGATCGATCCCCCCCGCGTCCAGATGAGTATGGATAAAACGAACCCCCTTGAGGTTTCCCACTCCCATCCGGAAACCGCTCAAATCGGGCAAAAGAATGGAAAAGGCGTCTCCCACCAAGACTCCGTCAATTTCCCCCCCGCGCGTAATCAGGACACCAACCTGCCGGTTGATTTCGTGGCTGATATTTAGGATCCTGCGCGCGAGTTCCAGGGAAATGAAACGCCTGGGATCAATTTTCCGCCGATAGAGCCGTTTTAAGGCCTGGACCTGCGATGACTTAAGACCCGTCGTCGAGCCGATAATCTCTTTTATTGAAACGCCTCCATCATTCGACTGCTTTTTTGCGTTTATCATACCATGTTTCACAATGATTCTCAAAAACAGCGGGATACCGGGACGCTTGCCATACTCATCAAAAATGATTATCTGAATAGGTAGCGGTAAGGTCAGTTAGAATTTGCCAACCAAGGAGGGGATAAGTGATGAAACCTGTGACCATCACCCTGAGCGCGCAGGAAGTTCTCAGGCTCGAGGCCATTCTCATGGACAAGGACAAGGAGGAGGCGTTGGAATTCTTGAAAACGGTGATCCGCGCGAAGGTCCGCGCGCAGGGAAACCGGGGGCTGGACAGTCAGAAGGGAACGGGCGTTCCCCTCTGACCCGCCCTACCTTTTTCAGAATCGATACGTCAAGGCCACGGAGATGACGTGGCCGGTCGTTTCATATTTCCCTTCCAAGTCGGGAAGGTAACTGTGTTCGTCCTTAAAGAAGGAGATAAGGTAAGCCGCATCGATGCTTAGGGATTTGCCGGGACTTGTGTAACCGACGCCGACGGAGATATCGTTTCGATCCGCGTCAGGCAGTTCCGGTCCCCGCGTCTTGTTGGGCGCCGGCGACTGGTCGTAGATATATCCGGCCCGAACCGCCCATGAAGGCGTAACCTGATATTCCGCGCCTACGTGAACCGCCCAAACGTTGTCCCAGTCCTTTGGATTCGAAACCGTCACGTTCTTTTTCCCCATAATATCATCGTATTGCAAATCGAGGGAATCATAGGTATCCCACTTCGTCCATTTAATGTCGATTTCCAAGGTGAGGTTCTTGATGCTGCGATTCATGATCCCAAACGTCACCGTGTCCGGTAGGCGAAGGTCACTGCTGATATCCGAATGAGGAAAGAGCATCTGGGAGAGGTTCGCGGGACCGCCACCCATCTGGATCATTTGGTCAATCTGGTAAACCCCCGCTTGGCGGTAATAGCCGGCGCTTCCGTCGAAATCAAGGTCGATATTGCTCCGGTACGCCACGCCGATCGCCCATTGCTTGTTGGGTTTGAACAGCAGACCCACGTTGAATCCCCAGCCGTCCGCGTCGCCGTCGATATCCGTGTCGATATCGTAGTTTCTCTGAAAGGCGTAGTTGGCGAAGATGGGATTGGCCGCCTTCGCCGCGACGGCGGCATAGCTGAGGCTCTTGTCGATGGTTACGTTCGAGTGCATATAGGTCACGCCGACGGCGATGGAGAACATGTCGTTGAACTTGTAGGCGATCGTGGGGTTGAAATCGTAGGTTTTAAGGTCGATTTTATCGGATTCGTAGCGTCCCACCCAGCTGTTGTTCCAGTCCGTTTTGGTTCCATAGGGCGCGAAGAAGCCGAAGCCGACGTACCACTTTTTGTTGATTTGGTGGCTGATATAGAACGCGGGAATCTGAGCCCAATGATCTTCCATATCCTCGTGGGCCGGTTCGTTGGGATTGGTGGCAAAGGGATTCCTGGCACCCTTGAGCTTCGAGTCGAGCAGGGCCGTCGTGTAGTTCAAGGTCACCTGGGTGCCCTTCAACTGTGTTATGCCAGCGGGGTTAAAGAAGATTGCCGTCGGATCGTCCGCCTGCGCCACGAACGCGGCCCCCATGCCCATCGCCTTTGCTCCCTGCTCCACGTAGACCTGGAATCCCGCGCCGAAACCGGTGAGGGGCATCAACACCGCGACCAGGCCGAGAAAAAGTATCCATGCACGTTTCATGGTCCTCCCTCCTGTGTAAGGTTTACGCGTTAAAATAAAACCAGCACTTCTCAAGGGATCCACTTCTTGAAACTTCCCGAATCAGATTCACCTCACCTCCTTTTTTAAACCTGTAGATTGCCCAATCTTCTGGCAAACCCCTCGAGTTTATCCTCAAACGGAATCTCGAACCCCCCGTGATAGACGATGCGCGTGGCAATCTCCGTGGAGATCATGGCGATTCTGTATTTCAGTGGCAGAAACTTCGTGCGATCGCGGAACTTCTTACGCTTTTGAATCAATTCCGGAAAATGGAGCAGGAGAATCCTGGAATATGGGCGGCCGGGAACCTTCTCCGGGTGCGCGAGGAGATACTGGTAGATTTGGTTCGTCAGGTCGTTGATCTCGTAGCTTATCTCGTTGCTGATTTCCGTATAGCGTCTCTCGCCGTGATACTGACGATAACGCTCGAAAATCAGGTCTGCCTCATCCACGGCGCGTTTCTCCAAGATTTTCAGGACATCCGGAACGTATTCAGGCTTGTTTTCGAGAAACTCCTTTTCGCTCATGAGCAGACCGCCAATAATTTCGTAAGAGGAACAGATAACCCCGCACTTGTTGGCGGAAGCGTCTTTCAGGATGATGATTCCCCGATCTTGAATCTTTTCCCGGGCGCTCGGCGAGATAAAGGAGTTCGCCCCTTCCACGATGGCCCGGGTGGTGGGGTTGCCCCTTTCGTCGAACAATTTTTCCCAGTTGCCGTCGTGGATCGTCTCGGGACGTCCTCCCGCGGGAATGAAGACATCCGTGACATGGGAAAAGATCAGGTTTTCGAACTCCGAATGGAACTCGTCGGAGGTGACCCAGAGTTCTTCTGGGCCTTTCTCCGTCATGATTACTTTCTTATTCTTGTCCACGAACCCCTCTTTTCTCCTTTCGCGGGAGAAGAGGATAAATCCCCCTTGGTGGAGTTTCTCCGGCGAGAATTTGTCGATGTTATCCTTCAGGATGAGCCGCGAAAGCTCCTCCCTGTCGATTCCCTCGGGGTCGTAAACCGCCCCCGAGCCCGCTGTGATGGAAAGGATTTTCACCTTGGGACAATGCTCCAAAAGGAGCTTCATCTCGTTGCCCGCCACGTCGCCGTTGGTTCCCCCGGTAATCTTGACAGTGAAGGGATCCGTTTCATGCCGGATGCCCAATTCCTTCAGGGCGCGCTGGACGAATTTCAAGACGCCAAGGGATGTCACGCCGTATTCCTTGTGGTTGATACCCACCTTCTTGCTCGAGATAACCCCGCTCCCCAGGATGTAGCCGCGTTCCTTGGCTCGGGCGGCGATATATTCAATCATGCTGTCGTGCATGTTCTCGTCTGGGCCCAGTTCGATGGGCTCGTCTTCCCCGTAGTAATCGACCACATTGGGATCCACCGGCTTGCCGTTCTTGGTCACAAAGATGTCAAGAAAGGCGTTGATAATCCCGCGCTGGAGGTTGTATAGGCGATTGATCTCCCGCTTCCGTTCGTGGACATCAAAGGCCCGCATCACCACGGCCAGCTTGGACCCGCCCTGGTAGATGTCCTTGTTCTTGAGCTGCTGCGTGTGTGCCAGGACCATGGCCTCTTTGAAGATGGTGTCCATCGCCGTCTCGAAATCGTCCTTGGACCGGGCGATAATCGTCCGGAACCCGCCCCGGGCGATGTCGGAAAAGCCGAAATGGTAGCCGGAACCATAACGGTGATAGAAAAAGGTAATCCGAAACGGCAGATCCGGCGGCAGATCCGCCCGGACCTCTTCCGGCAACTGCTCCATGTAACGGGGATCCAGGCGGAAGGAAAGGGCCTTTTTGTATTTCACGAAGAAGTTAGTTTTCAAGGTGTAACGGACCATGAGAAGGGCCGTCTTGTAAACGGTCTTCCGGGTTTCGTCGAGGAAGGCATGGCCCGTGTTATACTCCTCGATCGATTCCTCGATATGCTGGAATTCCTTCTCCAGTTCCTCCGGTGAAAGTCTTTTTTGAGGGTCCGGATTGAACTTCTTTTTGAATACGCTCAGGATATCCTTTGTGAGATGGAGATGGCTGAAGAAGGCCTCCTGGGTCTCGTCCCAGTCGTAACGGTAGGGAAAGGCGTGGGCAAGGTTCGTGTGGGCAAAGGTATGGATGGCGCTGAGCAAACTCCCTTCAGGCCCGGTTAGAACCCCTTCCGTGACCAGTTCCTTGTAAACCCGGTCCCAGATATTGATGACCTTCGTGTTGTAGAGCTCCGCCTCCAGGGCCTTGTAGATATCCATGTCTTTTTCGATGGGTCTGCCGTCCCGGGTCGTGATGTAGGCCGTTAGGACCGTGACATTCTGCCCTTCCTCGCCCTCGATCTCCACGATGTAGTTTCGGTGCGTGGCGATATCCAACCGGTAGAAGATCTCGATGACCTTCGCCAGGTAACCCTTGAACAGGGGATTGATCACGGAGAAGACCAGGCGGGACTCCTCGTTGCCTTTTTCGTCGACGGTGGGCTCAATATCCATGAAGATGCCGCCCATGCGGATGGCCGATTGATACAGCCACATGGCACGGGCGACCCGCAGCGGGGGCGACAAGAGGACGTAGTCACGGTTGTTCTTGATGAAGTAGTTGAAAATCGAGTTGAATTCCTTGAAATTGAAATCGGGGTAAGTCTCCTTTATGGTCTTTAAGATCAGGCCCTTTCCCCGAAAGATGGCGGGGGGGGTTTCTTCCCTATTCGTCAAGAAGTGAAATTTGAGGATCTCCAACTGTTCTTTCTGACCGGGAAGCGGCTCGTTGGAATGAATCATCTCCTCGTAGATGATGATGTTGTCCTTGATACTGTCCAGGGTTTTGAAGAGGGTTCCGGGCCGGTTTAGTGTCGCGATGATGAACTTCTCGTCTGTGTCTTTAAGGATAATCTGCTTGTTTTCTCCGAGGGTATGGAGATTGAAGCAAAGATTCAGCAAGGCATCCTTTTCCGGGGCGAAGGTAATGAAAAAATATGGATTCATCGCCTTCAAAAGCCAGTTGAGATTCTCCAGGGCATGCTTCTTGCCTCTTCCGATGGAGCGATAAAGCTGATTGATGATCTTTTTGGGCTCAACGTTCATAAATGGCCTCCTTCTCCGACATTTGATATATGCCGTCCTACCACAACAAACTGACGAAATCAACATTTTCAGAAAAAACACGCCTCGCTTTTTCAGGGTCTTCTATGTTCAATTTATCACTTCTCACAATAAAAAATTAGTTTGATGCGGAATCGCCTATCTTCGATGCATTTTCCGTCACACTGGATTAAATTTCCGGGAACACATAACAATGATTATCAACATTTACTTGATTTTTTATGAAAGACTGGTATAATGTTTTAAAATTAGAGAAAATGTATATAAAAATTTGTAGGCCTGGGAAACAACATGGCAATCAATTTGGGAGAAGAGCTTGTCAAATCAAATCTCCTGACAAGAGATCAGCTCCAGAATGCCCTTCAAGAGTTAAAGCATAACGGCGGATCTTTAAGATCAACCCTCGTAAAGCTCGACTATGTCGATGAAGAAAATCTCCTTCAGTTTTTAAGCGAGCTTTACCACATCCCCATTCTTAAACTCGGCGAAATCCAGATCCCGGAAGAGGTTTTGAAGCTTGTTCCTGAGCGTATCGCAAAAAAGTATCTTGTTCTCCCCGTGGAGCGGCAAGGCCCAAAGCTGACAATCGCCGTCGCCGACCCGAGTAACCTTATTCTGGCGGAGGAAATCGAGTTCATGACGGGCTACAACGTGTCCATGAAGCTCTGCTCCGAGATAGAACTCATCCAAGCCATCAAGAGGACATACGGCGGGGGAGGTGAACTGGCCGGCAAAGGGGTCACGAATATTGATGCGAAAGATTATATCTTGGACGATATCGAAGACGATAATCCCATCTTTTTCGACGATGATCAGGACACAATCGATGTGGATGACTTCGATGCCCTCGTCACGGGCGCCATTGACAATATCCAGATTGTCGATGACGCAGGAAATGAAAGCACCGGCAGCGCAGTTGACCTAACCAGTGAAATAGATGCGCCCATCATCAAACTTGTCAATGGAATTCTCATCAAGGCCATCAAGAGCGGGGCCAGCGACATCCATTTTGAACCTTATGAGCGCCAGTTCCGGGTTCGTTACCGTATTGACGGTGTCCTCCGAAAGGCCATGGGGCTACCAATTAAAATAAAAAATGCCATCATCTCAAGGCTGAAAATCATGTCCCAGTTGGACATTGCCGAACGGCGCCTTCCCCAGGATGGAAGGATCAAACTGCGCCTTGGGAAAGCGAAAGAAGTCGATTTTCGAGTTTCAACAATTCCCACTTTATACGGAGAGAAAGTTGTCCTCAGGCTCCTGGATAAATCGTCTCTGCAATTAGACATGTCTAAACTTGGATTTGAGGAAGACGACTTAAAACTCTTTCAAAACGCCATCCACCAACCCGTCGGGATGGTTCTGGTCACGGGGCCCACGGGCAGCGGCAAAACGACCACCCTATATTCGGCGCTCATCGACCTAAACCGGGAAAGCGATAACATCATGACGGCAGAGGATCCCGTCGAATACAACTTCGCCGGGATTAATCAGGTTCAAATGCATGAGGAGATCGGGTTGACCTTTGCCTCGGCCCTAAGGTCTTTCCTGCGTCAGGATCCAGATATTATCATGGTGGGTGAAATCCGTGATTTTGAAACCGCCCAGATCGCCATTCAGGCCGCGTTGACGGGACACCTTGTCCTTTCAACGCTTCATACTAACGACGCCCCCAGCGCCATCACGCGTCTTATTGACATGGGCATTGAACCTTTTCTTGTCACCTCTTCCGTCATTCTGGTTCAAGCACAACGGTTGATGCGTAAGATATGTGAACACTGCAAAGAACCTGTTGAAATCCCCGATGAGGCACTCCTTGAAGCGGGAATTCCAGAAACTAAAATAGGAACGTTTACGTGTTACACTGGAAAAGGCTGTCCTTTCTGTAACAACACAGGATACAAAGGCCGAACATCCGTTTTCGAAATCATGCCATATTACGAAGAGCTTAAATCATTGACGCTCAAACGCGCATCTGGGTTCGAATTGAAAAAAAAGGCGATTGAACTCGGGATGCGAACCCTTCGGCAAAATGCCTTGCTTAAAGTGATAAATGGTGTCACAACGTTGGAAGAGGCCCTGCGCGTTACAGTGGAAGACTAATCGACTAATCGGGAGAAACGGAAAAGCATGTACGATCTTAAGGAATTGCTTGTTGAAATGTTTGAAAAGGGAGCTACGGATCTCCATGTCACGACAGGTTCCCCCCCGCAGTTGAGAATCGACGGACAACTCGTCCCCATGGACATGGCTCCTTTAACAGCGGCTGACACCCGACGTCTTTGTTACAGCGTGCTGACAGAATCCCAGAGAAAACGTTTCGAAGAAGACAACGAACTGGATTTCTCCTTCGGAATCAAGAATCTCAGCCGTTTCAGGGGCAACATCTTTAACCAGCGGGGTGCCGTGGCTGGCGCTTTCAGAACGATCCCTTACAAGATACTCTCGCTCCGGGAGCTGGGTCTTCCTCCAGTGGTGGAGGACCTGATTCACAAACCCAAGGGGCTTATCCTTGTCACAGGCCCCACGGGTAGCGGGAAATCGACCACCCTGGCCTCCATGATTGACCGCCTCAATGAGGAACGACACGCCCACATTATCACCATCGAAGATCCCATCGAATACTTGCATCGTCATAAAAACTGCCTCGTAAACCAGCGAGAGGTCAACTCGGACACGCGGGGATTCACCCAGGCACTAAAACATGTTTTGCGCCAAGACCCCGACATCATCCTCATTGGTGAGATGCGGGACCTGGAAACTATCGAGTCGGCATTGGTCATCGCCGAAACCGGACATCTCACCTTTGCAACCCTGCATACCAACTCGGCGGTCGAAACTATCAACCGTATCATCGATGTTTTCCCCCCCCATCAGCAGCCGCAGATACGCGCGCAACTTTCCTTCGTCCTTGAAGGTGTCATCACACAACAACTGATCCCCAAGGCAAGTGGTCGCGGCCGCTGTCTTGGTGTGGAAGTGATGATTCCCAACCCCGCCATTCGAAATCTCATCCGAGAGGACAAAATTCACCAGATCTATTCGCAAATGCAGATAGGTCAGACTAAATACGGCATGCAGACTATGAACCAATGCCTTTTCGATCTCTTCCAGAAAGGCATGATAAGTCTAAAAGAGGCCATGTCACGCAGTCCAAATCTTGATGAGCTCAAGCAGATGATGGGAATGGAGGGGAAACCCCAAAGAGGCTTGAAACGTTAAGGAGGATACCGTGCCAAAATTCAAATGGAAAGGACGAGTGATGGGGGGCGGCGCCCAGTCGGGCACTATGGAAGCAATAAACGAGACGATTGTTAGAGCCCAATTGCGCCAGCAACGTATCATTCCGACTAAAATCACAAAAGTTCATGAAAAGAAACAGCTTGTAATTTTTAAACCCAAAGTCAAGGCGAAAACCTTGGCCGTTTTCACACGACAGCTTGCCACCATGATCGATGCGGGCCTTCCTTTGGTTCAGTCCCTCGATATTCTAGCGGAACAGGAAGAGAACATCACTTTCAAGGGTGTATTGAATGAAGTCAAAGACGATGTAGAATCAGGAATGACCTTCGCGGCGGCTCTAAAGAAACATCCAAAGGTATTCAACGACCTTTACGCGAATATGATCGTTGCCGGCGAAGAAGCTGGAACGCTGGACATTATATTGAACCGCCTGGCAATCTTCATCGAAAAGGCAGAAGCCCTGCGTCGAAAGGTCAAATCCGCCCTCATGTATCCCATGATCGTCACGTTCGTGGCCATAGTGGTGGTAGGAATCCTTATGGTCTTTGTCATCCCTACTTTTGAGAAGATGTTTCGGGAAGCAGGCCAGCAACTCCCGGGATTGACCCAGTTGGTGGTGGACATAAGTAAGTTTACACGAAGCCACATCCTTTACGTCATCGTGGGATTTATATTGCTCGTCCTGGCGATACGTTACATCCGTCGGACGGACAAAGGGAAAAAGGCAATAGACACAATCCTGCTTAAACTTCCCATTTTCGGGATCCTACTCAGAAAGGTCGCAGTGGCCCGATTTACCCGAACCTTGAGCACGCTTATGCAGAGTGGCGTCCCCATCCTGGATGGCCTGCAATTGGTGGCTAAGACATCCGGGAATAAAGTAATTGAGGATGCCGTCATGGAGGCAAGGGAGAATATCAGTTCCGGTGAAAATATCGCGGATCCCCTGGCCCGAAGCAAGGTCTTTCCCCCCATGGTCACCCGTATGATCTCCGTAGGAGAAAACACAGGGGCCCTGGACCAGATGCTCAACAAGATCGCGGACTTTTACGAAGACGAAGTGGATACCGCCGTCGCGGGGCTTACGTCCATGCTTGAACCCTTGATGATCGTCTTTTTGGGCGGCGTTGTCGGGACGATAGTTATTGCTATGTATCTTCCCATCTTCAACATGGCAAATGCCATTGGTTAATCCGCTCTCACGATTTTAAAACTAAACAAACTCCAATGAAATCTCCCCCCAGAAACTCTTTTATCCTCAGTGTCGTCAGAATACTGGTCGCTTCATTGATTCTCGGAACCTCCCTCTTCATCCCGGAACACGGGAAAAACATTCTCCAAATTCCCTCCAACCCCCAGATATATGTTCTCATCTCGGCCATATACCTTTTTTCTCTCATCTCACTGGCCCTGATAAAACCCTTCAAAGATAATGCATGGTTCATTTTTTTTCAGACTATCATCGACCTTCTCTTTATCACCGCATTCGTAAGCATCAGCGGTGGAGTCGAAAGCATCTTTATCTTTCTCTACCTTTTCTCCATCGTTGCGAGTGCCCTCTTTCTTGATCGGACAAAATTGTATCTCATTGTCATTATTGCCACTTTATTTTACATGGGAAGCATTCTAAGAACCGCGCCTATCCAAGCGTTGATTGAAAACCGCCTTTTCGCTTATATATGGACAAATCGTTTTACAATTTACAAACTCTTACTTCAAGTCCTTGCGCTTTGGGGCGTTGCTGTCTTGACAAGCGTTTTTATCTACGAGTTACAAAAAAGAAAGAGCGAATTGGCGCGACAGGCAAAGGAATACCGACAATTAGAGCATTTCAACGAAAACGTCCTCCGGAGTATTGAAAGTGGAATTCTAACCGTTGACCTGCGCAACAGAGTTACCTACATCAATAAGGCGGGAGAACAAATATTAAAGGTAACGAAAGAACAAGTTATCGGTAAGGATGTGTTCGTCATCTTTCCCGTTTTGGTAAAATACCTGATTAATTCGAAAAAACGCCTTGATGCCCCCCGGCACGCACAAGTCATATTAAAACAACCCGGCAAGCGTGACCGGGTGATTGGTTTTTCTGTATCCACGCTCCTTGATTCAGAAAACGCTCCCGCTGGGAAAATCGTTGTATTCCAGGATCTAACCCGCTATAAAACCATGGAAAAAAGAATCCACGAATCCGAAAAACTCGCGACCGTGGGCCGGTTCGCGGCCGGCCTCGCTCACGAGATCCGAAATCCCCTGGCTTCACTGAGCAGCTCAATCCAAGTCCTTCAAGAATCCCTGAATTTGTCGGGAATCGAAAGTGAATTGATGAACAATGTCTTAGAGGAGACCGACCGGCTCAACCGATTGGTCACGGATTTTTTACTATTCTCGCAATTCGGGAAAGAGGCTTTCCAGGAATTCAACCTCCATCTTCTCATCGGAGAAATATTTTCCATCTTATCGAGAGATAATCGAGAGAACAACATCAATTTCATTAACAAGGTTCCGAACGACCTAGAAATCTATAGCGACAAGGATAAATTGAAACAAGTCTTCTGGAACATCCTGAACAACGCTATCCAGGCCAAAAACAAAGAAAGACATATCATTACCGTTGCCATACCCCCATCACCTACCGAAGAGCCCGAGACTGACAACGGGATCGAGTTCCTGTCGATCGTCGTTTCGGACAATGGGAAAGGCATCCCTAAAGGTTCTATGAAAAGGATTTTTGAGCCCTTTTTCACGACGCGCCCGGAGGGCACGGGACTCGGCCTTTCCATCGCTTACCAGATCGTAAGTTCCCTGGGCGGGAACATCCATGTCACTTCCGAAGAAGGTCGGGGGACCTCTGTAAAGATTACCATCCCTAGATAACAGAACAAAAGGAATGAAACAAATGGAACAGTCCTCTCCCCAAAGAATTCTCGTGGTCGATGACGAAAAAGGTCTTCGAACCACGCTGAGAGTTCTTCTCTCCAAGGAAGGTTATGAAGTGGATACGGCTTCCGGTGGCCTTGAGGCCCTTGAGAAAATTAAAACAACCTTTTATCCCGTTATCGTCTCCGACATTAGGATGCCTGACCTCTCGGGAATTGAATTACTCAAACTGGTCCAGGAAAAATCCCCGAGAAGCATCATGATTCTTATCACTGCTTACGCCTCCGATGGAACGGCTTCCGAAGGTTTGAAATACGGCGCGTATGACTACATAAGTAAACCGTTCAAAAACGAGGAAATCAAAAATGTCGTCAAGAACGCGCTTGAACGCCAGCTTCTTAAAGAGGAAAATCTGAAGCTCAAGCAGAAACTTGCCGAGTCCGTTGAACACTATGGAATTATCGGATCCAGCAAGCCGATGAAACAATTAATGGATCTTGTGGTCCGCGTCTCAAAAACAAGAACC
Source organism: bacterium (assembly GCA_026986155.1). Lineage (GTDB taxonomy): Bacteria > Desulfobacterota > S145-22 > S145-22 > S145-22 > JAOZMY01. Next base: position 14,490 of record JALSPC010000048.1, read on the forward strand.
CCCATTCTCATTACAGGCGAAAGCGGAGTGGGCAAGGAAGTGATTGCCAAGGCGATTCACCTCCTCCAAAACCCTGAAAGTCCCTTTGTGCCGCTCAATTGTGGGGGCATTCCCGAAAACCTCCTCGAAAGTGAGCTTTTCGGATATAAAAAGGGGGCTTTTACGGGAGCTGTCACGGATAAACCGGGACTTTTTGAAACCGCGGACGGGGGAATCCTTTTCCTCGACGAAATCGGAGAACTTCCTCTTTCCCTTCAGGTCAAACTTTTGCGGGTTTTACAGGATCAGATATTTCGGAGACTCGGGGACAATCGGGATATCAAGGTCGACGTCCAGATCATCTCCGCCACAAATAGGGATATCAATAAAGAGGTCTTGGAAAAAAGATTCAGAGAAGATTTATTTTTTCGCCTGAACGTCATAAACATTCACGTTCCGCCCTTGAGGGAACGAAGGGAAGACATTCCTCTTCTGCTTGAATATTTCATAAAAAAATACTCAAAGAAATACGGCAGGAAAGAAATAAAGATCTCGTCCTATATCCTTAAAGAGTTAGAAAAATATGATTTTCCAGGAAACGTTCGAGAGCTCGAAAACATGGTAGAACGGGCGATTGCCTTGCAGGACACAAATATTATTTTGCCGGGAATCTACCATTCTCAAACCATCGATGCCATCGAGCAACCGATTTTACCATTCTATACCAGTGATTTCCCGGAAGAAGGCGTGGACCTTCCCGCCCTTCTTGAAGAGATTGAAAAGACCTACCTCTCGGAAGCCCTTAAACGCTGTCAAGGGAAAAAAGTGGAGGCGGCACACCTTGTCGGGATGACCTTTCGTTCCTTCCGATACAAACTTGAAAAATACCAGATGGACTAAGGGAACAACAAATTAAATTTACCTTCTAAGACCTTCATTTATCCCGATTGCAGCAAGTTTTTCCAGAAGAGGCCTATAGACGCTTTTTGAATTTACCCAACACCCCGTTGCATTTGCTGTAGACACTATGTAGTCTCCCCTGAAAAATCTCCAACTACTTGAAATAATTTGATATATATGAGGTATTGTGTTATAAGAATTGCAAGGAAAGAG
>JALSPC010000049.1 GCA_026986155.1 bacterium
ACCACCCCGACCTGTCCCGTCACCAGGTCCACCTCCACGAGGCTCGCCTGGGACGCGAAGGCGTAGGTCGTGTAGGGAACACCCTGTCCCGTCTCCGGGTCGAGCGAAGTCGTCTCGGGATTAAAAACCCCCTCTCCCCGCAGGACCTCCCCCGGCGAAAGGGTTCTCCGAGCGACCTCTTCGAGGGAAATCTTCTGAAACTCCCGGTGCTGGGGAAAGAAAAAACCGTCCTCGCACGTGACGAGATTGGCGGGAACGCGGAAGATGCCGGCGGCCCTTTCCGTAAGGGCCCGCTTGACCGAAAGGGCGGCCTCAAAGACCGCCCGGCCCGAGATATAGGTCTGGCGGGAGGCGGAGGTGGCCCCCGCGTCGGTCGTCAAGTCGGTATCGGCGCGGACCAGGTGGATCCTTTCATAGGAAAGCCCGAGGGTCTCGGCGGCGATCTGGGCCAGGACGGTGTCCGATCCCTGTCCGATATCCGCCGCCCCGGTAAAGAGCGTCACGTTCCCCTCGCTGTCCACCTCCACCTGGGCGCTGGAGGGATTGGGATGCCCCGTGTTGCCGATGCCATACCACATGGACGCCACGCCCACGCCGTATTTCACGCCAGCGAGACCCGACTGGCGCATTGCCTCGGCTTCCCTGAGGAGCAGCTCGTAGTGCGGGCGTATCTTTTTCAGGGTTTCGCGGATCCCAACGCTCGCCGTGAGCGCCTGGCCCGTCGGCGTGACGGAACCGGTATCGAAGGCGTTCATCATTCGGAATTCGATGGGATCGAACCCAAGCCTTTGGGCCAGCTTGTCCATCTGGGACTCGTGGGCGATGGCGATCTGCGGCACCCCGAAGCCCCGCATGGCTCCCGACCAGTTGTTGTTGGTGTAGACCGCCTTGCTGATCACGCGGACATTAGGTACCCGGTAGGGTCCCGTGGCGTGAACCGCCGCGCGGGTGGCCACCGCGATGCCGTAGGAGCCGTAGGCCCCCGTGTCGGCGATGATTTCCGCCTCCATCGCCGTGAGCCTGCCGTCCCGGGCTGCCCCCGTCTTCATCCGGATCTTGAGGGGATGGCGTTTCGCCGTGGCCTGGAAGGACTCCTCGCGGCTGTAGAGCATCCGGACGGGACGGTTGAGGTGGTAGGCCGCCAGGGCCAAGAACGGCTGGACCGAGATATCCAGCTTTCCTCCGAATCCTCCGCCGGTTTCCGTTTGAATCACACGGACCTTCTCCGGTGCCACCCCCAGGATGGAGACCAACTGGGCGTGGTCCGAGTGGGGATTCTGCGTGGTCACCAGGACCACGATGCTGCCATCCGCGTCCCGGTAGGCTACTCCTACCTCCGGCTCGATGTAGGCATGCTCCAGCATGTTTGTTTCGTAGGTTTCCTCGATGACGATATCGGAGGCGGCAAACCCTTCCGCCACGTCTCCCTTGATGATTTTCCGCTTGAAGAGGAGATTGCCCTTTTCATGGATGGTCGGCGCTTCGGGCCTCAAGGCCTCCTCGGGGTCAAACACGGCGGGCAGCTCCTCGATCTCCACTTTCAGATGAGTCAGGGCCTCCTCGGCGCTTTTTTCGTCCTCGGCGGCCACCAGGACGATGGGATCTCCCTCGAACCGGACCTTTTCTCCCGCCAGAACGGTCTGGTCCTTGTTGATGATGCCGTAAAGGTTTTTCCCGGGAATGTCCTCGGCCGTGAAGATTCGGACCACGCCCGGAACCTCTTCGGCCTTTCCAGTATCGATCTTCCGAATCCTCCCGTGGGCGACGGGGCTCCGGTAGACCTTGAGGACCAGCGCGTCCGGGATATCCAGGTCCGCCCCGTATCTGGCTTTCCCCGTTACTTTGTCGAGGATTCCGATCCTCTCGACCCGCTTTCCGACGACCTTGGTAATCATGTCTCTCCCCCTACCCTTTTTCCACGGCCAGGCGCACGGCCCGCATGACCAGGTCGCCCACCACCGGTTTTTTGTAGGCCGTTGAAGACCTGAGTCCGCTCAACGCCACCATCTGTTCCGCCGCCGCCCGGCCCGCCTTCTGAAGAACCGAATCGGTAAAGGGCTGACCCTCCAGGGCCTTCTCCGCCTCCGTCATCCGAACAGGGCGGGGCGTGGAGGACCCGACGCAGAGACGCGTCCACTCGAAGACCTCTTTTTGACGGTTGTAATAGAGCATGCAGGCGAGGTTCATCCGCGCGATGGCCAGGGCCTTGCGGCGCGCCAGTTTCAGAAAGATGGCACGCCCCGAGGGCGGAGGCAGAGGAACGATAATGCCCGTCAACAGCTCGTCCTTTCCTATGACGGTGGCATAAGGCCCCTTGAAGAAATCGGTGATGGAGAGGACCCGCTCCCCCCCCGGCCCCGTCAGGATCAACCGCGCTTCGAGGATGACGAGGGCGGGAATCGTGTCGGCCGCCGGCGAGGCGTTTACGATGTTTCCCCCCAGGGTTCCCAGATTCCGTATCTGCGGAGATCCCACGGCCCGCGCCGCCTCTGAAAGGACCCCCACGTATTCACGGATCAAATCGGAGGTTGCCAGCATGCTGTGGGTGACCAGGGGGCCGATCCGTATCTCGTTTCCCATCCGCTCGATCCTGGTAAGCGACGGGATGCGGGAAATGTCCACCACCACGTCGGGGGTCACGGCCCTTTCCCTCAGTTGCACCATCAGGTCGGTCCCCCCCGCCAGGATTTTTGCCCCTTTCCCCCTTTCCTTCGCGAGGCGCAGAACTTCCACCGCCTCCCGAACGGAGCGCGGCGCCGTGTATTGAAACCCGGGATAGCTCATCTCTCTTCCTCCGTTGACCGTTCAGCCACCGATTCGATGGCGTTCACGATCTGCTGATACCCCGTGCAGCGGCAGAGATTCCCCGAAATGCCTTCCCGTATCTCCAGGCGAGTGGGATGAGGATTCTCGTCCAGGAGGGCCTTGGCCGCCAGGATCATACCCGGAGTGCAGAATCCGCACTGGACCGCCCCGTGCTCCACGAAGGCCTTCTGCAGGGGATGGAGGGCCTTTTCGTCTCCCAGGCCCTCGATGGTCGTAATGTCGGCCCCGTCCACCTTGGGAGCCAGGACCAAGCACGCGTTGACCGCCTTGCCGTTCATGATGACAGTGCAGGCGCCGCACTCCCCGATCCCGCAGCCCTCCTTGACCCCGGTGAGGTGGAGGTCCTCCCTCAGGATAGCAAGGAGCGTGCGATTGGCCGGTGTCCGGAGCACCACCGAGGTCCCGTTGACCCGCGCCGAGATTTCGATCGTCTCTTCACCCAATTTTTTTCCCATCATTAATCCCCTTTACGTTATGGAAAGAACCGCCTTGTAGGCGTCGTGGATGGCGTAGTAAATGGTCCGCGGCTCCTTGGCGTCCCCAATCACAAAGAGCCGATTGGCCTTTCCCTTGAGGCGGCGGCGCAAGATCGCCTGGGCGTGGTTTCCCATGGCCAGCACAATCTTGGTCGGTTTCACCATGAACTTCTTTCCCTCCTGGTCCGCCAGAATGGCCCCTTCCTTGGTAATCTCCCGAAGGGACATCTTGAGAAAAACCTGCAGTTTTTCCCGGGCCATGCGCCTGAGGAGGTCCATGCGCGATATCTCCTCAAGGTCTCCCGCCAGGCGGTTTTCCTTTTCGATCAGGATAACCCGGTTCCCCAGGGACTTGAGGAAAAGGGCGAGTTCGCATCCCGTGACGCCGCCCCCCACAACGAGGATATCCTCGTCGCCCTTGGGACACTGGCCGTCCAGACACTGAACGGGAGTGATAATCCGTTCGTCCTTGATGCCGGGCAAGATGGGTATGGACGGCACGGAGCCCGTGGCGATGACCACCACGTCCAAAGGAACGCCGGGATTCTTGGGATCGAATTCCGTTCCCAGCCTCACGTCCACGCCGGAGTGTTCAAGCTGGTATTCGAAGAAATTCAGAAGGTCGTTGATACGGTGCTTGGTCGGCATGGAGGCAAAGAGGCGCAACTGCCCCCCGATCCATGTGTTGCGCTCAAAAAGGACGACCTGATGCCCCATTTTGTCGGCCTGGAGAGCCGCAGTGATCCCGGCCGGCCCCGCTCCCACCACCGTGATATGGCGCGGCGTGATCGGTTTTTTCCTCTTGCCCAGCCGGTTTTCCCGGCCCACCTCCGGGTTGATGGAACAGCC
>JALSPC010000050.1 GCA_026986155.1 bacterium
CGCTTTGGAAACACGATTACAACCTATGAACCTTGAAACAAATTGACGCCGACATGAAAGGAGTGGTATAAAATAAGCAGGCGCCTGTAGCTCAGCTGGATAGAGCAGCGGACTTCTAATCCGCAGGCCGGGGGTTCGAATCCCTCCAGGCGTGCCAATGATTTTAGGTAGTTTAGCGATTTAACTCCCTCCTGATTTTGTGTGCGCTAACATATGCTTAACAAAATTCCACCTCGCCTTGTTGGCTATTTGGGGACATGATAAATTTCCTGTCCTCTGCTTTCATGGTTAATCCCTTCCAAGATCATTGTCCCCGTCAAAACAAACTTAATCGTTGTTTTGTCCCGGATATTTCGAGATGCACGTACCCTTTATTAAATCGGTAAAAATATTTTTACATGCCGTTTTTATCAAATTCGAGCATGAAATTATCAAAAACGTTAGCTTTCAACGTCTTAAAACTCTGAGATTCGCCTTCGCGCCTCGTTATATTCCCTGAGGATGCGGGATTTGGAAACACCGGTGTCGATGAAATCCCATGGGAAACTCTCGTCCGTGGCGGGCTCGCGGTAGACGTAGAAATCTGGATTTAGGGTTGACTCTTTGAAACTGCGGGGCCAGTTTCCCCCGTTTTCGTGGACGCGCGTAAGGAGCGCGGCGACACGCCTGTCTCCCCGGGACAGAAGGGCCTGAACGTAGGCCCATTTGGGCAGGTCGGCGATGACATGGGTGTTAGGTTCCTTCGAAAGGGTTTTCTTGAGCCAGGCAAGGCGCCTTTTTATCTCGCCCAGGTCCATAAGGGGAAACCACTGAAAGGGCGTGCCGGGTTTGGGGATATAGGGACTCAAGGTAACTGTGACTCTTCCAAGACGTCTCGTTATGTGGCGGTGAGCCAGGATAGTGTGGCGGATCTTTCGAAGGAGAGCGGGGATCTGGTGGATGTCGTCCATCGTCTCGCCGGGAAGGCCGATCATGAAGTAGAGTTTCAGGTTCAGGATGTCGTGCCGTATCAGGTGGTCCACCGCCTGGAGGATCTGTCCCTCCGTGATGTCCTTCCGGATGATGTCCCGGAGCCGCTGAGATCCCGCCTCGGGGGCCAGGGTAACGGTCTTTTGCCCACCCTTTTTAAGTATTTCCGCCAGCTCGTCCGTGATGCGATCGATACGCAATGAAGAGAAGGAGAGCCGGTAACCCATGCGGAGGATCTCGCGGCACAGCAAAATAAGGTCGGGGTGGTCGGAAACCCCCGTCCCGAGGAGTCCGATGGTTTTTTCGTCGGGACGCGTCTTCTTGAGGAAGTCCATAAGATTTTCCGCGGAGCGGTTCCGGAAGGGGAGGCAGAGGTATCCCGCGGCGCAGAACCGGCACGCCCGCGGGCATCCCCGGTTGATCTCAATGATGGCCATGTCGGAGAATTCGCTGGCCTCGGGGGGAAAGGTATAGAAGGTGATGAATCGGTCGATATTTCCCTCCACCCGTTTGGTGATTCGTTCCGGGGCGGGGGGAGTAGCCCGGCGGCCGGCGATGGGTCCGTCGTCCGCGTAGTCTATCTCGTAGAAGGAGGGGACGTAGACGCCCGGAACCTTTAAGAGGGGCCTGAGATCCTTCGCTCGAAGCGTTTCCCGATTATTCCGGTAAACCTCGAGGAAGTCCTCGATGAGGGTTTCCCCCTCGCCGATGAGGAAGGCGTCGACGAAGGGGGCGATAGGTTCCGGGTTGATGAAGGAGGTCATGCCCCCCGCGATGACGAGGGGATGATCCGGCCTGCGTTTGCCGGCGGCCGGGGGGATCTTTGAAAGGGAAAGAAGGGTCAGGATGTTGATGTAGTCGTTCTCGAAGGGGATGGAGAAGGCAAGGATGTCGAACGCATTTAAAGGGATCTTCGATTCCCGGCTTCGCGGGAGGAAGCGGGAAGGAGGGGGAACCCGCTTCCCCCCGTTGCCCGGAATCTCAAGAAAGACCCGCTCACATACGACGTCGTCCAGCCGGTTCAGGCGCTGGTAGAGGGTCTGGAATCCCAGATTGGCCATCCCAACGGAGGGTTGATTGGGATAAACCAGCGCGACGGAAACCTTGTCTCTCCACTGTTTTCCCTTCGAGACCATGCACCTTAGTCGGCCTGCTTCCTCAAGAAGGCCGGGACGTCGTATTCATCGTGGTTCAAGTCATCGATGACACCTACCTTGGTATAGGTGATGTCGTCAAACTCGGGGAGTTTCCGTGACTTGAAGACGACCTTTCTCTCTCCCTGCGGCTCATCGGCCTCACCGGTCAGGCGTTGCGAGAAAGGCATGACATTCTCCGCGTATTTGGATGTTATCAAGGTATCTTCCTTGCCGAATCCCGTGGCGATGACCGTGACGCGGACGCTCTCCCCAAGGGACTCGTCCACAACGGCGCCGAAAATGATGTTGGCGTCTTCGTGGGCGGCCTCGCGGATGAGGGAAGAGGCCTCGTGGATTTCGTTTAGGGACATGGAGCGATTTCCGGAAATGTTGATGAGGATCCCCTTCGCTCCGTCAATGGTGAGGTCCTCGAGCAGGGGATTGGAGATGGCCATCTGGGCGGCGTTGCTTGCCCGGTTTTCGCCCGAGGCAATGCCGGTTCCCATGAGGGCCATGCCCATCTCGGACATGATGGTCCGCACGTCCGCGAAATCGAGGTTGATGAGCCCTCGAACGAGGATGAGGTCGGAGATCCCTTTGGCTGCCTGGAGCAGGATGTCATCCGCGACTTTGAAGGCGTCCATGAAAGAGATGTTCTTTCCCGTTACGGAAAGAAGCCGCTGGTTGGGGATCGTAATCAGGGTGTCGGCGATACGTTTGAGGTGGCTGATACCCGCATCCGCCTGTTCCATGCGCCGCCGGCCCTCGAATTCAAAGGGCTTGGTCACGATGGCGACGGTCAGGGCTCCGATCTCCTTGGCGATTTTCGCCACGATGGGGGCGCCGCCCGTGCCGGTTCCGCCGCCCATGCCCGCGGTGACGAAGACCATGTCCGCCCCCATGAGGGCGCTCTTGATGGTATCCACGTCCTCCAGGGCGGCCTCTTCTCCGACCCTGGGATTGGCCCCGGCGCCGAGTCCCTTGGTCAGTTTCGCGCCCAATTGTATCTTGACGGGAGCCTTCGAGGCGCTCAGGGCCTGGGCGTCTGTGTTGGCGGCGATGAAATCCACGCCCTGGAGCTTGGCTTCGATCATGTTGTCGATGGCGTTGCAGCCGCCCCCTCCGATGCCAATGATCTTGACCCTTGCTGAGAAAGTCCTTTCTTCTTCAAAATCTATCATGGTCCCCTCCTTTTAAGGTTTGCGGCGCCGGGAGGTTCCCGCCGCTCGTTTTCCATTTTTTAGTTAAAAATATTCACCCAACCATTCCTTCATCCTCACCAGAACCTTTTTAAAGATGTTCTCGTCGTGGGCCTTGAATCGGGTCTGGTGGAGATTTTTGCTTCCATAAAGAGCCAGCCCCACGGAGGTGGCATAAAGGGGTGACGAAACGAGGTCCGTCAGCCCGCCGATCCCCCGGGGCGTTCCAAGGCGAACCGGCATCCCGAAGACCCGTTCTGCCAGTTCCACGGTCCCTTCCATGAGGCTCCCCCCGCCCGTGAGGACGATCCCGGCGCCGATGAGGTCGGCCAGACCGGAATTGTTGAGGTTTTGGTTGACCAACTCGAAGATCTCTTCCATCCTTGGCTCGATGATCTCGGCCAAGGTCTTGCGTGACAAGATGCGGGGTTTTCTTCCCCCTACGCTGGGAACCTCGATGGTTTCGTCCTTTCTTATTAAGGAGGCGAGGGAGCATCCGTAGCGGATCTTGAGGCGCTCGGCCTCTTGCTTAGGTGTTCGGAGGCCGATGGAGATGTCGTGGGTCACGTGGTTCCCCGCGAGGGCAATAACGGAGGTGTGCTGAATGGTGCCTCCCACGAAGATGGCCAGGTCGGTGGTCCCGCCGCCGATATCGAGGAGGGCCACCCCAATTTCCCTCTCGTCGCTGTCCAGGACCGCCTCGCTGGCCCCCAACTGCTCCAGGATGATATCGTTCACGTCCAGTCCCGCCTTGTTGGCGCACTTGATGATGTTCTGGGCGGAGGTGACGGCGCCGGTGATGATGTGGACCCTCCCTTCCAGACGGACGCCCGCCATGCCGACCGGGTCCCGGATGCCCGTCTGGTCGTCCACAATGAATTCCTGGGGGAGGACATGGATGACCTCGCGGTCCAGGGGAAGGGCGACGGCGCTGGCCGTCTCGATGACCCTCTGGACGTCTCTTTGAGTGATCTCCCGCGATTTGACGGCGATGATGCCATGGCTGTTCATCCCCTTGATGTGTCCTCCCGCCACGCCGGCATAGACGGAGGTGATCTCACAATCCGCCATCATTTCAACTTCTTCGATGGCGCGCTTGATGGAATCGACCGTTGCGTCGATGTTGATGACCACGCCCTTGCGAAGCCCCTTCGAGGGGTGCCTCCCCGTGGCGATGATATTCAATTGCCCGTCGATCACGTCACCGACGACCGCGCAGATCTTGGTGGTGCCGATATCGAGCCCGACCACGAGGTTATCCAGTTTTTTCACGTTTTCCCTCCGATGAATGGCGAATGTATTTGACGACGACGCGATCCGGGTACCGGCAGTCGATGATTTTGATGGGGATTTCCCTCCTTCGCAGGTAGTGATAGACGGTCTTGAAGCGTTGGAAGCGCAAGGAAACCTCCCTTCGTCCGAGCTTGACGGGCAGGGCGTCGTTCAGGGTGATGAGGGTGATGCCATGGTTCAGGTCGAGGTGAAATTCCGAGACGATGAGGCTGGTCTTCCGGTTCAGAATGGACAGGGCCTCCCGGATGAGAGGGAAATAGGCCTTAAGCTCGGAAAAGCTTTTCGGTCCTGTGAAGACGGGGAAATCGCATCCCACGTCCTTGTTGATCTTATCAAAAACGACCCCATCCTTGTCCATGTAGTAGAAGGTGCCGATCTTGATGAGGGCTACGGGAACCCGTTCTATGATGTCGATGGTGAGTTGCCCGGGCAGTTTCCGGTGAATACTGGCGCTTTTGATCCACGGGTGGGAGATGAGTTTTTGGCAGAGGGCCTTGAGATCGAGGGAGAGGAGGTTGGAGGTCTCCTTGAGCCCGAGGTAGTAAATGATGTCGGTTCGCGACAGGACATGATTCCCGTGAACGGCGATGGTCTTTACCTGGAAGTATCGGGAGGTTTTCAGCTCTCGGTATCCCCGGTTCCCCAGGTAGACCGCCAGGGCGAGAATCAGGACCAGGAGGAAACCCCAGGTCGTCCGCTGGATGAGCAGGAACGTGGATTTGAACCGGGCCTTGTTTTTCTTTTTCATCTCTTGTGCTCCCGGTTCGTTCCAATCTTGAGGGAGGCATCGTCCAGGATGGCCTCCGTCAGGTCTTCGAATGACATGCCAGCGGCGGCCGCGGCTTTGGGGACGAGGCTGGTCGGTGTCATGCCGGGAATCGTGTTGACCTCCAGGATCGTGGGCCCTGCTTCCTCCGACAAGATCAGGTCTACGCGGGCGCACCCCTCGCACCCCAGGGCCTGGTAAGCCTCGGTGGCCAGGTCCTTGATGAGGGATTCCGTGGCGGGTTCAAGGTCGGCGGGGACGTGGTACAGGGTCTTGCCCGGGGTGTACTTGGAGGTATAGTCGTAGAATCCCTCCTTTGGCTCGATGTGAATCAGGGGAAGGGGGGCCCCGTTCAAAACGGCGGCGGTGATTTCCCTGCCTTCGACATAGTCTTCCGCAATGACGGTTTGGTCCAGTTGAAAGGCCTCGTCCAGGGCCTTTTCCCACGCCTCTTGGGACCGGACGATGGCGACCCCGATAGTGGACCCCTCGGAGGCCGGTTTCACCACTTGAGGGAGGGGGCGCGCCGGGGCCGCGGCGGGTTCCCTAAGGACTGTGTAGGGCGGTGTCGGCAATCCCGCCTCCCGGAAGAGCCGCTTGGAGACGACCTTGTCCATGGCGACGGCGCTGGCCATGACCCCCGAGCCCGTGTAAGGGATTCCCAGGATCTCGAGAAGCCCCTGGATGGTTCCGTCCTCGCCCCATCGGCCGTGCAGGGCGATGAAGGCGACGTCGATGCGTTTTTCCGTGAGCTTCCGGCAGATATCCCGGGAAACGTCCAGGACTTCAACCCGGTAATTCCGCCTTGCGAGGGCCTCCGCGATGGCCGTCCCCGTCTTGATGGAGATCTCCCGTTCCTTGGAGAGCCCTCCCAAAAGGACGCCGACCTTCGCGTTCGCGTAGCGCCTAATTCCTCGCAATGATAACCTCCGTTTCCAGGGTTACCCCCGTTTTCTCCGCCACTTCCCTTCGGACGCGGCCGATGAGCTCAAGGACGTCTTTTGCCGAGGCCTTCCCCAGGTTGACGATGACATTGGCGTGCTCAGTTGAAATCTGTGCGTCGCCGACTCGGCTGCCCTTCAGCCCGCATGCCTCGATGAGCCTCCCGGCAAACATCCCCTCGGGGTTCTTGAAGATGGATCCCGCCGTGGGCAGTCGCCGCCAGGTCTGGTTTTTGCGCCTTGCAAGGTATTCCCGTATCCTGCCTCGAATCCTTTCTTCCGGCTCGGGGGTGAGGCGGAACGTGGCGTAGAGGACGATTTCTCCCGCATCAAGCCCCATGTGCCGGTAAACGGGGTGAAGCTGGCGTCTCGCGCGTTTGCGGAGCGTTAAGGCGGCATTCAGGGTGGTGACAGAGGAAAGGGCATCGGCGATGGAAAAACCCGGAACCCCCGCGTTCATGACGATGGCCCCACCCACCGTCCCGGGGATCCCCGCGAGCGGTTCCAGACCCGACAGCCCCCGTTTTGCCGTCCGGGCCACAAGCCGGGGCAGGGAAACCCCCGCGCCCGCGTGGAGATACGTTGCGTTTTTTTTCTTCCCGATCAATCGTATCGTCTCGAATTTGCCCTTCAAGCGGATGACCAGCCCCTCATACCCCTCGTCCGGGATTATCAGGTTGGCACCCTTGCCGAGGACAAGGAAGGAAACCTGAAATTTTCGAAGAACCCCTAGGACGTCGCGGAGTCCGTCCGTGTCCCTCACGGTCAGCAACCCCCGTGCCGGGCCTCCCACCTTGAGGCGCGTGAGGGGCGCCAGCGGGACCCCCTCCACAAACGCGCTGCCGAATTGTATCCTCAGGGTTGTCATCCAGTCAGCCTTCATTTTCCTTCTTCAAGTCGTTTTGCCAGGGCGTCGCCCACCTTCCAGATGTCCCCCGCCCCAAGGGTGATAACCATGTCACCGGGTTGGACGAGCGCGGCGAGGGCGGCGGGGATGTCCGTTTTGTCCGGGATATAGGTTGCGTCTCGGTGCCCATGCCGGAGAATCCCTTCGTAGAGCGTGCGGGCGTGAACACCCTCGATGGGAGATTCACCAGCGGGGTAGATATCGGTGACAATCAGCTTGTCCGCTTGGTAGAAACAGCGATGGAACTCGTCCGCCAGGTCCCGGACGCGGGTGTAACGGTGGGGCTGGAAGACGGCGATGACCCGGCGCTGCCAGCCGCTTTTCGCCGCCTGGAGGGTGGCCTCGATTTCCCTGGGATGGTGCCCGTAATCGTCGATGATAAGGACATCGTTAATCTCGTGTCGAAGCTGGAATCGGCGCTGAATTCCCTCGAAGGCCCCGAGGGCGGCCTTCACGTTTTCCAGATCGATGCCCAGCTCCCGCGCGGTGGCAATGGCGGCCAGGGCGTTCAAGGCGTTGTGTTCTCCCGGCATCCGGACGCGGATTTCGCCCGCGGGCTGTTGGTCGATGACCAGGTCGAAGATGGTCTCAAACGCCTCTTGGCGAATGTTGCCGGCCTGGAGATCCGCTTGGGCGGACAACCCGTAGGTGACGATCCTTTTCTGGATCTTCGGGAGGATACGCTGAATCTCGGGATGGTCGAGGCAAACGATGGCGGCCCCGTAGAAGGGAACCTTGTTGGCGAAGGAGATAAAGGCCCCCCGCAGGTTGTCCATCGTCTTGAAGTGTTCCATGTGTTCGGGATCTATGTTGGTGATGATGGCGAGGATGGGATTGAGCTTGAGAAAGGACCCGTCGCTCTCGTCCGCCTCCGCCACGATGTATTCCCCCTCACCCAGCTTGGCGTTGCTCCCGATGCTGTTGAGCTTGCCGCCGATCACGATGGTGGGGTCCAGGCCCGCATGGTTGAGAACCGTGGCGATGAGGGAGGTGGTGGTGGTCTTTCCATGGCTGCCCGCCACCGCTACGCCCTGTTTCATGCGCATCAGTTCAGCCAGCATCTCCGCCCGCGGGATAACTGGGATCTGGAGGTTCCGGGCGGCGGCGATTTCCGGGTTGTCGGGACGGACGGCGGAGGACATGACCACCACATGGGCGTTTTTGACGTGGTCGGGGTGGTGACCGTAGAAGATGATGCACCCCATGGCGGCGAGCCGCCGCGTTGTTTCCGATTCCTTCAGGTCCGAACCGGAGATCTCGTAACCCTGGTTGTGGAGAAGTTCCGCGATACCGCTCATGCCGATGCCGCCGATTCCCACGAAGTGAATCTTGTAAAACCGCTTGTGAATCATGAGACGCCCTCCTCGGCGGCAAGGCTGAGAAGATGAGAAGCGATGGTCTCGGCGGCCTCCGGGTGTCCCAACGTCTTCATCCTGCGTGACATATCTTTTAAATTTTCCGGGGATTCGATAAGATTCGCCAGTTCCCGGACGAAAACTTCCGCTGTCATATCGCCCTGGGGCGCCAGCAGGGCGGCCCCCCGATAGGCGAAGGCCCGGGCGTTTTCCATCTGGTGGTCATTGGCAGCGTGGGGAAAGGGGATGAGGAGCGCGGGAAGCCCGCAGACGGCCAGTTCCGCCAGGGTGGTGGCCCCGGCGCGCGCTACCACGAAATCAGCCCACCGGTAAACCCCGTTCATGTCGTTAATGAAGGCCTCGATCGAAACCCGGTCCCCAAAGGGTTCGAAGACCTTCCGAGCCGCTTCGAGGTCTCTCGTGCCCGTCTGGAGAACCACCCTCAGGCCAGGATAGCGGTTCAAAAGATCTGGAAGCGTGGCCGCGGCCAGGGTGTTGATGAAGTGGGCGCCGAGACTTCCCCCGAGGAGGAGGAGATGGAACGTCTCATTGGGGACGGTCTCTTTGCGCCCGGCGCACAACCCCTCCCGAACGGGATTGCCCGTGAAGAGGGTCTTCCCCCGAGGGAAGCGGGCCAGGGTGGATTCGAAGGAGACAAAGATGCGATGGGCGAAGGGTGCCAGGAGCCGATTGGTCAGCCCAGGTATGCTGTTTTGTTCCTGTATCACCCGCTTGACCCGCTTGAGGATGCCCGCGAGCATGACTGGCAGGGCGGAGTAGCTTCCCAGGCCGATGACCACGTTTGGCTTGAATGTGCGCATCATTCCCAGCCCCTCCAGGATACCGAGGGGAAGGATGGCGAGGGCCTTGAGTTTCTTCATGAGGCCGAGGTTCTTGAAGCCGGCGCTCTTGACCGGTCTGAAATCGAACCCATAAGCGGGAAGAACCGCCTCCTCGAGTCCTCGGTGGGTTCCCACGAAGAGGATAGCGCTATCGGGAGCTTTCTTCCGGATGGCCGTGGCGATGGCGATTCCCGGAAAGAGGTGTCCCCCCGTGCCGCCGCCGCAGAAGATGAACCGGGCTACCATTTCGGTTCCTCCCGGGCATCCAGCCGCTTGGAGATGTTCAAAAGGATTCCGACCCCCATAAGAGTGATGAGAAGGCATGACCCCCCATAACTGATGAAGGGCAGGGGAATGCCCTTGGTGGGCAGGAGCCCCATGACCACGCCCAGATTGATGGCCGTCTGGAGGCCGATCATGAGGGTGATGCCCAGGGCGAGGTAAGAGGCAAAGGAGGATTGGGCGAGGTAGGCGATTCGAAACCCCCGCAGCAAAAGAAACATAAAGAGGAGGATGATGATAAAGACCCCCACAAACCCCAGTTCTTCCCCGATGACGGAGAAGATGAAATCCGTGTGCGGGGCGGGGAGGAAAAAGAGCTTTTGCTGGCCGTTTCCCAGGCCGCAGCCGAAAAGCTGACCGGAGCCCAGGGAGAGAAAGGACTGGATAATCTGGAACCCGGTGCTTCGCGGGTCCTTCCATGGGTCCAGGAAGGCGATGAGGCGCCGGTAGCGGTAGCCGGCGTGAAAAACGGCGTAGAGGGCCACGGGAAGGGTCAAGGCTCCCAAGATCCCCAGATGCACGAGCCGCGCACCCGCGATGAAGAGGAAGGTTACGAGGAGCAAGCTCAGAAACATGGCGTTGCCGAAATCGGGCTGGGGATAGATGAAGGCGATAAGCAGCCCCGTGATCAGCAATACCGGCAGGAGACCCTTCTTGAATTCCTTGATGGTCTCCTTTTTCTTGCTGAAGTAGTAGGCCAGGTAGATGATGAGACTCAACTTGGCGAATTCGCTGGGCTGAAACGTGGCGGGACCTAAGTGTATCCATCGGCGGGCGCCGCCGACCCGGAAACCGATTCCCGGGGTATAGACGAGGACGAGAAGGAAGACAGCGGTGAAAAGGAGGGGATAGGCCATGGGGCGCAGCTTTCGGTAGTCGATCTTGCTCATGGCGAACATCATGAAAATTCCTAGAAACCCGTAGATAAGCTGGCGCTTGAAGAAATAGAGGTTGTCCCCATAACGTTGCTGTGCGAGCACGGCGCTGGCGCTGAAGACCATGATGAAGCCAATGGTCGTCAGGGCCAAGACGGTTCCCAAGAGGAGATAATCGATGTGATTGTCCGTGTTACTCTGTCGAAACATAGGGGATTTCATCTCCTTTGGGTTTGAGCGAGGTCACGATGGCGGTGAACACCTGTCCCCGTTCTTTGTAACTTTCGAACTGGTCGAAGCTCGCGCAGGCGGGGGAGAGGAGCACCGTGTCACCGGCCCGGGCGAGCCGGTAGGCGGCGATGACCGCCTCTTCCATGGTCTCCACTTTTTGCGCGGGGGTTATGGATTGAAATGCGCGGGTAAAACGCCCGGCGCTGTCCCCGAAGGCGATAACGGCCTTCACCTTTTCCTTTACCAGCGGGTCAAGGGCGGAAAGGTCCCCACCCTTCCAGAGCCCGCCCGCCAGCCAGATAATGGGTTTGGACAAGCTCTTCAATGCCCAGAAGACCGCGTCCACGTTGGTCGCCTTGGAGTCATTAATGAACCGGATCCCGTTGATCTCCCCCACGAACGCCGTCCGGTGAGGCAGTCCCTGGAAGTTTCGTAGGGTTGCTGTGATGACTTCCGGGGTAACGCCCGCCTCTGCGGCGATAAGGCCAGCCGCCAGCATGTCAAGGTGAAGGTGACGCTGGTCGACGCGTAATTCGGCGGCGGGAATTTTTAGGACATCGTCTCCGAGGCGCCAGCAGAGGGTGCCGTTCGCGATCCAGGCGGAATGGGATGAATTGTCCTCTTGGGTAAAGGTCCGGATTTGGGCCCTGATTTTTCCGGGCCGCCGCTCCACGAGGGGGGCATAGAGGACAAGGATGTCTTCCGGTTCCATGTTGCGTGTGATGGACCACTTGGCCCGGTAGTAGTCTTCGAGGGTTGGATGCCAATCCAGGTGGTCAGCTTCCATGTTGAGGATCGCCGCAATCCGGGGATGAAAGCTTGGCGCCGTGGCCAGTTGGAAGCTGCTGACTTCGATGACGCCCCACCTGTAATCTTTAGGGGACATACACGCCTTCAGAAGGGGGCGGCCGATGTTTCCGCCCACGAAGGTGGGGAATCCCGCCTTTTTCAGGATTTCACCCACCAGCGTGGTGGTCGTGGTCTTTCCGTTGGTTCCCGTGATGGCAATGAGAGGAAAATCGATGAACGGGGCGGCCAGTTCCAGTTCCCCCAGCACGGGAATCCCTTGTTTTCTCGCCGCCTCGAGGACGGGCAGATCCGCGGGAATCCCTGGGGACGGGAAGATAAGGTCCGCAGAGAGGAAGAGGTCCTTCGGGTGTCCGCCCCAGACGGTCTCGACGGCGGGATGGGGGGGGCGAAAATCCCCCGGGTGGGGCTTCCGGTCGTTGAGGGTCACGCGCGCGCCCCTCTCGATGAGAAACCCGGCCAGGACGGTGCCCGTCTTTCCCGCGCCGACGACCAGAACGTTTTTCCCTTTCAGTTCCATCTTCCTCCTACCTTATCTTCAGGGTGCTGATGGCGATGAGCCCCAGGAAGATACTGATGATCCAGAACCGCACGATGATCTTGGGCTCGGCCCATCCCTTGAGTTCGTAGTGATGGTGGATAGGGGCCATTCTGAACACCCGTTTCCCCGTGAGCTTGAACGAGGCCACCTGGATGATGACAGATAGCGTCTCGATGACGAAGATGCCCCCGACGATGATGAGGAGAAATTCCTGCTTGGTCATAAGGGCGATGGTTCCCAGGGCGCCGCCCAGGGAGAGGGACCCCGTGTCTCCCATGAAAACCTGGGCGGGATAGGTGTTGAACCACAAGAATCCCATGCTTGCCCCCACCATGGAGCCGCAGAAGATGGAAAGCTCTCCCACCCCCTTGACGTAGGGGATGTTCAGGTAGCGCGCGATGATGGCGTGACCCGCCAGGTAGGCGAAGAGGGTGTAGGTGGCGGCGGAGATCATGGTGGGCCCGATGGCCAGCCCGTCCAGCCCGTCGGTGAGGTTGACGGCGTTGGATGTGCCCACGATGACGAAGATTCCAAGGATAAGGTAGAAGTTGCCGATGTCCGGGGAAAAGTTCTTGAAGAAGGGAAAGACGACGGTGGTGGGAAATCCTGAAACCCGCATGAGGGCGGCGGTGCTAAGCGCGGCCACGAGGGCCTGGATGAGGAACTTGGTCCGGGCGGGGATTCCCTTGGCGTTTCTCCGGCTCACCTTTAGGTAATCGTCCGCGAATCCCAGCAACCCTAAACAAACGGTGGCGAAGAGAGTTATCCAGACATAGATGTTTGTCAGGTTTGCCCAGAGGAGGGTGGGAACAAGGATGGAGATGAGAATCAGAAGCCCCCCCATTGTAGGCGTGCCTTCCTTTTTAAGATGGGACGCGGGGCCGTCCTTTCGAATCGCCTGGCCGATTTGGTGGACCTTAAGCCGCCTGATGAGCCAGGGACCGAAGATAAAGCTGATAAGCAGGGCGGTGATGGTCGCGTAGATACACCGGAAGGTGATATAGCGGAAGACGTTGAAGAGGCTGAAATGGACGTGAAGGGGATAGAGGAGGTGATACAGCATCAGGCGGTTCCCCCCTTTTCCCCGAAGTATCTGCGCAGGGGATCGATGAAGCGCTCCATGCGCAGGGCCCGGGAACCCTTGACCAGCACCATGACGGGGCTGGCGCCGAGTTCAGGCAGGTTTTCCAAAAGGGAATCCGCGTCGTCGAAGAAGAAGGTTTTTGCTTTCTCCAAGCCTTCTTTAAGGGCCCCCCGCCGTGTCGATTCCCGATAGTCCCCCGTAATCCCCAGCCGTTCGATGCCGAGCCTCGCGCAGCGCGCGCCGACCTCTTCGTGGTATTTTGCCGAATTTTCTCCCAGCTCGAGCATGTCGCCCAGCAGGGCGATGGTGAGAAAGGCGCCCCGGAACATGGCGAGGGTTTCGAGGGCCAGGACGGTCGCGGCCGGGCTGGCGTTGTAGGTATCGTTCAGGATGACCGATCCGGATGACAAGACAATGGGTTCCAGCCGTTTTTCCAGGGGTTGGAATGACTCCAGGGCCGCCTTGATGTCGGTGAGGGAGACGCCTTCCGCCACGCCTGCGGCCGCGGCGGCCAGGGCGTTTCGAACCTGGTGGGGGCCCAGGAGCGGCAGGGCGATCAGGATCCGTTCACCCTCGTGGACGAGGGTGAATCGCGTTCCTTCCAATCCCATGGGTTCGATCCCTTCGGCCCGAATCTGCGCCTCCTTTCCTGTTCCGAACGTGAGGATGGGCCAGCCGGCATTCAGGGGGATCTTTTGAATCTCCGGGTCGTCCCGGTTGATGCACCGCAGGGCGTCTCCCGGGGCGCGCCAGAAGAGGGCGCTCTTCTCCATCCGGACACCGCTTATCGTTCCGAGGCGTTTCAGGTGGACGGGGGCGATGTTCGTCAGGAGGGCGGTATCGGGCCGGGCGATCTCCGTCAGAAGGGCGATCTCGCCGGGGAGGCTGGATCCCATCTCGACCACGGCCGCCTCCGTGTCCGGGGGAATGGCAAGGAGTGTCTTGGGAACGCCCACCCGGTTGTTCTCATTCTTTTGCGTCGTGGCGACCTTGTATTTCCGCGAAAGAATGGCGGCGGTCATTTCCTTGGTGGTGGTCTTCCCGGTGGAGCCGGTGATGGCCGTGACCCGGGCTTTCAGACTTTTCCGGTAGGCGCCGGCCAGGGCACCGTAGGCGCGGAGGGTGTTCGGGACGAATAGGCAGGGGATCTCCTCTCGGAGGGCCGCGGGATCCTCCACCAGGACGGCAGCCGCGCCGCCGCCAACGGCCGCGTCCACGAAGGCATGCCCGTCGAACCGTTCCCCCCTCAGGGCGACGAAGAGGTTTCCCGGCGCAAGGGCGCGCGTGTCCGTGCTGATGCCGGTCAACACCGTCTGTCTCTCCGGCAGCCGGCTCGGCGTGGCCCCTGTCGCCTCAATGACGTCCATGAGATCCCAGTTCATTCCTTTCGATCCTCCCGTTCGGACAGGGCCTCTCTGGCCACCTGGACGTCCGAAAAGAGGATCTTTTCCGTTCCGATAACCTGGTAGGGTTCGTGACCCTTCCCGGCGATGAGGACGATATCGCCAGGTTCCGCGGCCCGGATGGCGAGCCGAATGGCCTTTTTCCTGGACGGCTGAACGATGAAACCCTTCCTTCCTGAGAGAAATTCATCTTCCGAGAGGTCCGTCAGGGTGCTGATTCCCCCCTTGATCGCGTTAATGATGACTGAGGAATCCTCGGTTCTTGGATTGTCATCGGTCAGGACTACCATGTCGGAAAACTGCTCCGCGATGTGCCCCATCTTCGGCCTTTTATCCTTGTCCCGGTCGCCGCCGCATCCAAAGACCGTGATGACCCGTCCCTTGGCGAGGGAGCGAATACTTTGAAGGACGTTTTTCAAGGCGTCGGGGGTGTGGGCGTAATCGACCAGGACCGTGACGCCAAGGCCGTTTTCCACCGGCTGGAGTCTCCCGGGAACCGTGACCTCTTTCAATCCCTCAATGATGGCCCTGGGTGGAACTTTCAAGGCCACGGCAGTGGCCACCGCCGCCAGGAGGTTCATTTCGTTGTGCCGGCCGATGAGCGGTGAGGTGATGGACAAGCGCCCCCGGGGGGTCACAATCTCCATGGTGATGCCCGTGGCGTCCAGGCGGGCCTCGAGGGGATGAACGTCTGTCATGGGAGAGGTGCCGTAGGTGAGACGCGGAAGGGAGGATATCTCTTGGAAGAGGCGCTTCCCGTAGGCATCGTCCAGGTTGATGACGGCCGTCTTACC
>JALSPC010000051.1 GCA_026986155.1 bacterium
AAGCGGCAAAACGAGGTGGACCCCATCCGCCTCCGACCCCACCCCTACGAGTTCGCCCTCTATTACGATATCTGAAAAAAATGTGAAAAGGAAAGGCGGGCCGCGTAGGGGCCCGCCTTTCCAACAACACGATTTTGTCTTTCATTTGTGAGGGTTGGTTCAAATGTCGCCGGGATTAAGGATCAAGAATTTCTAATCCGGGTTCTATCGGGAAGTGGGGCTTCCCACCCAGCTCATGTCAAGGGTGTAACAAGGTTTCCCTCACCTTTTTCAAGGCCAACCTCTCACAAAAGGTAGACCGTCCGCCGTGATCCGCCCTGATGACAATCGATTCCACACGCGCGTCCTGTCTGCGATTTAAGATATTTTTTCCAACAAGATTCCCCCCTTTTTTCAAGGTAAATCCAATTTACTCGCCACGTGGTGAAATGACGTGCATAGAAAGGAAGGCCCATCCTATGCGGGATGGGCCTCGATGCTTCCAGGAAAAAATCCTTGCCCGGCGCGGGCTGATTAACGAAAGCCGAATCAGGCGGCGTGAGCCACGAGGCCGGATCCGGGCGAAACGTCGACCGGCCGGGTTTCTTCGCCCGTTTCCTTTTTTTTGAGGTATTCCTCCAACCAGATTCGATCCGCCAATCGTCCCCACCGCGCGGCATAGGCGTCCATTTTATCCTTCTCGACGGTATAAATCTCCTCCGCCCCCGGATGGGTGAATCTCGGTTTGCAAACACGGATGACCTCCCGCATGACATGGGGATTGTCGATAATCATGCAGGGCCTCAGGTGATTGGGGTTGTGCGGCTGTCGCGCTCGGATGTAACGGAAGAGATGGCTGTTCAATGCCTCCTTCAGGGACTTTTCATAGATGTTGTCCACCGCCACGTGGGTATAGACGCAGGGCTCCACGTCCCCCTTGGCATTGACGTGGAAGTAGCGCCTGCCCGCGGCGATGCATCCCTGCACGTAGGGGCCGTCGTTCCAGAAATCGAGGGCGAACATGGGTCGCGTATTGCGGATGATATTTACCTGCCGTCTTAGGTGATCCCGCTGCCCGGGGGTGACCATGAGGGAAAAATCCGCCATGCCGTTGACCGGGATGTAAAGGAAATACATCTGGGCGAAGGATCCAAGAGAAATCATCTTGTCGATAAATTCCATGGAAGACACGGTATAGACGTTTTGCCGCGTTACGGTCGCGGAGGTCCCGATAATCACTCTCGCGTCGGAGAGGAGTTCAAAAGCCCTCATGATTTTCCTATAAACGCCCACTCCCCGCCACGCGTCCGTTTCCCTTTCATCCCCCTCGATGCTTATGACCACCGCGGCATTCCCGGCCTCCGCGAACCGCTGGGCCGTTTCCTCCGTCATCAGGGTTCCGTTGGTATAAACCTGGAAGAATATTTTCGGATGCCTCTCGAGGAGGGTAAAGAGATGGGGATACATGAGGGGTTCCCCCCCGAGAATCGTGACAAAGTAAATACCCAGTTCCTCGCACTCGTCCAGGAGCCGGTCAACCACCTCCAGGGGCAACTGGGGTCTTCGGCCATATCCCAGGGTATAACACCCCTTGCACCGAAGGTTGCAATGCAGGCTCGGGCTCAAAATCATGATGAACGGCGGACGGAAGCCAAGCTTCCTCTCCCACTTGTCCCTGAGTTTCCCGCCCTCAAACCAGGCCCCGTTGAAAAGGGTTTCAAACAATCGCACGCGACGATTGCTGGGGAGATACTCGAAGATTCTTTTGAAAAGTATCTTTGCGGGATGGTTCGGTGTTTGAAGAAGGCGTCTAACCTTGCGGATACCCCCAATCATATCCGGATCGCTGGTCAGCAATTCGCCGAGGTAAGTGAGGCGCACGAAGTTCTCGTCGGAAATCACCGGGAGCAGGCGGCTGATCGCCCGAATCACCTGGTGTGTCCCTTGTTCTCTAAGATTTCTTTTCATGATTTCACCTCCCTTCTTACGGAGGAAACCCCCTGCCGGCCGATTAACGCGCGAGCCATTCCTTCAACACTCCTTTCGCGTTGCCCTTTTTGTTGTCTTCCACGCTTATCCCCTGACTCAAGAGCCATTCCTTGTAAATGCGGTTAATTCCGCCACAGATAATCACTTCCACGCCCAGGTCCACCAGTCGCCTCGCAATTTCCAGGGGGGTATCCCCTCCCACATTCCATCTTGCCATCCGCTCGATGGCGGCGTTTTTTACCTCCACGAGGAGCATCTCGGAAGACGCTCCAAAATGGGGGGCTATTCTTTCCTTCATCAGCGGAATCGCGATTTTCATCACGCCTTCACCACTGTGTATTTTTGCAAACATCGTGCCTGGCCACGAAGGGAAAGGTGAGGATGAAACTCTTTATTTATTCGATATTTAAATAAATCTACGGGATAAGGAAGTCCCACGTCGCGGTGAAATTGTTACAACCTGAAACTGTTTCATAGATGTGTTTCATGTTACGGGTTCAGTCTAGGCCGTAGCGCCGGATCTTCCGCCACAAGGTCGTGCGGCTGATCCCCAGTTCTTCCGAGGCGGCAACCCGGTTACCCCCGTGCCTCTCAAGGACTACCTTTATCTTCTCGGCCTCTTCGAGTTCCAGCGCCCCAGCCACGGGCTTCGCCGAGGGATGCCGCCGGGCCCATTCCTTCACATCCCCGGGCAGGTGCGCGACTTCGATGACCGGCCCCTTGCATAGAATATAGGCGTATTCGATGATGTTCTCCAGTTCACGGATGTTTCCGGGAAAGGGATACTTCATGAAAAGGGAAAGGACATCGGGGCTGACTCCCCGGATGGCCCTTCCCTTAAGCAGGTTGAACCTGCGTATGAAATGATCCAGGAGCAGGGGAATATCCTTTTTTCGGTGACGCAGCGGCGGCAAACTGATTTTCACCACGTTCAACCGGTAGAACAGGTCCTCCCGGAAGGTGCCTTCCCTCACCATCTTCTTGAGGTCTCTGTTCGTGGCGGCAATCACGCGAAAGTCCGCTTGAAGCGGACGGGTATCCCCAAGCGGCGTAAATTCCCCCTCCTCCAGCACCCTGAGGAGATCCGCCTGGAAAGAGAGGGACGTGTTGCATATTTCGTCGAGGAAAAGGGTCCCCTTGTCCGCGAGGAGGAAGCGTCCCGGCTTGTCCCTCGCGGCGCCGGTGAATGCCCCCTTCACGTATCCGAACAGCTCCGACTCCAACAGGGTATCCGGCAGGGCGCCGCAATTGATGGGAATGAAGGGCCCGTTCACGCGGGAACTCAGGTTATGTATGGCCCGGGCGAAAAGCTCCTTGCCCGATCCGGTGGGTCCTTCGATGAGCACCGGGCTGTCACTCTGGGCCACATCCGGAAGAACCTTGAAAATCTCGCGGATTTTCGCGTGGCGTCCCACGATATCCTCGAGGGTATAGGTTCGGGACACCTGGCGACGCAGCCGTTCCAATTCACGAAGATCCCGAAAAATCTCGATAACCCCGACAGCTTGTCCTTCATTGGACAAAAGCCCATACGCGCTGACGGCGATCGGGATCTGCTCACCCTCCCTGTGAATGATCATGGCGGGGATGTCCCGTAGGTCTTTTCCCCTTTCGAGGATCCGGTCCATGGGGCATGCAGCCGCGCAAATATCGGCGCGAAAGACATCAAAACAGTATTGGCCGACGGCATCCCGGGAGGAAAACCCCGTCAGGATCTCGGCGGCCTCGTTGAAAAAGGTTACCCTTTTCTCCCTGTCAATCACGATGACCCCTTCGCTAATTTTCTCGAGGATTAGGCGACAGAGGGAAAGCGCGGTCTTTCCAATGCCAGGCATGAAAAACGTGGGTTCGAATTCTTTTTTGGAATGCCTTGTCATGGCACACCCTTGGTTAAGGATACATCTCTCACGCAATCTTACCAGGATATTCGGCAAACTACAAATTCGCGGCGCGGCCCCGGGTCTCTACATCCTGCAACATCTCCTCTCCAAGGCCCGGATGGGAAACCACTGAGCGGGGCGGCCGTTACCGTTGACACAAAGGTGCTTTAGTGATTTAAAAA
>JALSPC010000052.1 GCA_026986155.1 bacterium
AGACTTAATTGCTTCCTATAAAAAACAAAGAGGGACAGGAGATCATGGTGTCCGGCTCATTTGTATGGTCAAGGATAAAGAAAAATGTCACTCGTGCCGGCATGATGGCGAATCGATCATTTCCGCATGCCTGGTGCGGCCTGTCTTCCACGATTCTCTTTTGAAAATTTTGGACAAGGTTTATATTGATAGCAATCAGCATAAACGAGTTGAACGCAAAATAAAACAAGAGGACAGGAAAATGAAAAAAAGCCAAGCGTCAAGAATTTTGCTTGTCGAGGACGCGGAAATCAACCAGATGCTTGCGCGCGCGATTCTTGAAAAGGAAGGTCATGAAGTCGTTGTCGCATCGAATGGTATCGAGGCCCTGGAAAAGCTGTCTTCCGACGTCTTCGACCTTGTATTGATGGATGTACAGATGCCCGTACTCGATGGATTGACGGCCACAAGAATCATCAGAACATGCGAGAGAGGAGAACTTCCTGAGCTGTCGGAAGGTGTGGTAGGGGATATGGCCCTTCTCGAGAACCTCCGGGAAAAGGTGCGGGACAGTCACGTAACAATCATCGCCATGACGGCCCATGCCTTTGAGGAGGATCGTAAACGTTGTTTGTCCGTTGGGATGGATGATTATATGACAAAACCCTTTGAGCTCCATACGTTAAGAACGCTTCTCGGGAAATACCTCGATCACAGAAAGATGGAAAAGTTTGATGCCGGGGAGGTTGAAAACGCCGCGCGAGATTCTGTAAACCTTGGCGAAATCAGGGCATTCCTCATGGAACAATACAGGCTTTCCTCGGACAGCGTACAACATTTAATGGAAAAGGCTTCATCCTCTATCAGGGACAATCTTCAAAGGATTGAAAAATCTATTGAATCTGGGGATCTCGAAACCTTGTCCGCCGCTGCGCATACGCTGAAGGGGTCTGTGGGAATGCTTGGGCTGGCGGATGTTATGGAAATGGCATTGACATTAGAGCAAAAGGCGAAAGAAGGGGCAGATTTCCCCTATGCGTCGGCCCTTTCTCAGTTGAAATCGGTTTTGAATCCCTTTCTGGAGTAAGAAAAGCGGGCTGTAGCCTTTGAGTCTTTTCAGGTCTCGGGCTCCGTGAACAAAACCGCGAGGATCTTCGCCGGCGTGTCACCCACGCAGCCGACCCGGTGGGGGAGGGTGGAATCGTAGTAGATGGAATCCCCCGGCGACAGTGTATCTTTCAGGTTCCCCAAAACCACCTCCATCTCTCCCTCGAGGACGTAGATGAACTCCTCGCCGCTGTGGGAGGAGAGTTTTTCGTGCTTGACCGTCGCCGGTTCCAGGGTCACGATGAAGGGCTCCATCTTGCGGTTTTTCTTGTCGTAGCCGAGGGATTCGTAGGTGTAGCCGTAGTTGACCCCCTCCTTGGAGGCGAACCGGGAGATGAGCTTGCGCGCGTCCTTGCGGACGATGGAATAGGAATGGCCCCGCTTCTCCCCAAATATCTTGCTGAGGGGCACCTCCAGGGCGTTGGCGATCTGTATCAGTGTGCCGAGAGAGGGTGAGAGAAGGTGGTTTTCAATCTGGGAGAGGATGGCGGAGGAATAGCCCGTCTTTTCGGCCAGGTCGGTGAGGCTCAGTTTCTTCTCTTCCCGGACCTTTTTGATCCTTTCTCCTACCTGAGTGAGGGTGGTTTCTTCTTGTTTTCCCATGGTTCCTCCTTAGGCTAGGCGTTGGCGAGATGAACCTGTCCGGCCCCCAATTTTATCGCCTTGATGTTCTGGGGAATGAACCGGGCGTTGCGTTCCGAGATGACCTTGGAGAGGGAGTTTATCAGAGAGTCCTGGGAAACCACCCCGGCGGCCTCCGCGTAGGCCCCGATGAGAATCATGTTGGCAAGGCGCGCGTTCCCCATCCCGGTGGCGAGGTCGTTGGCGGGAATGGAATAGGCGGTGATATCCTCCCGGGTCTGCTGATCGGGCGGAACGAGCGAGGTATTGACGAGGAGAATCCCCCCGGGTTTAATCCACGATTCGAATTTCTTCAGAGATGGGAGATTCATCACGATGACCGCGTCGGGTTTCCCCACAATGGGAGAGCCAATGGGCTCATCGGAGACGACCACGGTGCAGTTGGCCGTGCCGCCGCGCATTTCCACGCCGTAGGCGGGCATGTAGGTGACGTGTTTCCCCTCTGCCAGGCCCGCGTAGGCCAGCATGTTGCCGATGAGCAGGATTCCCTGGCCTCCGAATCCCGCCATGATCACCGAGTTTTTCATTTCACGTTTCCTTTTCCGTTCTTACAAGACATCGGCCGCCTTTCGTTCCTTGAAGATTCCGAGTGGAAAGTAGGGAATCATCTCTTCCTCGACGCGTTTCATGGAGTCGATGGCGTTGAGTCCCCAGTTCGTGGGGCACGCGGAGAGGACCTCCACGAAGGTGAATCCCATCTCTTCCTTCTGGAACTGAAAGGCCTTCTCGATGGCCTTTTTGGCCATGTTGATGTTCTTCGGGGTTGTGAAGGCCACCCGCGCGGCGAAGGCCGTGCCTTCCAGGGTCGCGAGAATCTCCGTCATGCGGATGGGATAACCGTCCTGCATGAAGTCCCGTCCGTAGGGGCTGGTGGTGGTCTTCTGGCCCAGAAGGGTGGTTGGCGCCAACTGGCCGCCCGTCATGCCGTAGACGGTGTTGTTGATGAAGATGATGGTGATGTTTTCCCCCCGGTTAGCCGTGTGAACCGTCTCCGCGATCCCGATAGAGGCAAGGTCGCCGTCGCCCTGGTAACTGAAGACGATTCGATCTTTCCGCGCCCGCTTGACCCCCGTGGCGACGGCCGCCGCCCGCCCGTGAGGGGCCTCAATGACATCCACGTCGAAGTAATCGTAGAGGAAGACGGAACAGCCCACGGAGGCGACCCCGATGGTCTTCTCTCTCAGGTTGAACTTGTCGATGGCCTCCGCCACCATCCGGTGGGCAATGCCGTGATGGCACCCGGGGCAGAAGTGGAAGGGGGCGTCCTTGAGGGTTTGGGGACGGCTGAATACCCTTTTTTCACTCATGGCTCATCCTTTGGTTCCTGGATAAATATTTTTGATTTCCTCGAAGATTTCCTCGGGGGTGGGAAGGGCCCCAGGCGGTTTCCCGAAGAAGTCGACCCGGTTTCCCGCCGCGGCGATCTTCACGTCTTCGAGCATCTGACCGGTGTTCAGCTCCACGACGAAGAAGGGTTTTCCCGTCTTCGCTAGGGCGGATAGTTGCGGTTCGGGAAAGGGAAACAGGGTGATGGGGCGGAAGAGACCTACCTTCATTCCCGCCTCCCGGGCCATGAGAACCGACGTGCGCGCGATCCGGGCGGCACTCCCGAAGGCGACGAGGACGAAGTCCGCGTCTTCCGTCATCAGCGCCTCGAAGCGGATCTCGTTTTCCTGCATGGCCTTGTATTTCTCGTGGAGTTTCCAGTTGTGAGCGGTAAGCTCCCCGTCCTTGAGATAGAGCGATTTCAGGACGCGCTGCGGGCGCCCTTCGGCGCCGGTCAGGGCCCAGTCCTTGGAGGCCTTTTCGCCTTTTTCGGGAGGCCTGCGCGACAGGGGCTCCTTCATTTGGCCGATCATGGCGTCCCCGAGAATCATCACCGGGTTTCGGTACTTTTCCGCCAGGTCGAAGGCGAGGATGGTAAGCTCGTAGAGCTCCTGAACGGAGTTGGGTGCCAGGACCAGCAGATGATAGTCGCCGTGGCCGCCGCCCTTGACCGCCTGGAAGTAGTCTCCCTGGGACGGAGCGATGCCCCCCAGACCCGGGCCGCTTCGGGACATGTTGACGATGACCGTCGGGATCTCGCTTCCCGCGATATAGGAGATCCCCTCCTGCATGAGAGAGATGCCGGGGCTCGACGAGGAGGTCATGGCGCGGGTCCCCGTGGCGGCCGCCCCCATCAGCATGTTGATGGCCGCGACCTCGCTTTCCGCCTGGACGAATTCCCCGCCTACCCTGGGCAGGTGGTAGGAGAGGTATTCCGGGATGTCGCTCTGGGGGGTGATGGGATACCCAAAGTAGTAGAGGCATCCCGCGTCGATGGCGCCCATGGCGACGGCTTCGTTTCCCTTGACCAAATCATGTGCCTCTGTCATTTCCATACCTCGATGGCTACATCCGGGCATATCTTCGCGCAGAGGGCGCATCCCTTGCACGCGCCGTTGTCCGTGAAAACGGCGTAGAAATAACCGTTTTCGTTTATCTGTTTGCCGATTTTTATGAGTTCTTCAGGGCACAGGGTAGTGCACAAGGCACACCCTTTACATAGAGTTTGATGGATTTCGATTCTTGCCAAGGTTCCTGACTCCTTTGCGTGGTTTAATCTATCTACGGAATATTGATACAGTTGTCAAGGTGTGGAGAATTTACAGTCTTGCTCGTTTTGAGTCTTTTTTGATTTTTAGAAATATTAGTTATTGTTATTCGGAAAAATCAAAATGTATATTTAGGATAAATTGTAATAATATAGGATTTTATAGAATAATTTTCATTGACATGCTGAGCTTCCTTGTGGTAGGGTAAGCATGTTATGAGTCGTGAGATCATGAATACGAAGGAGGTTGCAAGGTATCTGGGCCTAAACGAGAAGCGCATCTACCAGCTTGCCAAACAAGGGGAAATCCCCGCGACGCGCATCGGCGGAAAGTGGATTTTCCCTCGCGCGCTGATGGACCAGTGGATTCTCGAGCGCGCGAAGGGGAACCTGAAGGGGGAGGTGGACGTGCCTTCACACATCCTCGTGGTGATGGGAAGCAACGATTTCGCCTGGGAGATCGTAAACCACATGCTCCGGGACGCCCCATACCACGTGGTGGCCTCCCTGGCCAACGTGGGGAGTATCGCCGGGCTGATTGCCCTGGAGCAAGGCATGGCGCACGTGGCGGGAGTTCACCTCTTTGATCCGCAAACGGGACAGTACAATCTTCCCTATCTTCCGAAGTTTCTGCCGGGGAAGGAGGTCGCGGTTTTTCATCTCTTCAATCGACGGCAGGGACTCCTGGTAAAGAGGGACAATCCCTTGAAGATCGAGGGAATTTCAGACCTTTCCCGCCCGGAGATTCGTTTCGTCAACCGCCAAAAGGGGTCGGGGACCCGTCTTCTCCTGGATCACGAGCTGAGGCACGAGGGAATCGACCCGGAGACAATCCATGGCTACCACAACGAGATGGATACACACCTGAGCGTGGCCATGGAGATCCTCAGAGGGAGGGCGGACTGCGGGATGGGGGTGGCGTCCATCGCGAAGTCCCTCGGCCTGGGATTCATTCCCATGAGGGAGGAGAGTTACGATCTGATGGTGCCGAAGGAAAATCTAAGTCTTCCACAGGTCAAGTTCCTGATCAAGGTGATACGTTCCACGGAGTTCGCCGAAGCCCTTGAAGGCGTGGGGGGATACGGACTGAAAGGGGTTGGAGAAAAGATATGGGAGGGAATCGCGTGAAATTAGGTTTGAAAACCCTTAAGGAGGGCTGTTCATGGCGGTTTCATTTTGTCTTGGCGGGTCTTTTGGTCTTTTTACAGGTTTCTCCCGCCCTTGCCAGGGGCGTGAACCCGGAAAGATTCCCGAATCGAAACACGAAACTGGCGCGGAAATTCATCGCGTTTGTCGCTTCATCCACGGGCCAGAAAATTATTCGGACCTATGGAGAGAAGAAACACGGCCGTCCGCTCTATAGGGGCGCGGCGGTGACGGCGTCCCTGGAGAAGAAACTGGAGAAAAATTTCGCGACGCGGAAAATCAAGGGAAAGGTCATCATCTTTCACGCTGGCAGCCTGACACTGCCCCTCTACAAGATGGAGAAGGCCTTCGAGGCGAAATATCCTGATGTGGATATCGTACGTGAAGCGGCGGGGAGTCGGGCTTGCGCCCGGAAGATTGTCGATCTGCATCGCCCTTGCGATATCATGTTCTCGGCGGACGATTCCGTTATCGACAAGTTCCTTGTCCCGAATTATGCTGACTTCAATATCCGTTTTGCCAGCAACCGGATGGTACTCTGCTACACGGACCAGAGCCGTGCCCACGAAAAAATAAACGCGAAGAACTGGTATGAGATCCTCCTGGACAGGAAGGTAATCTGGGGACACTCGGATCCCAACGCCGATCCGTGCGGATACCGCGCCCTGATGGTGTTGCAGCTGGCCGAAAAGTATTACGGCGTGAAAGGCCTTTATCAATCGTTACTGAAAAATCGTCCTTTAAGTAATGTACGCCCCAAAGAGGTGGAACTGATCCCCTTGCTTCAGAGCGGGGACATGGACTACGCGTGGGAATACCGTTCCTTGGCGGTCCAGCACGGGCTGAAGTTCCTCGAACTTCCCGCCGAGATCAACCTGGGCAGCACGAAACACAACGACTTCTACCGTCAGGCGGTGGTGGAGATCTCCGGCAAGAAACCGGGCGCGAAGATAAAAAGGGTTGGCAAAGCCATTACCTACGGCGTAGCGCTCTTGAAGAAGGCCCCCAACCGGCTGGCGGCCGTGGCCTTTCTCCGGTACGTGCTAGACCCGGAGGAGGGCGTGAAGATCCTTGAGATGATGGGACAGCCATCCATCGTTCCCGCATGGGTGTCCTCGGAGGAGATGAAACGGCACATTCCTTCCGCTCTCCGGAAATTTGTCGTGGTCAAAGGAAGATAACGCGCGGGCCGCTCATTTCCTGTTGGGCTTGCGGAAGGCCTCCGGGTCCAGCGTGCCGAAGTGCGTGAAGCTGGCCCGGATGCTCATGAGGACGGCCAGGATTACCGTGACGGCCGTCCCCGTGAAGATGGCGATCATGATCGCTATCTGGTACTTGATGGCGGTTGCCGGGTTGGCGCCTCCCAGGATGACACCCGTCATCATTCCCGGCAACGCCACGAGTCCAATCGTGGCGATGGTGGCCACGGTGGGTGCGAGGGCGGACTGGCATGCCTCCCGCAGGTAGGGCCGGATGGCCTCGTGGAGGTGGGCGCCCTGCGCCAGGGACAACAGGAAGGGTTTCTCTTTCTTCTTGAGGGCGCTGTAAAAGGTTCGTATTCCGATCAGGTCGGCCCTAAGGCAGTTCCCCAAAATCATTCCGCCGATGGGGATGACGTATTGGGCGTCCATCAGGGTGGGCCGGCGAAGAAGAGGCCCCAGGAAGGCGAAGAGGGGGATGGCGGTGCCCACCACGAGGGCCCCGAAGAGGGGCAGGAGGAATCTTCCTGTCTTCAGGTCGCTCCCGCGGATAATGGAGAGATCCGCCACCACGATCATCACCGTCAGCCACAGCCCGTTGATCCAGGGATTGTTCCATCGGAAGACCACCTGCAGGTAGAGTCCCACGAAGAGGAGTTGCACCGTCATCCGCGCCACGGCGACGAGGGTTCGGTTGAGCAGCGGGATGCGAAACCAGAGGAAGATCCCCAGGGGGATGATGAGCAACAGGTAGAAGGAGGCCAGCGCCAGGGACTGGATGGGTTGCGCGCCCACGTCAGGCTCCCGCCTCTGGGAAGGGAACGATCCGGTCCGCCAGGGTCAGGAGTTCGGTGTCATGGGAGATTGCAAGCAGGGTGA
This sequence comes from bacterium, assembly GCA_026986155.1. Lineage (GTDB taxonomy): Bacteria > Desulfobacterota > S145-22 > S145-22 > S145-22 > JAOZMY01. The sequence continues at coordinate 7,546 of JALSPC010000052.1, forward strand.
CGTCCTTCAGGGTCCGTAGAAGATCCACCATGCCCCGGCTGTTTTTCCGGTCCAGCGCGGATGTGGGCTCATCCAGCAGGAGGATCTCCCGGTTGAGAAGGAGCGCGGCGATGAGGGCCGCCCGCTGTTTCTCCCCTCCGGACAGGGTCTCCACGTCCGCGTCGAGCAGTGAAGCGGGCAGGGAGAGGGCCTCAAGGAATTCGGGCAGGCGGGAGAGGTTTCCCTTCAAGTGCGCGTTCGTCTTGAAACTGAAAGGGCGTTCGAACCATTGTCGAAGTGCGCCTTCCCCCAGCTCGGGTTCCTGGGGCACGTAGGCCAGCCGTGACCGCAATCGCCAGACGGTCTGCCCGTTCAGGGCAGTCCCGCCGATGCGGATGACGCCCGTCTCAGGGACTGTGAATCCCAGCAGGCATTTCAGCAGGGTCGATTTTCCCCGTCCCGATTCCCCCGTGATCACCACCCGTTCCCCCGAGGCGACCTTCAAGGAGAAATCCCGGAAGGGGATCTTGTCCCCGAACCTGACGGTCAGGCACGAGACGAAAATGGCCGTGTCAGTCTCCGGCATAATTGGCTGGTTCCCTCCCATTTTCATATACCTGCTCAAGGTATGGTAAACGTTTTGTAGAATTTTTCAAGAAGCGCTTTCCACGACGTTGTATTGTTCTTCTTAATTGCTTTGTCTCAAAAGGACTTGTAGGACTGCCTCAAATACGGATTAAATGGAAAAGTTTCTTGCCTTTTACAAAGCTATCGCTCATGATAAATGGTTGAAAGTCCTTTCCCTCTCAGACTGTTTGGGTGTATAAGGACAAAAAATTTGGAGGGGAATATGTCTGATAATCCATTTCCTCAATGCGCGTATTGTTCAGTGAAAACCCGGGCATGTATTTCAATAGAAGGTCAGGGCCCGAAATTTTGCCCCACACGCAATAAGGATAAAGTCGTTCAAAGGGCCAACCAGGAATATAAAAAACCATCCGTCAGGGAGTTTGCCCGCAAGGCTTCGATTCAAGAGGGAGAATGTTACATACACCGGGAGATCAAACCTTACGTTCCCCATCCTGTGAAACCGCGGGTTCAGGAGGTCTGTGAATTCGCCCACAAAATGGGATACAAACGCCTGGGGATTGCTTTCTGCGTGGGACTTTTTCGCGAGGCCAAGGCCGCGTCAGAAATTTTTAAGGCTCAAGGGTTCGAGGTGGTTTCCGTGCTATGCAAGGTGGGAGCCACGCCGAAGGAGAGCCTTGGCATCCGGGAGGAGGAAAAGATTCATATTGGGGAGTTCGAGGCCATGTGCAGTCCCATTGCTCAGGCCATGGTGTTAAACGACGCGAAAACCGACTTCAATATCGTAGTGGGACTCTGCGTGGGCCACGATTCCCTCTTTTTCCAATACAGCGAGGCCCCGGTCACCGTGCTTGTGGCGAAAGACAGGGTCTTGGGACACAACCCAGCGGCGGCGCTCTATACAAGCAATTCTTACTACGCCCGCCTCCTGCGGCACGGATTCGACCCGCCTGAGAAGGATAAATGATTAATTGGAAAGAATGACATGAAACGACCGAAAAAAGGGAGATTGTCCATGCTGATTCCAACCGTCATCATGGGAGTCATCGCTGCTGTTCTCGTCGCCATTGGATTCTTCAAGGGAGAGGGACAGGATGTCCAGGGACTGAAAGCCGCCGTGACACTCACGCTTGAGATGGTGCCCTTGCTGCTTTTTGCCTTTATCATCGCGGGGATGATTGAGGTCCTCGTTCCTTCCCAGATCATTTCCCGTTGGATCGGGACGGAATCCGGATTTCGGGGAATTCTCATCGGGGCCCTGGCGGGGAGCCTCACGCCTGGTGGACCCTTCGTTAGTTTTCCCCTTGTGGCAGGTTTCCTGCGGGCGGGAGCCGGCATTGGAACCATGGTGGCCTTCGTGACGGGCTGGTCCCTCTGGGCAATAACGCGCCTTCCCTTAGAGGTGGGTATCCTCGGCTGGCGCTTCACCCTGATCCGGATTGCCTGCACTGCCATTTTCCCACCGCTGGCCGGTCTTATCGCAAATCTTCTCTTCCGGGGAAGCCTCCCGCCCGCGTAGCCTTTGCCGCTTTCACACAGGCTAATTGGCGTGAAAATGTCTCGTTGACTCCATGGATTATATCCGTTATAAATGCCAAAAAGGGAGGATTCAATGGCAAAAAAACGTGTTTTGAGCGGTATGCGCCCCACGGGCAAGTCCCACCTCGGACATCTTCACGGGATCTTCGAGAACTGGCGCAGTCTTCAGGACACGTACGAGTGTTTCTACTTCGCCGCCGACTGGCACGCCCTGACTTCGGAATATAAAAACCCCCATATCGTTGAGGAAAACATTTGGGAGATGTTCGTCGATATGCTGAGCGCGGGGGTTGGAACGGGGGAAAACGCTGGATGTCTTTTTATTCAGTCACAGGTGAAGGAACACGCGGAACTTTTTCTCCTCCTTTCCATGATTACCCCTCTTGGATGGCTGGAGCGTAATCCAACTTACAAGGAACTTCTCAGGGAACTAAAGAACAAGGATATCCATACATTCGGGTTCCTTGGCTATCCCGTTCTTCAGGCGGCGGATATCATTATCTATAAGGCGCATTTCGTTCCGGTGGGCAAAGACCAGCTTCCACATCTTGAGATTACCCGGGAGATTGCCCGCCGTTTTAACTACCTTTACGGAAAGGAAGTCTTTAATCCTCCCGACGCGCTTCTCACGGAGGCGGCAGCCCTGGGGGGACTGGATGGGCGAAAGATGAGCAAAAGCTACGATAACGCCATCTATCTGTCGGATACCCCTGAGGAAATAAGGAAAAAGATTTCCCAGATGGTCACCGACACGCGCCGCGCGAGGAAATCTGACCCGGGCGAGCCCAAAGAGTGCAATCTCTACCCGTTTCATAGGCTCTATTCCCCCAAGGAACTCCAGGAGCAAATAGCGGAAGACTGTCGGAAGGCCGCCATCGGGTGCGTGCAATGCAAAAAACTCCTCATGGAAAACTTGATAAAGGGATTGGACCCGTTATGGGAGGAACGGGCCTACTACTTGGCTCACATGAACGAGGTGAAGGAAATCGTTTATCAGGGAACGGAAAGGGCCCGGCAGGTCAGCCGGGAAACCATGGCGGAAGTTCGGGATGTCCTTGGATTTTGAAACCTACAGCGTCCGGCTCGACCGGTTCGAGGGTCCTCTCGACCTTCTCCTCTACCTGATTCGAAAGAACAAGATCGATATCACCGACATCCCCATCGCGGAAATCACCCGACAGTATCTGGACGCCCTGCAGGAGATGCGGCGGTTTAATCTTGACCTGGCGGGGGAATACCTCGTCATGGCCTCCACGTTGATGTTCATCAAGTCCCGGATGCTACTTCCCGCGGAGCCCTCCGAGGATGGAGAAGACGTGGATCCCCGGAAGGAACTGGTGGAGCGGCTCCTCATGTATGAAAGATATCAGCAGGCCGCCCGCCTCCTTCTGGAGCGTCCCATCCTCTTTGAAGACACCTATCCAAGACTGAATTGCGAGGAGATAGCGGCTTTCGAAAAGGACATGACCATTACGCTCGGAGATGTCACCGTGGAGGACCTGGCCCGGTTTTTCAGGGAAGCCTGCCGTAACACCGAAGAATTATTTGTTCATACGGTGCAAATGGAACGTCTAAGTTTACAAGAATTCATCCAGGATATCATGGATAGATTGCAAACCGTCGAAGACGGGCTCTGGTTACGGGAGTTGTTGACCTCTCCCGTCACTCGGCTTAGGGTCATCATGATATTTCTTGCCATCCTGGAACTGGCACGGCAACGGATGGTTCGTGTTTTTCAACCGGGGCCGAATGGCGAAATCATGATACGTGCGGCATAGGCTGGTGGAAAAATTATGCGGGCTAAAATCTCAAACAGAATAATACTTACAGTTTTTGCCTTTATCCCGATTTTTTGTTACGTCGGCGGCACAGCCACCGCGTCGCGCTTCGCCCTCTTCGCCCTTGATGTCCAAATTCCCGTCAAACAGGGGCAATCTATGGGTGAGATTCGAAAAAACGCCATTGACAAAGGAATTAGGCAGGCGGTGGAAGAGGCCACGTATCGGCTCATCCCGGATCAAGGGATAGATATACCTTATGAAGCAATGGAGAAAAACATTTTCGGAAAAGCAAAAACTTTCGTGCCACAATACAAGATCCTGGGTGAAAAGCGGTTTCCAGGAATTTTTAACCTTAGTCTGCAAGTTACGGTGGACACGGTATTGCTTCGGAAAGCCCTGTTGAAAACAGGCGTCCTGAAAACAGAAACGAAGGGAAATTCATTCACTGTTCCCGTGAATATCGAGATAAGGAACCTTGTGGACGGAAAAACCTTCATGGAACTGTGGAAGTTCTTCAAACAACGGGAAGACCTCGCCGAAGGAGTTCGACTCATCTCGGCTCACCATGGGGTTTTTGTCTTCCAACTCATTCCTCTACAATCGATGAAGGAAATCGTTTCCCAGCTTCTCTATCATGCCCCCGTTTCCCGCGGCACGTTCGATGTAATAGAGCAGAAAAGCAATCGCCTCATTTTGTCTTATCGGTTGCAAAAAACCTCATAAACTCGGGTGATACGCGATGAAAAGAAAATCAAAAATCCTTGTTGTTGCCATTCCTCTCTTTTTCCTCATCATTGTTGCATTCTTAGGGTATCTTGTCGCAAAATTTGAAACGAAACATTCGTCATTTATCCGGCACAGTCGGAAGATAGGCATCATCAAGATTGAGGGAGTCATTCGCCGGTCGGATGTCCTGATCAATCAAATAAAGGAGTTTAAAAAAGACCGGAGTATCGGTGGGGTCATTTTGCGAATCAATTCTCCGGGTGGAGGTGTGGCTGCTTCCCAAGAAATCTACGAGGAGATTGGGAAACTTGCCAAGCGCAAACCGGTTTTCACGTCAATGGGAAGTGTTTGCGCATCGGGGGGATATTATATCGCCGTCGCGACGAAGACCATTTTCGCTAACCCGGGAACCGTGACGGGCAGTATCGGCGTTATTGTGGGATTTTCAAACTTGAAAGAGCTTTTCAAGAAAATAGGCATAAAAAGCGTGATAATCAAGAGCGGAAAATTCAAGGATATCGGATATCCTACTCGGGAGATGACGCCGGAAGATTTGCGGGTTCTCCAATCCGTGGTCGATTCCATTTATGGACAATTCGTCAAGGCCGTATCGGAAGGGCGGCATTTGCCGGTGAAAAAGGTCAAATCCCTTGCCGATGGGCGGGTTTTCTCGGGACTGCAGGCGAAAACTCTGGGGCTTGTGGATCAAATCGGCAACTTGGAGGATGCTGTCGCGTCTTTGTCCAAATCCCTTGGTATCCGGGGCGAGCCAGAAATCGTTTATGCAAAAAGTCCGCGGCAACGTTTTTGGAAAAAGATTTTCGGCTCATTTCTTGGCAAGTGGGGACGTCCTTTCTTTTCATCCTTTGATTCTTCGCCATTTTATTTCCTTTGGCCCATTCGGGCGGGATTTTGAGAAAAATATTTCTATTTTACCTCTATCCTGTTATTTGTGTTTTGCAATGGATTCGAATCGGATATTATGTATTGGCAGAAGGAAGACCGTGTTTGTCTGATCCTAAACCCTATGGGACATGTCATGATTCTTTGCGAAAACAAAGACGCTCAAGACATCTACAACTGCGCCATCATGAGCATGTGATAGGTGGGCGGGTTTCGGTTTCAGCATGATGGTTTTCCAGTCCTTTAGGTTCGTTCATGCTCGGGAACCCGGCGCTACTTGAATTTCCTGATAGGCTGCTCATGGGCAAGAGACGTATATCCCCAGAAATGCTTCAGCCACGGGCCCATGCCGTAGATGACGGCGAGGATGAAAAAGACCTGGAGCATAGGCTTGAAGGATAGGGCGAAAACTGTGAGGCTGCTGAACATGGTGGCGGCGATGGCCAGTGAGATGGCCTGAGAACTTGCCGTGGCGCCGAGAAGGAGAATTATCGCTTGTTCGTAAGGGAAACGCAGCAGCTTGGCGGCGATCAGGGCGATGCCGAATTGTATGAGGTAGTAACAGAGTAAGGCGAAGGCCACGATGAAAAAGAGAATGGGTTTGTGGAGAATGATAGGGGCGACCTTCGCCACCGAGAAAAAGATTATGATGAGGATTCCCGTGGCGGAAACACCCGGGAAAATCTTTTTCAGTTCCATGAAATAGTTTTTGCCTTTGGACGCGATGATTTTATTGCGGGTGAAGTACCCCAGAACGAGAGGGATGAGAATGTAAAGCAAAAGGTGTCCCGCGAGCCGCAGGGTTGGGATAGGGATGATGGTCCCGCCATTGATACGCACCAGGAGGGGAGAAAGGACGGGCAGGAGCAGAAGGCCCGAAACGGCAATGACAATGGCGTCTTCAACGCTGGCGTCAGCGATTCCGGTCCATCCGATGAGCATGTTAGAACAGGGGATGGCTCCCACCAAGACCATGGCAAGCGCGAGATCGGGTTCCCCGGCTAGGATTGTCCGGGAAATGAGAAAGGCTGTTCCAGAGGCGACAAAGAAGGCGAGAAAGTGGGTGGCGATGATGAGGCGGAAATTCTTGCCTGCGGTTTTCACCTTTTCCACCGCCATGCCGGTCAGCATGGGATACAGCATTAAAAAGACGGCAAACATGCTTATGGGCCGGATATTGATATGTTTCATATTCACGGCGGAACCTGCGGCCAGGGCGAATATGAAATCTACACCCACAAACAGGTAAAGATACTGTTTGATACGCATAAGGACTTTCCGAATCATTCCTATCTCCACATTTTTCCCGTATTGTATCGAAGCATATTGACAAAGTAAATTCTACAAGGGGAGGGCCTTAGCCAACTTTTGACATTTTCGACGCGTCCATATATAAATCTTTCAAGTTTTCTTTACGTACGGAAGAAATGATTTATATGAATTAACCGGAGGGTCGCCCGTTATGGCGCTGCTGGAACATCTGCCGCAGGATCTCACCAATTTCCTCATTATCACACTCTTCGCCCTGCTGATCGGGATGGAGCAGCGCCGCCACCACATCGACACGAGCGAAGAAGAGAAGCTGGAATTCCTCTTCGGAACGGACCGGACCTTCACCCTCATCGCCATTTTCGGGTTCATCCTTTACATTATCTCCCCCAAATCGCTCGTGCCCTTCCTCATAGGGATCGCCATCCTCTCCACCTTTCTCGGCATATACTACGTCAACAAGATACACATGCGTAAGCATTTCGGGCTGACCTCCATTGTGATCGCCCTCATCACCTACTGCCTGACCCCGCTTGTCTATCTCATGCCCCACTGGCTGGTCATGCTCATCGTGGTCACCGTCCTCATCTTCGTTGAAATCAAGGAAAATCTCTTTAGCATTTCCCGGAAGTTCGGGCGTGACGAGTTCACCACCCTGGCGAAATTTATCATCATCGCGGGAGTCATCCTCCCGCTCCTACCGCACCACCCCATCTCGGCGCAGATTCACCTGTCGCCCTACCAATTCTGGCTGGCTATCGTGGCCGTTTCCGGGATTTCCTATTTCAGCTACCTGCTCAAGAAATTCTTCTTTCCGGAGGCGGGGACGATTATCACC
>JALSPC010000053.1 GCA_026986155.1 bacterium
ACGCATTCGAGATCTCCACCACCAGTTTCAAGGCCTCGTCGAAATTCCCCGCCACCTGGATCACTTCCGCCCCGTGCATCATGGCCTGGGAGAGTTTTCCCAGGGCGATCTTTCCCTCCGGAATCAAGACATAGGCCTTCAGCCCCCCCTTGGCCGCGTAGGCCGCCGCGGAGGCGGAGGTGTTGCCGGTGGAGGCGCAGATAACCGCCTCGGCGCCATCCTCCACCGCCTTGGAGATAGCCATGGTCATGCCGCGGTCCTTGAAGGAGCCCGTGGGGTTGACCCCCTCAAACTTCAAGTAGAGGTCGATATCCAGCCCGATGGCCGCCGCGAGCTTCCTCGCGGGGACGAGCGGGGTATTCCCCTCCAGGAGGGTCACCACGTTTTTGTCGTCGTCGAGGGGCAGGTAGCCCCGGTAGTGTCGAATCACGCCTTCCCAGTGCATGGTCATTTTCCTATTTCAGGTCGGTTTCAATGTGGAGGGCGAGGGTGGGTTCCATGACCACATCCAGGCGGTCGATGACCTCAAGCGCCTCGTCGATCTGTTTCTGCGTCGTCTCGTGCGTGACCATCACGATGGCCACGGGTTCCTCCCCCTTGCCTTTCTGGATGACCGACGCGAGGCTTATCTTTTTTTCGCCCAGGATCCCCGAGATCTTCGAGAGAACCCCCGGCCGGTCCACCGTCATCATCCGGAGGTAGTAGGTCCCCGTCACCTTGCTGGCGTCCCGGATTCCCGTCTCCCTGAAGGCCTTCAGGGGATAGCCCAGCGGCGGGACGTCGTAGGTGCTTTCCTTCGCCACCTGCCGGGCGATGGCCACGATATCGCTGACCACGGCGCTGCCCGTGGGGTTCATCCCCGCCCCCTTGCCGTAGTAGAGGGTGCTCCCCACGAAGTCCCCGATCACGTGAACGGCGTTATACACCCCGTTCACCTTCGCCAGCATGTGACTCTGTGGGATCATAGCCGGAGCCACCCGGATCTCCAGCTCGTTCTCCCGCCACACACCGGTCGCCAGAAGCTTGATGACGAACCCCAGTTCCCGGGCGTGGAGGATATCCAGCTGGCTTATCTCCTTGATGCCCTTGATGGGAATCGCGTCGAACGGAACCCGCACCCCGAAGGCCATACTAGACAGGATAGCGATCTTGTGGGCCGCGTCGATGCCCTCGATGTCAAACGTGGGATCCGCCTCCGCGTAGCCCTTCTGTTGGGCCTCCTTCAGGGCGCCTTCGAAATCCATTCCCGCGGCGTCCATGCGGCTAAGGATATAGTTTGCCGTCCCGTTCAGGATGCCGTGGATCGACCGGAACCGGTTGGCGCAAAGCCCCTCCCGGACGCTTCGAAGGACGGGGATCCCCCCGCCCACGCTGGCCTCGAAGGCGATGGATGTATTGTTCTTCTCTGCCGCCTCGAAGAGTTCCCAGCCCCGCGTGGCCAGCAGGGCCTTGTTGGCCGTGACCACGTATTTCCCGTGTTCGAGGGCCTCCCGGATAAACGTGGCGGCCGGCTCGTAACCGCCGATGAGCTCCACCACGATGTCCACCGCGGGGTCGGCGATCAGGGCCCTCGCGTCGTCGGTCATGACGGACGCGTCGAGGGGAATCCCTCGGTCTGTTTCCAGGTCGATATCCGCGACCCGCGCCACGTCCAGGTAGAACCCCGTGCGGCGGTGTATGAGATCCCGGTTCTCCAGGAGGATCTTCACCGTCCCGACGCCCACCGTTCCGAAGCCAATCACGCCAACGCCTATGTGTTCTTTCACCTCCGCCTCCTATAGAATCGACCGCATCCCGCGGATTGCCTGTTTGATTCTCTGCTCATTCTCCACGAGGGCGAAACGAACATATCCCTCCCCCTCGTCACCGAAACCGATCCCGGGAGAAACCGCCACCTTCGCCTTTTCGATCAGCATCTTGGAAAACTCCAGCGACCCCATCTTCCGGTACGGCTCCGGCATCTTCGCCCAGACGAACATGGTAGCCTTCGGTTTCTCTATCTCCCACCCGATACGGTTCAGGCCGTCCACCAGGGCGTCCCGGCGTTTCTGGTAGGTCTCCGCAATCTCGGCCACGCACGACTGGTCCTCGTTCAATGCGATGATGGCGGCAATCTGGATAGGCTGGAAGATCCCGTAATCGAAGTAGCTCTTCAGCTTCTTCAGTGCCCCGATAATCTCCCGGTTGCCCACCGCGAACCCCACGCGCCACCCCGGCATGCTGTAACTCTTCGAGAGGGTGAAAAACTCAACGCCCACGTCCTTCGCCCCCGGAATCGCCATCATGCTGGGGGGCTGATACCCGTCGAGGCCCAGGTCCGCGTAGGCGAAATCGTGCACGACCATCAGGTCGTGTTCCCTGGCGAAATCGACCAGATTCTGGAAGAAGGCCTTGTCCACGACCCGCGTCGTGGGGTTGTGGGGAAAACTGACGATGACCATCTTGGGCTGGGGCCACATGTGCCGGGCCGCGTGGGTCAGCCGGTCGAAAAAATCGCCCTCCCCGTCCAGGGGAATCGTCCGGAGATCCGCCCCCGCCATCACCACCGAGTAGATGTGAATCGGGTAGGTGGGCGTGGGAACGAAAACCACCTCTCCCGTTCCCAGGGTGGCCAGGGCCAGGTGAGCCAATCCCTCCTTGGACCCGATGGTCACGATGGCCTCTTCCTCCGGGTCGATATAGACATCAAACCGGCGCTTGTACCAGTCCGCGATGGCCAGGCGCAGCTTGTAGATCCCCCGGGAAACCGAGTAACGGTGATTCCGGGGATTCTGCGCCGCCTCGACCAGCTTATCCACGATATGCTTCGGGGTCGGGATATCGGGGTTTCCCATCCCCAGGTCGATGATATCCTCTCCCCTGCGGCGCGCAGACAGCTTCAGATCATTGACGATATTGAAGACATAAGGCGGAAGCCGCTTGATACGATGGAATTCCCTCATGAAAAACCCTTTCTCCTCGATGTATTGGCATTAATTTGTAACATACACCCTCTTTCTTTTCAACGCCGTTACGGATTTTCCGCGATTCTGGATTTAACAACAGCCTTCTCACAGCGCTGTAGCGCATCACCATATTTAACAACAGCCTTCTCACAGCGCTGTAGCGCATCACCATAGATAAAAAGAGAATTTACGTGCGCGTTCAGGGAGAATTTATACGTCTAAATCGATCAATCCGATTCTTGCCGCGTAACGAATCAGTTCGACGGTGCGGTGAATCCCGAGTTTGTTCATGATGTTGGCCCGGTGATTGTCCACGGTCTTGACGCTGATGAAGAGCCTCTCCGAAATTTCCCTCGTGGTGTATCCCTCCGCGACCAGCCGCATGACCTCCTGCTCCCGCCGCGTGAGGCGCTTGTAGGCGACGTCGATCACCCTGAGTTCCCCCGGCGTGGATTTTGTTACATCCGGGCCGATCTCGTCCGAAAGGGACGGGTCCAGGAAGATCCGCCCCTCGGAAACGGCCTTCAATCCCGACAAGAGCGTCTCCGACGTAGATTCCTTGACCAGGTATCCCACGGCCCCCATCCGCAAGGCCTCGGTCACGTAGTATATCTTGGTATGCATGCTCACGATCACGATCTTGCACCCGGGTAAAAGCCGCAGGATCTCACGCGTCAGTTCGATGCCGTTCTTGTCGGGAAGGGAGATATCGACGATCATGAAATCGGGTGCCGACTTTTCCAGGAGTGCCAAGGCCTCCGCCGCCGTTCCCGCTTCTCCGACGACCTCGTAGGTCTCGTCACGGGCCAGGATACTCCGAAGCCCCACCCGGAAAAGGGGGTGGTCATCGACGATGAAGACCGTCCGCTTATCCCCCAGCACGTTCGCCCCCAGGGTTCATGGGAATCCGAACGTAGAGCTTGGTTCCCGCTCCCTTTCGTGAATGGACGTGGAAATCGCCCCCGAGGAGCTGAACCCGCTCCCGCATCCCCTGCAGACCCATGCACTTTTTGGCGAGGAAGGCATCAAAAGACGCCGGAACCTCGAAGCCTACCCCGTCGTCTTCCACCCGGAGGATGATGTCGGGATACGAAGCGACGAGCCGGATCTTCACCCTGCCCGCGCCGGCGTGCTTGCGGACGTTGTTCAAGGCCTCCTGGACAATCCGGTAGAGGTTTATCTGCAGGTTGAAGTCGGCGTCCATTTCCTCCATCCCCGCGGAGAGGAAATCCACCTCGATCCCCTCCCGCGTTTTGAACTCCTCGCAGAAGGAATAGACGGCGTTGGAAATCCCCATCTTTTCGAAATGCGGGGGACGCAGGTCATACGACAGGCGCCGTATCTGGGCGACGGACTCCCTGAGGATGCGGGACAGGGCCTCAAACCGGGATAGGATTTCGGACGACGCGCCGGCATATTCGTCGAGAAAGATGTTGCAGTCGATGAGGGCCCTGGACAGGTTCTGCGCCACGGTATCGTGCAGGTAGCGCGAGATGCGCAGGCGCTCGATCTCCTCTGCCTCCGTGAGCCTCTTGTTCAGGGAAAAGATGAGTTCCTCCGCGTTCTTGAAGTCGGAGATGTCCAGGGCGAACCCGATGATCCCGATGATCGCCCCGTTCCCGTCGCGGTAGGGAATCTTGTCGATGACCAGCCAACGGGGCGTATTTTTGACCACGACCTTGGCGACGGCCTGGCGTATCGGCTCCCCCGTCTCCATGATGAGCGCATCTTCCCGCGTGAACTCCTCCGCGCCGTAACGCCCGAATCCCAGGTCGAAGTAGGTCTTTCCCCGGAACGCCTCCTTGGTTCCGCCGAAAAACTCGGCAAAGGCCCGGTTCACCCGGATGAACCGGTGATCAAGGTCCTTGTAGAATATCTGGGCGGGAACCGAATCGAGGATGACCTCCAGTTCCCCAACGAGCCGGTCGATCCTCCTCTTCGCCTCCTCGTACTGCCTGACCTTCGCCACGAGGGCCTCGTTCATCCGGTTGAGCCGGACCGTCCGCTCCTCGACCATGCGTTCCAGCTCGTCCTTCCGCCGCCGGATCAGTTCCTCGTACTTTTTCCTCGCCGTAATATTGTGCGCCATTCCCTCCACGGCGACGACCTTCCCGGCCGCGTATTCAACCGAGATTTCCGAAACTTCCAGGGTCACGATCTTCCCATCCTTACAGAGGACCTCGACCTCGTAGGGGTCCTGTCGGATCCCACGAATACTCAACTGGGTGGCTTTTACCGCTTCACTGTTGATGGGGCTGTCCGTCAGGTACTTGGCGTAGTGGCCGAGAAATTCCCCGGGTTCATAACCCAGGACGTTCCTGACGGAATCGCTGACATGGGTGAAAATGCCATTCGTGTCGTGGCGATAGAAGAAATAGTCGTCGCTCAACCGCTCGATGAGGGTCTCCATCTTCCGCTCGCTGCTCGCGAGGGAGTCGCTCGCCCTCCGGTGTTCCAACACGTTGGCAATCATCTTTGCGACGATGCCCAAAAACGACCTTTCGATCCGCGTCAGGGGCTCGCGTGACACCCGTCTCGAACCGCAGAAGAGAAACCCGAAGGTTCCCCTTCCTGCGCTCAACGGGACGACGATCCCCTCGACAAAGCCCAGGGCTGCGAGGAGACGCCCCTCAGGGCTTACATCCCCGGAAAGATGCCCCACTTGGGGGATATCCCCGGCGGCAAGGTCAGCCATCTTCGTGACAAGTTCCCGCGAACCGTCCACGTCGAGTCCCAAGGAACCCTTCGGGGCGGTGCCGTCCGACGCGTGGCTCCCGTAAACACCGGTGCCGTCCCCGGAAAACTGGAAGATACCGCACCATTCTTGTCTCACGGAGCCTGAAACGATTTTCAAGACCTCGACGAGATGTGTGCTGATTCCCTCATCATCCACGTTCATCAGGCTGATGGAGATATCCGCGACAAGCCTCGCGAGGTCCTCGTGTGTCTTCAAGGAATCCCTTTCCATGAACGATACGCTAAAAAGATCGGTCATTTTTTATGCCAACATACCCTGAAAGTTAACAGAAAAGCCTTGCAACCGCAACGCGCCGACTGCTTACATTTTGCCCGGAAGCCAGAGAACAAGAGAGGGAAAAATCATCACGAGGAATAAGACGATGAGCTGCATGGTGACGAAGGGGGGAACGGAACGCCAGATGTCGCGGGTGTGGATCTCCGGAGGCGCCACGCCTTTCATGAGAATCAGGGCCCAGCCGAAGGGAGGCGTAAGGTAGGCCACCTGCATGTTCAGAATAAAAAGGATCGCGAACCAAAGGGGGTTGAATCCAAGAAGTTTCGCAATGGGGATGAAGATGGGCGCGCAAATCGTGATGATGGCGTAATCGTCCATGAACATGCCGAAGATCAGAAGAATCACCTGCATAACGGCGAGAATGACCCAGCGGCTGACGTGGAGGCCCTGCACGATATCCATGACCATGTCCTGTGCGCCGGCGCTGGTATAGACGATCCCGAAAAGGGTGGCCGCGATCAGGATCCAAAGGGCCATGCCACTGATCTTCATGGTCTCGACGCACGATTCCAAAAAGACCCTCCACGAAAGTTTCCCGTAGATAAGGCAGATGAGGAACGCCCCCGCCGCGCCGATGCCGGCGGCCTCCGTTGGCGTGGCCATCCCCAGGAAGATGGACCCCAAAACGGACACCACGAGCAGCCCGGGCAAAACGATCTCCTTCAGGGCCATGAGCCGCATCTTCCAGGTCACCTCTTCCGTGTCCCTCGGGGCGATTTCGGGCTGGAAATAACTCCGTATCAGAACGTAAGCCATGTAAAAGAATGCGCATATGAATCCGGGAATCGCTCCCGCGAAGAAGAGCTTTCCGATGGAAATCCTCGCGATATACCCGAAGACGATCATGATGATGCTGGGGGGAATGATGATTCCCAGGACGCCCCCCGCCATGACGCTCCCCAGGGCCAGGGACTTATTGTACCGGTGCTTGAGCATGGCGGGCACCGCGATGAGGCCCATGGTCAGGATTCCCGGACCGAACCCGCCGCACATGGCCAGGGCCACGCACACCCCGATGGAGACCACGGCAAGCCCGCCACGTATACCCGTCAACCAGTAGTTCAAGGCGTTGAAAAGACGGTCGGAGATCCCGGAATAGACGAGGAAATTCCCCATGAGGAGAAAGAGGGGGATGGTCATGAGAGAAGGATCGGTTACCTCCATGTAGGTGGTGGTGGCGACCACGTAGAGGCTGTTCATCCCGAAAAGCAGGAAGCTCACAACGATACTGATACTGCCCAGGGCGAATACGACGGGCACCCCGACGGCGAGAAGGACAAGAAGGCCCCCGAAGAGGAGAATCGTCACCAGTTCAATGCTCATTACCCCTTCCCTCTGTCGGCATCATCTTTCAGGAGAACCACGATGCCCACGACAAAAAAGAGAAGCGCGGCGATCGGCACGAGGAGCTTGAAGGGATAGATGGGCAACTGGAACGCCCCGGGCGCCCTTTCGTGCATCTTCAGGGAATTCAGCCCCATCCAGGCCGCCTGCCAGACCAGGACCCCCATGAAAATCAAGAAAGATGCCAGCGTTATGATCTTCGAAAGGCGTTTCATCACGGGCGGAAAATGCTCGTAAAAAATCTCAATCCGGATGTGTGCCCGCTCCGCCATGGCATACACCCCGGCAAAGAGGATGAAGACCCCGAAGAGCAAACGATTTGTCAGCCACGTCCAGACGAGGGGATGATTGAAGACATACCGCGCGATCACCGCGATGGTCGTGATGGCCATGAAAAGGGAGACAACGAGACTGATCCCCCCGCAAACCCTCTTTGTAATACCAAGAAACACATCGGACAAATCATTTCTTGAACCTGTCGCCATGTCCCGCTCCCAAGTTGCCGCCTGGGCGCGGTCGCCCAGACGGCACAGAAATTTATTGCCAGGGAAAACGTTATTCGTTATTTCAAGGACTTACGCCACTTCTTGATCATCCCGATGGCCTGGGCGGAAACCGGGTCCTTTTTCGCGACCTCATCCCAGAGCTTGTAGGCCACCGCCCGGCACTGCTCCTCGCACGCTTTGTCGATGGGGCTCTTGATGACCTTTCCTGCCTTGACCAGCTTGTCCACCTTTTTCATCTCTTTCTCGTAAACCTCGAGCAGGACCTTGTAGTAATCCGCCGCGGCGTCGCTCAGGACCTTCTTCAGGTCGTCGGGAAGGGATTTCCAGGTCTTCAAGTTGACGAGGATGTTTCCCTCGACCGCATCGTTCTGTCCCCCGACGATCCAATAAGGCGCTACCTCGTACCACTTGAGACCGGTGATACAGCTCACGTCCCACTGGGAGGCATCGATCGTCCCCAGCTTCAGGCCCATGTAGGCGTCCGACCCGGGAATGAACATGCCGCGCGCACCCAGCATATCATAAAACTTCTGTTTGATCCCTTCGACCCTGACCTTCATCCCCTTGAAATCCTTGCATGACGTGACCTTTTTCCTGGAAACGGTGAATACCTTTCCGTAGGAATGCATGTCCAGCCAGTAGAGTCCCTGTTTCGCGTAGACCTCGCGCAACAGTTTGACAAAGCCGCTGGAATAGAAAAACTTCCGGACGGCATCGCTCGCCTCCGTGATCGACCTGCTCCCGGGAACACGGTAGGCGTAAGGGAGGCCGAATTCCACCTCGCCCACGGGGATGATCCCGGCCCACATGGCGGGCACGGCGTGAAGCATGTCCACCGTCCCCTTCTGGGTCGCCTCGAACAACTGTTCCCCGGGCACCAGCTCCGGGTCCGCGAAGACGGAGATGAGGAGCCGGCCGTGGCTCTTTTTCCGGGCGTAATCGGCGAAATGTTTCAGCAACCCCATGGAGATGTCGCCCCGGGGATAGGCCGACTGTATCTTCAGGCGGTAAACCTTCTTCGCCTGGAGCGCGGAAGGTGCGCCCAGGACGAGGAAGAAAAGCGCCACCGCGATGAAGACCCCTCCCCACGTTTTCAAATCTTGGCCTCGTTTCATCTCTACTCCCTCCTTGTTATAGGGTTTTCTGGTGGTTATCACCCGATGCCACCCTTTTCACCGGTAGATGGCATCGATTTCCTCCTGCGGCACGTCAAAGACACTGCCGTTCGTGTCCAGCTTTTCCTCGTAGAAGAAGTCCGGCAGGCGGTCGTCCGCCTCCGTAAAGCCCGCGGCCTCGTTGAAGCGCCGCTCCACGCTCATCACCCGTGTCCCGAGGGCCATCAGGAAGCCGTCTCCCAACTCTTCCCCGGTCTTGGCCGACACGGCGGCGATGAGGTCCTTCTGAAGGTCCGGCATGTCCAGCATGGGAAGCGACGCGAAGAGGCACATGCCGAGGGAATCGATGGCCGCGAAAAAGGCCTGGAGAAATTGGGAGACGGGGCCCTGGCCGGTGGACGCGCCGGGATCGTAATCCGGGTTGGCCGGGCTCGGCAAGGCGTTGCCGCAGGTATGGTCCGCGCCCATGGTGGACGACGCATAGGTCACCCCTGTCCCCTTCAAGACCCTTGGGTCGTAGGAGGGGATGGACTGCCCCTTGACCACGGGCACCCGCTTTACGCCGAGGGATTCCCCCGTGAAACGGCAGCCGTTTCCGATAAGGGCCCCGTTTTCTCCTCCCGCGCCGATCTCCCTGACCCACCGCAGCGCCGTTTTCCCGTCTCCCCAGGGAAGCCTTCCCGCCTCCATGGCGACGGCGAGGGCGTCTCCCACGTCGATGGTATCCACGCCGTAATCGTCGCATAGATGGTCGATCTCGGCGATGATATCCAGGTCGTCGATCATGCAGTTCGCCCCGACGAGACCCAGGGTCTCGTATTCCAGCCCGGAGGTCACGACCTTCCCGGCCGCGTTCGTGTAGACGTTCGAGCAGCTGAGGAGACACCCGGGCATGCACCGGTGGCTGGCCTGGGCGTTGGGGCGCTTCGCCAGCAGTTCCGCCATATGCTCCCCGGAGATCTTCGCCGCGTTTTCTAATCTTCCCCGGGAGAAATTCCTTGTGGGAAGGGCCCCCAGCTCGTTGATCATATTGACCAAAAAGGCCGTGCCCAAGCCCTTGAAGGCCGGCACCAGCGGGTGGCCCATGATGCCCTTCGCAAGGGCCTTCGCGGCGGCCTTCAACCCTTCGGGATCCGCAACCTCCACGCCGTCGCCGCCCGCCCCGTCGAGGACAATGGCCTTGAGTTTTTTTGAGCCCATGACGGTGCCCAGTCCGCCGCGCCCCGCCATCCTGGGAAAGAAATCGGGCGTCGTGCCCGCGATGGCCGAGGCGAGCATCCGTTTTTCTCCCGCCTGCCCGATGGAGAGAATCGAGACATCCTCCCCGTGCTTCTCCCTCAAGATCCCGATGGTTTCGTAGTTCCCGCGTTCCTGCAGCCCGTTCGCGGGGAGGAAGTCCACGCGGTCAGCGGTGATCTTCAAGTAAACGAAGGCCTCCGCGACCCCCTCCACGATGAGGGCCTTTATCCCCATTTTCGCCAGGGTCTGGCCGGCGGTTCCTCCCATGTTGCTCTCCTTGATGGCACCGGTCAGCGGGCTCTTTGCCCCGACGGACAACCGCCCGTTGTTGGGAAAGACAGTCCCCGCCATCGTCCCGGGGGCAAAAATCAACTTGTTTTTATCCCCCAGCGGTTCGCAGGCGGGATCTACCTCCTCGGAAATCATCGTGGAGGTCAGCCCGCGTCCCCCAAGCGATATGTATTCCGGCTTGACATCTTCAAAAAACGCCGTCCTCTTCGTAAGGTTCACCCTCAAAATATTCACCACGCGCCTCCCTTTCGTCCCGGGCTCGCAGAACGCCGCGGCGTTCCCGCGAACCCGCTTCAAGATGTTTGACCCTATTTCTTCCCCGCGATCACGTCTTTCAGTTCATCGAGGGTTTCGATGATGATATCGAGAGACTTGTCCAGGTGTTTTCTCGTAATCACGAGGGGCGGCATGAAACGGAGAACGTTCCCGTAACGCCCGCAGGGAATCAAAAGCAATCCCTTTGAAAAAGCCCTTCCCAGCACCTCGCCCATTGCCTTCTGGCCGGCGGGTTCTTTCGTTCCGGGATCCTTCACCAGCTCGATGGACTGCCAGAGGCCGATTCCCCGGATATCCCCGATCTGTTCGATGGATTTTTGCGCCTCCCTGAACCTGTCCTGCATGTGTTCGCCAAGCGCCAGCGCGCGCCCCATCAGGTCCATTTCGGGGTCAAGAACGATCTTGTAATTGGCCAATGCCGTCGCAAGGGCGATGGCGTTCCCCGTAAAGGTATTCGGCTGCGATTGGGGCACCAGCTTGTCATGGTACTTCATATCCGTCATTACGCCGGCCAGCGGCTGGTCGTTTCCAACGCCCTTCCCGAAAACGATCATGTCCGGTTCGAAGTCGTACCACTCCGAGGCCCACAACTTCCCGCTGCGCCCGAAGCCCGACTGAACCTCGTCACAGACGCAGATGGCCCCCGCCTTTTCGCAGGCCTTCTTCACCATGGGCCACCACTCCTTCGGCGGAACGATGTAGCCGCCCTCCCCCTGGAGCCCCTCACAGATGACCGCAGCCACGTTGTCGAGGCCCGTGTAAGGCGTGTTCAACTTGTAGTCCAGGTACTTGGCGCATTCTACCTCACACTTGGGGTATTCCATGTTGAACGGGCAGCGATAGCAGTAGGCGTAGGGCATGTGGTAAACGTAGGGCATGAGGGGATCATACCCCTTCCGGTAACCCTCTCCCGTCGTCATGGCGTTGGTCGTTCCGAAAACCCCGTGATAGGCGCCCTCGAAAACCACCACCTGGTTTCTGGGCTGCTGGATCATTCGGCACTGTTTCACGCAGGCCTCCGCCGCTCCCGTCCCGCTCTGGAAAAACGACAGGAAACAGTTGTCCTTCAAGTTATGGGGGGCGGTTGAACGCATCATTTCCACCAGCTCGACCTTCAAGGGGCTTAACGAATCGATATGATGCGCCATTTTCGGTGCCTGTTCCCGGATCGCCTCCACCACCTTGGGATGGCAGCTTCCCGTGCTCTTGACACCCACACCTGCCACGAAATCAATGAAAATATTCCCATCCACATCTTTGATCGTCGCCCCTTTCGCATCATCCGCGCACAAGGGAATCACCGACCCGGCCGGGCGTTGCGGCGTTTCATACCGAAGAAGTTTTTGGAATATCTCACCCGCCTTCGGCCCTGGAATTTCTGTTACAACCTTGGGCGCTTCGGGATAACTTAATTTTTCAAGCTCCCTCTCCCGCGCCTCGTTATCCAACACGCTTTCGTTTTTCTTATTTGCCGTCATGTTTCCCTCCTTGTTTTTGTGTTCCTGATCATTTTTACCCCCTGCCGACGATTTCACTCGGGTCTACGCATTCCCGCCCTTGCGATTTGGCCACGGAGGGACAGGTCAACCTTCCGTCGTGCACGTTCAACCCCTTAAGGAATCCCTCGTCGCTTCTCAAAGCCTCCACCCACCCCAAGTCCGCAATCTTCAGGGCATAGGGAAAGATGGCGTTGGTCAGGGCGATCGTGGAGGTTCTCGGAACCGCCCCCGGCATGTTGGCCACGCAATAGTGAATCACGCCGTCGACGACAAAAACGGGATCGCTGTGGGTCGTGGGCCTCGAGGTCTCGAAACATCCTCCCTGGTCGATCGCCACGTCCACAATGACAGCGCCCTTTTTCATGGTGGCCAGCATGTCCCTTGTAACCAGCTTCGGGGCCCTTTCCCCCGCCACCAGGACCGCCCCAATGACCAGGTCGGCATCCCTGATATATTTTCTTATGTTTGAAGGGCTCGACATGCAGACAACACAGTTCTTGGGCATCACGTCGGAAAGATAGCGCAGCCTTTCCAGGTCAATGCCGAGGATACAAACCTTCGCCCCCATCCCGGAAGCAACCTTCGCGGCGTTAGTGCCGACCGTCCCATCCCCGATGACTAGGACGTTCGCGGGTTCGACCCCCGGGACCCCTCCCAGGAGAACCCCGAATCCCCCGAATTCCCGTTCCAGGTACTTCGCCCCCTCCTGGACGGACATCTTCCCCGCCACCTCGCTCATGGGAATCAAGAGGGGAAGCCGGCCGTTTTTCTCCACGGTTTCATAGGCGATTCCCGTCACCTTTGAGGCCAGGAGCCGGTCCGTCAGCTCGCGGTTCGGCGCCAGGTGGAGATACGTAAACAGGACGAGGCCCTCCCGCAACAAGGGGTATTCCGGCGGAAGGGGCTCCTTGACCTTGAGAATCATCTCCGCCCTTTCATAAACCTCCTCGAGGGTGTCAAGCATCACCGCGCCCGCCCTTTCATACGCCTCGTCGGTAAACCCCGCCCCTACGCCTGCCGATCTCTGGACGAAAACCTCGTGGCCCCTTTCCGTGAAATCGCTAACATTGTTTGGGGTAGCGGAAACCCTGAACTCCATTTCCTTTATCTCTTTGGGTATCCCGATAATCATAGGGCAACTCCTATTTCATGGTTCTCAAACAATGTTTGTCATTATTTGCACCATCCCGCGCCTCTTTTCAATAGGGGAAATTACCTATTTTTCATTCTATGTGTGACTCCCTCATTGTTAAACACGCTTCATTCAAAAAGGTGCATTTGGAAATTGCGTATTTATTAAGATGGGGTGGGCTTATTCGCAATTACCTTTTTATAGGATATTTCGCAGGGAATTGGGGGCTACCCGTCAGGCGTGAGTTAACGAATTTGCGAATACAAGAAAGCACTGAATCTCCTCCCGCAGAGCCGGAGGAGATTCACTAAAACGATTTAACCCTTACTTGACCCGTCGAAGGACATACTTTTGTTTGTCTTCCTGGTCGAAGAGGGCCAGTTTCCCGCCGTTGTCATACAGGACGGCCTTGTCGGGCGGCTGTCCCTCCATCCCTTGATCTTACCTATTCATGGAATTTTTTCTTATGGCCGATTTCAATGCAGATTTTTTATTTCCCATGCTCCTGTTTATGTTTATGTAATAAGCGTTGCCATCAGTTGGTTGCGCGGAGTTGGTAAATCTTCAATTGGGCACCACGTCCAGATGCTTTGGATAGAACATAGGCTGCATCATCACCGGCAGCTCTTAGTTTCAGCTTAAGGATACCTTTTTTTACATTCAACCTACTTGTATCGAGAGGGATCTCGACAATTTCAGATTTCGATACCTTGCCGATCTTACCGACAACTCCATTGTTGCTGTAAATAATAAACCCGTCACCGGAAGCGGCAGATTTAACGGAAGAAATTTCAAGTCTCAGCCTAACAGATTTATCGGCAATTGAGTATAAAATCTTATCCCTGAATAAAAGCCAGACCCAACCTTTTGACTGGTTCCCATCAATCACAAAATTATTGGAGTCAGCCTGATCATCTTTCACTCCAGGGTCAGGAAATAGGTTTTGGTCACGAGACACGAATATTGTTTTTAGGAGGATATATCGTTTGTTCTTTTTGCCTGATATACTTTTTCTTGGCGTGTAGAGTCGGATATCTTCCGCGTCGAACCAACCGTGGCCGTAAAATTCCAGCCGAAAGGCGGTGGCGCGGACGGGAGGTAAGATATTCTTGGTGTAGGGGGGGATGGAGACGCCGATCCTGCCGTTGGAGAGTTTCGAGCGGTTGATGTTGGTGTCGTGGAGTTCATCCACCTTGACCCAGGTCCCGTCGGGACGCCGGAGCTTGAGGATCAGGCGGAACCCCCGCGTGGTCACGTCGGTGCTTGCCCGCTTGATGTAGATCTTCGAGATGGGAATGACGCGGCCGAAATTCCTCTGGATCCAGTCGCTGCCCCCGCGGGCGCCGACCCAGTGTCCCTTCCTGAAGACGTCCCCCCTGGAATTGGCCTTGAATTTCGAACTGGCGCGGGTTTTCATCCCGGAGGGTCGGGACGCGGGTTGCTCTCCCGCCTGGGAAGGAGGCGCGGCTGTGATGCTGGTCTTTGGCAGCGGCGTGCCCGCCGGGACCCACCGGTAATGGTATTTCCAGCCATGGGGCGTCTCATAGGAGACGCCTGACCAGCAGAAACGAAGCGTCAGCTTCTTACCGGACCGCCCTTCGGGGACCGTCCAGCGGAAGGTTTTTTTGACGGTGGGGTTTTTCGGGCTGTGCACGGAATAGACACCGACGCCCCCTATGGACTCGCCGGCACGAATGCCGCCGCAGTCCAAATCCGA
>JALSPC010000054.1 GCA_026986155.1 bacterium
AATATCGCCTTCCCCCTCAAGATGCACAAGGTCTCGAAGGAGGAGATTGAGCGGAGGGTTCACCAGGCCCTCCACATGGTCCAGCTCCCCCAGCACGGAGACCGGTATCCCTCCCAACTTTCCGGGGGGCAGCAGCAGCGCATCGCCCTGGCGCGGGCCCTCTCCTTCGAACCGGGGCTCATTCTCATGGATGAACCCCTGGGGGCCTTGGACAAGAAACTCCGCCAGCATATGCAGATAGAGATCAAGCATATCCAGGAAGACCTGGGCTTTACCACCATCTACGTGACCCACGACCAGGAAGAGGCCCTCACCATGTCGGACCGCATCGCCGTCCTTCGGGATGGGAAGCTGGAACAGGTGGGTTCTCCCGAGGAGCTCTACGAGGAGCCGAGGACCCTCTACGTGGCCGATTTCATCGGGGAATCCAACATCTTCGCGGCGGATGTGCTCGAAATAAAGGAGGATCGGCTCTTCCTCCAGTTGCCCGGCGGTGTTTCCTTCCACGCCCTGAAATGCTCGCAAAAGATCGAGGGACCCCGGGTTTCCGTCGCCATACGCCCGGAGAAGTTCCGGGTCGTGCCTGCCTCGGAGACGGTCTCCGGGGAATACAATACCTTCGAAGGGGTCATAAAGGAGGTGATATATTTCGGGGAGAGTTCAAAGTATTCCGTCGAGATAGGAAAGGATGTTGTCATAACGGTGAAACAACCCAATTTTTATCCCGCCACGAAGGTCGAGGCGGGAGATCGCTTGACCCTCAGCGTGCACTGGAAGAGTTGCCGGACCTACTGCGAGGGTCTTCCTGAATAATTTTTTACGGGAGGAGGAATTATGGGAAAGAAGAAAATTTCAAGGCGTGAATTTTTGAAGGGAACGGCAGCGGCTACGGCCGCGGCCGCGGTGGGGCCCCACATCTTCGTGCGCAAGGCCACGGCGGCCTCCAACAAGAAGCTGGTGATTTGTTCCTACGGCGGGTCTTACCAGGCCTCCCAGCGGAAGGCCTTCTTCGAGCCCTTCGAGAAGGCGACCGGCATCAAGGTCGTGGAGGCGACGGGGCCGGACCTGGCCAAGATCAAGGCGCAGGTCACCAGCGGCAACGTGGAATGGGACGTGGTGGATATCGAGTCCCGCATCATGTACACGGCCATCACGGAAAACCTGCTTGAACCCATCGACACGAACATCGTCAAGTTGAACACCATCGTCAAGCCGGCCATCCACAAGTACGGCATCGGCAATATCGCCTTCACCACGGCGCTGACCTACAACAAGAAGCAGTTGAAGAAGGCCCCGAAGGGCTGGGCGGACTTCTGGGACGTGAAGAACTTCCCCGGCCCCCGTTCCCTGCAGGACCACGCGCCGTTCAACCTGGAATTCGCCCTGATCGCCGACGGCGTGAACAAGGACAAGCTCTATCCCCTGGACATCGACCGGGCCTTCAAGAAGATGAGCCAGATCAAGGGCAACATCGATGCCTGGTGGGAGTCCGGCGCCCAGTCCATCCAGCAGTTGACCTCCGGCGCCGTCGTCATGAGTTCCGCGTGGAACGGACGGGTCAACGTGGCGCAGTCCAAGGGTGTGCCCCTGGAGATCGTGTGGGATGGCGCCGCCTACGATTGGGACCTGTGGGCCGTCCCGAAGGGCACGCCGAGGAAGGAACTGGCCATGAAGTTCATCCAATTCGCCCTCGACGCCAAGCGACAGGCCTACCAGTGCGGTAAGCTCATCGCCTACGGGCCCTCCAACAAGCTGGCTTACAACTACATCGAGAAGGCCCGCCAGAAACAGCTTCCCACTTACCCGGACAACCTGGCCAAGCAGTTCAGCTTCAACTCCAAGTGGTGGCAGCCCCGCCTCAACAAGCTGAATGAAAAGTGGGCGGCCTGGAAGATTAGCTGAGCCGTACGAAACCAAAATCATTCAGGAGCATCCCCGCCGGGCAAACGAACATGGACAAGCGGCTGAAAAACATCCTCATGCACCCTACCGCCAAGGGGATGCTCCTGCTCACTCCGGCGCTCGTCGCGCTTACCGTCTTCTTTGTCATCCCGATTTTACGCATGTTTCACCTGAGCCTCTTCGACCCTCATTTTACCATTAAATACTACATTGCCTTCTTCCAGCGGCCCGTTTACATGCGGGTCATGTGGATTACCGTCAAGATAAGCCTCATCGTCACGGCGGTCTGCCTGCTGGTGGGCTACCCCTTCGCCTTCATCCTCAGCCGCGCGGGGGAGAAGCTCAGCAAGGTCTTTCTCGTCTGCATCGTCTTGTCCATGTGTATCAGCCTCCTGGTCCGCAACTTTTCGTGGATCATCATCCTCCAGCGCTCCGGCATCGTGGACAGCTTCCTCATGAAGATGGGCATCACCCATCACCACGTGAGGCTGTTGCACAACCTCTTCTCCGTCGTTCTCGGCATGGCGGAGATTCTCCTGCCCTACATGATCCTGCCCATCTTCAGCGTCCTGAAGAGCATCGACCCCAACCTGCCCAAGGCGGCACAGACCATGGGGGCGCGCCCCGCGCAGGCCTTCTGGTGGGTGACCTTTCCCCTGAGTCTTCCCGGGGTTTACGCGGGATTCCTGCTCGTCTTCATCATGAGCCTGGGTTACTTCATCACGCCGGCCCTCCTCGGCGGGTCGCGTGAAATGATGATTTCGAACATGATCGCCTTCCAGGTCCAGACCGTCCTCAACTGGCATTTCGCGGCGAGCCTCTCCATGATCCTGCTCGTGGCGACGCTGGTCTTCTACACGATTTTCAACAGGGTCGTGGGGCTGGAAAAACTGGAAGACCTGGGGGTATGATGGAAGCGGATGCCAAGAAACTCCACGCCATTGAGATAATCTTCGGGATCCTTGTCTCCATCTACCTCATCGCGCCCATTTTCGTCCTGGTGCCCATGTCATTCGGGCCCGCCCGCTTCTTCTCCTTCCCGCCGCCGGAATTCTCCGTCGAGCAGTATATCAAATTCTTCCACAGCGGGCCGTGGTGGCGCGCCATCCGGATTTCTTTCGAAGTAGCGGTTCTCGCCTCCTTCTTCGCCACGGTGCTGGGCATCCTGACCTGCCTGGCCATGCGTTACAAGATCCCCGCCAAGGGGTTTCTCAACGCCATGTTTATCTCCCCTATGATCGTTCCCCTCATCATCACGGCGGTGGCGCTCTACTCCTTCCTCTCCAAGTTCCACCTGGTGGACACCGTGCCCGGCCTCGTCCTGGCGCATACCATCCTCACCCTTCCCTTCGTCATCATCACCGTCTCCGCCACCCTGAAGGGGCTCGATCCCTCCCTGGAACACGCCGCGGCCACGCTGGGGGCCAGCCCCATGAAGGTCTTCTTCAAGGTGACCCTGCCGCTCATCAAGCGGGGGGCCATCACCGGGGCGGTCTTCGCCTACATGATCTCCTTCGACGAGACCGTCGTGGCCATCTTCCTGTCCAGCTCCCACGCCATCACGCTGCCCAAGAAGATGTGGGACAGCATCCGGTTCTCCATCGAACCGATCCTGCCCGCGCTGTCCACCATCCTGATCCTCTTCGCCATCCTCATGCTCGTCCTCCTGGAGGTCCTGTCACGTAAGCGGAAGTAGGGGGGCAACAAGGAAGCTTTTTTCATGAGACTCGCGTCATGTTGAAAGACTCGGAAAAAGAGAGATACAGCCGCCAGATCCTCTTCAAGGCCTTCGGCGAAGAGGGGCAGGAGAAACTGAAGGCCGCCAAGGTCCTCATCGCGGGGGTCGGGGGCCTGGGATCGCCCGTGGCCATGTATCTCGCCACCGCTGGGATCGGCCGTCTCGTCCTCGTGGACCCGGACACCGTTTCCCTCTCCAACCTGAACCGGCAGCTTCTCCACTGGGAAACCGACCTGGGCAGACAGAAGGTCGATTCGGCCGGCGAGAAACTTGGGAAGATGAATTCGGACATCCGCGTCACACCCGTGGCGGAGAGGATAACGCGCGAGACCTGCAGAGGCCTCCTGGAAGGCGCGGACGTGGCCGTGGACTGCCTGGACAACATGAAGACGCGCTACCTCTTGAACCGGGCGTGCGTGGAGAGGGGAGTGCCCCTGGTGCACGGCGGGGTTTACGGCATGCTGGGACAGGTGACCACCATCCTTCCAGGGGGCGGGCCCTGCCTTGAGTGTATCTTCCCCCGCAAGAAAGAAAGAGGGGACAAGATCCCCGTCTTCGGCCCCACGGCGGGATTTACCGCCTCCTTCCAGGCCCTGGAGGTCATCAAGCTCCTCACGGGCATCGGGGAGCTCTTAAAGGGCCGCCTGCTCTATTTCAACGGCGAAATCATGGAGTGTATCTTCGCCGACGTGAAAAGGCGCGAGGATTGCCCGGGATGTGGCGACAGCCGTTGAATCGACACGCACATCCCTGGCGAAAGAGTTTCAGAAAAGATGGATTCGCAAAAAGTTCCATTTCTGTGTCCGCCTGTGTGTTGCACGCGGACAGGTCGCACTGCATCCTTCGTCATCGCAACGCACTTCACCTTCGCCTCATTCCTCGCGAATTGCGCTCCTTGAACTTGAATCTTTTTACGTTGCCTTAAAAACATGGTTTTTTGCGAAATTATCAACGATGGCTATGGCAAACGACCCTTTTATTTTTCGGCCTTCTTGACAGTCTGCCAGTTCCATTATAAAACCGGCTAACTTTTTAAGGGGTTTAGATATGAACGTGCAAGATCTTATTCTGGCGCTGCAAACCTTCTGGGCGGAGCGTGGCTGCCTCGTCCAGCAGCCCTATGACGTGGAGGTGGGCGCGGGAACGTTTCATCCCGCCACCTTTCTCGCCTCCGTCGGCCCGGAACCCTGGGCCGCGGCCTACGTGCAGCCGTCCCGTCGGCCCACCGACGGGCGCTACGGTGAGAATCCCAATCGGCTCCAGCACTATTTCCAGTTCCAGGTGCTTATCAAGCCGTCGCCGCTTAACATCCAGGAGATCTACCTGGAGAGCCTGAAACGCTTCGGCGTGGACCCGCTGGAGCACGATATCCGGTTCGTGGAGGACGACTGGGAATCCCCTACCCTCGGGGCGTGGGGTCTGGGCTGGGAGGTCTGGCTGGATGGCATGGAGATTACCCAGTTCACCTACTTCCAGCAGGTGGGGGGGATTGACCTCGCCCCCATCCCGGTGGAGATCACCTACGGGATCGAGCGCATCGCCATGTACCTGCAGAACATCGACAACGTCTACGACCTGGCGTGGAACGACACGGTGAGCTACGGCGATATCTTTCACAAGTCGGAAGTGGAATATTCCACCTACAACTTTGAGGCGGCGGACGTGCCCCTCCTCTGGAACCTCTTCGATTCCTTCGAGGCGGAGGCGAACCGCCTCCTGGAGAGGGGGCTCGTGCGTCCTGCCTACGACTGCTGCCTGAAGTGCTCCCATGTCTTCAATCTCCTGGACGCCCGCGGCGCCATCAGCGTCAATGAGCGCACGCGGACCATCGGCCGGGTCCGTGCCCTGGCCCGGGGGTGCGCCCACGCCTTCCTCGAGCAGCGAAAGGAGATGGGATTCCCCCTCATGAAAGGAGCCTCCCATGCCTGATTTGATATTAGAGATCGGAACCGAGGAGATTCCCGCCGGGTTTTTGCCGCCGGCCCTCGATGACATGAAACGGCGCTTCGAGGGGTTCTTGAAAGAAAACGCCCTGGCCTTTGACACGGTGGAGACATTGGGGACCCCCCGCCGGCTGGTCCTCATCGCGAGGGGCCTGCCGGTTTGCCAGGAGGACCGGGAGGAAGAGCTCCTGGGCCCCCCGAAGGCCGCCGCGTTCGGTCCGGACGGAACGCCCACCAAGGCGGCGACCGGGTTCGCCCGGGCCAAAGGGGTTTCCGTGGAAGACCTCGGCGTCAAGGAGACCCCGAAGGGGGCGTATGTCTGCATCCGCCGGAAGGTGGAAGGAAAGGAAACGGCCGCGCTTTTGTCGGCGTTCTTTCCGAAATTCATCCTGGCGATCCCCTTCCGGAAGTCGATGCGGTGGGGGGCGGGAACCCTGCGATTCGCCCGACCCATACATTGGATTCTCGCCCTTTTCGACGGGGCCGTCGTTCCCTTCGAGCTGGACGGCATCCCGGCGGGGAACCTTTCACGGGGGCACCGTTTCCTGGCGCCGGAAGTCTTCAAGGTTACGGACGTGGAAGGCTACCTGCGGGGACTGGAAGCGCGCTCGGTCATGGCCGATCCCGCCCGTCGCGAGGCGGCCATCCGCGCGGGGATCAAAGAGGCGTTGGAATCCGGCGCGCTCCTATGGCTGGAGAATCCTGAGCTCCTGACCGAGGTGACCTACCTTGTGGAGTATCCCTTCGTTGTGATAGGGCGGTTTGACGAGGGATACCTCGAACTGCCCCGCGAGGTCCTGGTGACGGCCATGCGGGAGCACCAGCGCTACTTTTCCGTGACGCGCCCCGACGGGACGCTGGCGCCTATGTTCATCGCGGTGAACAACACCTATCGCGAGGGTCTGGACACCTTCGTGAAGGGGCACGAACGGGTCCTCCGCGCGCGTCTCGAGGACGCCAGGTTCTTTTTCGAGGAGGATCGGAAGGTGCCCCTGGAAAAGCGGGTGGAAGAACTCAAGGGGGTGGTATTCCACGCAAAGCTGGGGACCTCGTATGAAAAGGTGCAGCGCATCCTCCAGCTGTCCGCCTACCTGGCGGACAGTCTCGGGGTGCCCGGAGAGGCGGTGCAACGGGCGGCCCTCTTGTGCAAGGCGGACCTGGTTTCGGAGATGGTGGGGGAATTTCCCAGCCTTCAGGGCATCATGGGGCGCATCTACGCCCGGCTCGAGGGAGAGCCCGACGAGGTATGCGAGGCCATTTACGAGCACTACCTTCCCAGGTTCAGCGAAGATAAACTCCCGGAGGGGGCTGTGGGGGCCGTGGTGGGCATGGCGGACCGGATGGACACCCTCGTGGGATGTTTCGGCAACGACCTCGTGCCCACGGGGGCGGCGGACCCGTTCGGGCTGCGGCGTGCGGCCCTGGCTATCCTCCGGATTATCCTGGAAAAGGATTACGCGCTGTCTCTCACCGAGTGGGTGGAAAAGGCCGCAGCGCTACTCGGTGAAAAGATTGTAATGGCACTTGAACCCCTTACGGAGGCGGTACGGGAATTCTTCGCCGTGCGTTTTCGGGGTGTCCTCCAGGCGGAGGGAATCGCCTTCGACACCATCGAGGCGGTCATCGCCAGGTCGTTCGACGACGTGGCCGACAGCGCCCGGAGGGTCCGGGTCTTGCACGAGTTCCGCCAGGATCCCGCCTTCGCCTCGCTGATGCTCTCCTTCAAACGGGTGGTGAATATCCTGGAGGGACAGGAGATGGAAGGGGACGCGGTAGTCGATCCCGTCTTGCTCAGGGAGGCGCCGGAAAAGGCCCTCTTCGAGGAGACAGAAAGGCTCCGGGACCGTTTCCTTGCCCTGATGGACGCGAAGGACTACCGGACGGCCCTTGAGCTCATTGCCACCCTCAAGCCTATGGTGGACCGCTTTTTCGACGAGGTGCTGGTCATGGATCCCGACGAAGCGCTCCGGCGCAACCGGGTGAGCCTCCTCACAGGCATCCAGCGGCTCTTCTCCCGCTTCGCCGATTTCTCGAAGGTCTCCGCCTCCTTGTAATTGATATCCTTGAAAGAATTGTTCCCAGGCGGTATGGCGCGGGGGAATTTGACAAACCGGCGGTCTTGAATATACTGGAAGGCAAAAAGGAGAAAAAATGCGCAAGGTAATTTTATGTCTTTTCGCCTTTTCCATGCTTTTTCCCAGTGCCTCCAAGGTAATGGCGGTAAACGTGACCCCCTATGATATTTTTAAGGGAAGCACGTTGAACCAGATTATTCAAAGAGGAACCCTCAAGGTTGGCATGGAGGTGGAATACTATCCATTCGAGTATTCGGACAAAAGCGGGCATCCCATCGGATTTGATGTGGACCTGGCAAGGCTTGCCGCAAAGGAATTAGGGGTGAAACTGGTTATCAAAGACATCGAGTGGACCGGATTGATTCCCGCTCTTCAGACGGGAAAAGTGGACATGATTATCTCG
The DNA here is from genome assembly GCA_026986155.1 of bacterium. Lineage (GTDB taxonomy): Bacteria > Desulfobacterota > S145-22 > S145-22 > S145-22 > JAOZMY01. The sequence continues at coordinate 8,062 of JALSPC010000054.1, forward strand.
GGAATGACCCGGACCTTGACGCGCGCCAAGGCAGTGAGTTTCACGAATCCTTATTTTGTGACCGGTTTATGCGCCCTCATCAGTCAAAAACGTGCCCCCGGATTAACCTCGGTGGACCAGCTGAACGTGAAGGGAAGGATCATTGCCGTCAAAACGGGAACGACCGGGGATCTTATCGCGCGAAAAAGATTTCCAAAAGCGCGCATCAACCGTTTCAAGGACGAGACGGCGTGTGTTCGGGAAGTGGTAACCGGCCGGGCCGACGCCTTTATCTATGATCAATTGTCCATCGCGAAGCATCAGAAAGAGAATGCCGGAAGCACCTACGCGCTTTTGAAGCCGTTTACCTATGAACCTTTCGCCATAGCCATCCGGAAAGGTGATTTTGATTTTTTAAACTGGCTGAATATCTTTTTGGAAACCATCAAGGCTGACGGACGTTACAAGGGTCTCTATGATAAATATTTTCATTCTCTGATTCCGTGATGCGATGGTAAAAAAAATCCTGGCCCGGGTGATTCTCAGTATCGCGGCTCTTGTCGTTTTTTATACCCTCCTTTCGAGCATCGATTATCACTGGGATTGGCGGATTCCTTGGCAATACAGGGAATTATTCGTCAGGGGATTCTTTTACACCGTTGTTATTTCCATCGTTTCGATAGCCTTGGGCCTGGTAATCGGTGTTGCGGGGGGCGTTGCAAGCCTTTCAAAAAATCCGTTTATCAATCAAATGGCCCAGATGTACGTGGAAGTTTTCCGGGGAACGCCGCTTTTGGTCCAAATATACATCTTCTATTTTTGTGTGGCCACCATCGTTCACATGGACAGTCCGATAGTGATTGGGAGTATCACTTTAGCATTTTTCTCCGGCGCGTATATCGCCGAAATGGTTCGAGCGGGAATCGAGTCCATAGATAAGGGACAGGTGGAGGCGGCCAGAGCCTCCGGGCTTTCCGAATGGCAGACGCTCCGTTACATTCTGTTTCCACAGGCCTTTCGCCGAATCATCCCCCCCGTGACGGGACAATTCGTTTCTCTCATTAAAGACTCCTCACTCCTGTCAGTGATTTCCGTCAGGGAACTGACCAAGGCATCGGAGATTATCAACGCCACCACCTATCGAACGTTTGAGGCCTACATTCCTCTCGCGGTTCTCTATATGGTCCTGACTTATCCCCTTTATCATGTAACCCGCTGGCTGGAACGTCGGATGTCCACCCGCGGGTAGATATCATAAAAGACAAGGGAGGGACCGCCGGACTGAAATGCCGGCGGTATCAATGCTGACGTCCCAGGCGAAGATCTCCACGCCCCTTTTTATCGCCTTTCGAAGCTCTTTTCCATAAACGGGGTCGATATCGTCTGCGGGACGAAAGGCTTCGGCATCCATTCGGTTGACCAGATAAAACATGATGGCGCGATGTCCTTTCTTTACTTCCGACTGTAGGTCAACAAGGTGTTTCAAACCGCGGGACGTGACGGCGTCGGGAAATCGCGCGATCTTCTCTTCCACCAAGGTGCAATTCTTGACTTCGATGAAACAAGGGGTTTTCCTTCTATCCGTCAGGAGAATATCGATCCTTGAATTCGTTCCGTATCTTTTTTCGGTTTGAAGGTGGTCATAGTCCGTCAGCTCCGGAATCCTCCCCTGTTCGATGGCTCGCTTGACGATTAGATTCGCGCGCAGGGTGTTGACGCCGACGAATGTGAACGGTAGCTGAATCATCTCTAAGGTGAAAGCCGTTTTTCTCCCGGTTTTTCCGGATAGGGAAAGGTAGACGGTATTCCCCTCATGGATCAGTCCCTTCATGCTTCCCGAATTTGGGCAATGAGCGGTAACCGTTGTGGCTTCATCAATCCGGACATCAACGAGGAACCTCTTGTATCGGCGGATCAATGAGCCGGTAATCAGGTGAGGCCATGGAAGAAAATCGGCAGGAATTTTTCTCGAGGGCATTAGGGGCTTTCCGTCACTTCTCACACATGAATTTGGGCAAAGTGTTGACCCAAAAACCGTTTTAAGGTATATTGAATCATGTTTAATCTATTTATTATAGCACGTTATTTATTGCGATTCAAAAAAGGTTGAGTAGGTTTGTAAGCGCTGGTTGCTTGGGGGAGATTGACTAAAAAAGGAGGGAGTTTATGTCTTCGAAATGGATTTTATGGTTCGATGAAATCGGGATGGGCGACTTGCCCCGCGTGGGAGGGAAAAACGCCTCTCTCGGCGAAATGTACCGGGAACTGTCCTCGAAAGGGGTCAATATCCCTTACGGGTTCGCCATCACGGTGGACGCCTATCATTATCTCCTGGACCATTCGAATATGCGCGAGAAGGTTGAGGCGCTGCTCAATACCCTGGACGTGGATGATATGGGGGCCTTGCAGTTGACGGGAAGCCGCATCCGGCAGATTATCCGTAATATTGAAGTTCCCCAGGACCTCAAGGACGAAATCTTCGCGGCCTACCGGAAGCTTTGCGAGCGCTACGGGGAGGACACGGACGTGGCAGTGCGCTCCAGCGCCACGGCGGAGGACCTTCCGGACGCCAGCTTCGCGGGCCAGCAGGACACCTACCTGAACATCCGGGGAGAGATCGGGCTACTGGAGGCGTGCAAGAAATGTTTCGCCTCTCTCTTCACGAACCGCGCGATTACGTACCGTGAGCACAAGCACTTTAACCACTTTGATGTGGGCCTTTCTATTGCCGTGCAGAAGATGGTTCGGTCCGATCTGGCCTGTTCGGGCGTCATGTTTACGCTGGATACCGAATCCGGATTTCGGGACGTTGTGTTCATTACCGGATCCTATGGGCTGGGAGAGAATATCGTCCAGGGAATCGTGAATCCCGACGAATTTTACGTCTTCAAGCCGACCCTCGCCAAGGGTTACAAGTCCATCATCCAAAAATACCTGGGACGTAAAGAGTTCAAGATGATCTATTCCTCCGAGGGCGAGGCCAAAACGAAGGACATCCCCGTTCCCCAAAAGGAGCGGGACTCCTATATCTTGGAGGACGACGAGATCCTGCAGTTGGCCAGGTGGGCGGTTATCATCGAGGATCACTACTCGAATCTCCATGGCCGGGACTGTCCCATGGACATCGAGTGGGCGAAGGACGGCATCACGAACGAACTCTTCATCGTCCAGGCGCGGCCGGAGACGGTAAAATCCCGGAGTGACGAACTCGTCCTTGAGAGCTTCGAGTTGAAAGAGCGCGGCAAGCTCCTTCTCGTTGGCAAAAGCGTGGGGGAGAAGATCGGCGTCGGGAAAGTGAACATTATCCAGGACGTCAAGGATATCGGGAAGTTTAACGAGGGAGAGGTCCTGGTGACGGAGATGACGGACCCAGACTGGGAGCCCATCATGAAAAAGGCGGCGGCCATCGTGACCAGCCGGGGGGGGCGGACCTGCCACGCGGCTATCATCAGTCGGGAGCTGGGCGTGCCCTGCGTCGTGGGGACGGGAAACGCCTGCGAGGTGTTGCGAGATTACGATTACGTCACCGTTTCCTGCTCGGAGGGGGAGACGGGATACGTTTACGAGGGGCTTCTCGATTACGAGATCAACCGGGTAAACCTTGAGAACCTGGCGCGTCCCAAGACCCAGATCATGATGAACGTGGGCAACCCGGACAACGCCTTCGCGCTATCCTTCATTCCCAATGACGGGGTGGGCCTGGCGCGGGAGGAATTCATTATCAGCAATTACATCCAGATACACCCCCTCGCCTTGGCGCGGTTCGATACCCTCGAGGACGAGGAGGTGATAAAGAAGATCAAGGAGATTACCCGGGCCTACACCGACAAGAAGCAGTTTTTCATCGACAAGCTGGCCCGGGGGATCGCAAAAATCGCCGCGGCCTTTTATCCCAAGGATGTCATCGTCCGCCTGAGTGATTTCAAGACGAACGAGTATGCCAACCTCATCGGCGGCAAGTATTATGAGCCGGTGGAGCACAACCCCATGCTGGGGTTTCGCGGGGCCTCCCGCTATTACGACCCCAACTACAAGGACGCCTTCGCTCTGGAATGCGCCGCTATATTGAAGGCCCGGGACGAGATGGGCTTGACCAACGTGAAGGTCATGGTTCCCTTTTGTAGAACGGTGGAAGAGGGCAAGAAGGTCCTCCGCATCATGGAGGAATTCGGCCTCAAGCAGGGTGAAAACGGCCTCGAGGTTTATGTCATGTGCGAGGTGCCGAGCAACGTCATCATGGCCGAGGAGTTCAGCGAGATATTCGACGGGTTTTCCATTGGCTCCAATGACCTTACCCAGTTGACCCTGGGGCTGGACCGGGATTCGGACTACATCGCCCACATCTTCGACGAGCGGAATCCCGCCGTCAAACGCATGGTGAAAAATGTCATCGAAGTGGCCAAGAAGAACAACGTGAAGATCGGGATCTGCGGGCAGGCCCCAAGCGACTACCCCGATTTCGCCGAGTTCCTGGTGGAATGTGGGATCAACAGCATCTCCCTGAACCCGGACACGGTCATCAAGACCACGCAGATGATTTTGGAGGCGGAAAAGCGCCTGGGCCGGTAGCCGAGAAGGGTCTGTGACGGAACGGGAACATGCGGATTCTCCTGCACATCTGTTGCGCCAACTGCGCCGTCTATCCCCTGGAGAGATTGCGGGAGGAGGGGCACGAAGTCTACGGGTTTTTCTACAACCCGAACATCCATCCCTACCTGGAGTATGAAAGGCGCCTAAATGCCGTTCGCCTTCTGGAAGAACGATCTTCTCTCCCCGTCATCTACCGGGATGAATACCGGCTGGACGAGTTTTTGAGGAATACCGCCTTCCGGGAAAGCCTCCGATGCCAGTACTGTTACCATGCGCGCCTGCTCGCCGCGGCCCAGGTGGCGAAACGGGGGCATTTTGACGCCTTTTCCTCGACGTTGTTCTACAGCAAGCAGCAACAGCACGCCCTGGCGGTGGAGATTGCGGAGTCCATTTCGAGGGAAAAGGGGGTTTCTTTCTACTACGAAGACTTCCGGGAGGGATGGCGGCGGGGGATAGAACTTTCGAAGGAAGCGGGGTTTTACAGGCAGCAGTATTGCGGGTGCATCTACAGCGAGCGCGACCGTTTCCTGGGGAAGAACCGTATCGCGAAGCGGAAATCAAGGAATGAGGGCTGAGATGCTTCCGACCTTCGGACGCTTTCTCGTGTTTACGGGCCTGCTGATCGCCGCCATCGGCCTGCTTCTCATCTTTTCAGACAAGATTCCGTGGATCGGGCGCCTGCCCGGGGATATCCTGATAAAAAGGGGGAAGTGGACCTTCTACTTCCCCCTGGCGACATCCATCATCATAAGCCTTTTGATTACGCTTCTGCTAAACCTCTTCCGAAAGTGAGTTAGGGCCGCACCTTGTCACCCACGATGATTTCCCTGTCGTTCTGTAACACCATTGCCGTGGCTGTCTCTTTCTGCGTGGACAGGACGATCAGGCTTCCTATCCGGTGATCGATGGGTGGCAGCCACTCTTTGCAGCGCCACTTGGAGGTCTGGTAGGGATTCGTCTTTCTCGGGCAGTCCTGGTAGATGCTCAACACGTTGCCGGGTTTCAAACCCGCGTCGCTACCCTTGTCGATATAGAGGACTTTCTCCTGGGCACCCATCATCAGGCCCTCCTTCATCATGACGATATAAGCCTGGATGGGTTTTTTGAACGGGGTGATGACAAGTTTTGAGGGCCAACGCTGGAAACGCCCGATAGGATCCCCCTCGTCGATTTCCATGTAGTTATGAAGGATTCTCGCAAAACAGTAGCGCCCCTCGACGCGGAAGACCTCGATATCCCCGCCCAGTTCCACGAGATATCCTATCTTTTTCCAGGTATCGATGGGGTGATAGACGGTCTTCATGTAGGTAAAGGTGGTGTAGCGGTCTCCAGGATAGACGGTTTCTCCTTCCCGTGCGTAGAAGCAGAGGACGCGGGGTTCGACGTCCATAGGGGTATCATCCGCATTGGTCAGCACCCTGCCGACCTCTTCTAATTTCGACTTGGCGATAAATCCCTCCGCGTGGATGTTCTCGTGTGTCAGGATGGGCGGAGACGGCCTGGGAGCAGGCACCGCCGCCTGAGGTGCCGGCGCGGGCCGTTGCTTTTCTCGGGGCGGCAAGGCTGGCAGAGCCGGTTGTGGGGCCTTGAGCCTGAGGTTGTTCCCCGGGTAGATCCAGTGAGGATTTGGAATATAGGGATTGAGGGCCCAAACCTTGGGCCAGAAAAAAGGATTTTTTAGGAATCTCCCGGAAATATCCCAGAGAGTGTCTCCCTTGGTGACCTGGTAGGCCATCAAAGGCACGGCGATCATAACGCAAAAAAACATTCCGAGCACGAGGCCCAGGATAACGTGCTTCATATTACGGGAAACCTTTTTCCCTGTCTTTTCCGCCTTCATAGTTCCTGCCCCCTTATTTAGACATAACTGACGGAGTTCTATCTCTCCCTCTATACTATATTGACATATAAATGAAATCTATAGTATTGTCAAGCGAATGCCTGGCCTCCGTAAAAGACAGCGTATTCATTTTTAATTATCAAGTTCACTTAAGCCATGGCTCACCCTCCTTATGCTCTAAGAAAACAGATCCTTCACAACCCATGCGACTGGTACGAGGGCATTGGCGTATTGAAAACAGGAAGGTTGGGTGGAACCGGTTGCGTAGCAAAATCTGGATGAATAATGTGCCAGAACAGGCGATAAGATGCCTCGCTTGATCGGCATAGATATCTGAAAACCTTGACGGAACCATG
>JALSPC010000055.1 GCA_026986155.1 bacterium
TTTATTGATCACATAGATCGTCCATTGGGCCGTCGCGTCCGAAACAAAATATGTTTCGGGGGTCTTCGTGATAATCAGTTCCGCGCTTGTGGTCAAAGAGGGTGTAAAGGTCGAGGAAGAGGTACAAGTTTCGTCCGGCGTGTCGTCATCGTGACAGGCGTCATCATAGAGAACCGTCGCCACAAGATCCGGCCCCCCTTCACACTTCTTTTGAACCGTGAGGTGGATGACGGCCTGATTATTTCCTGAAAAATCGTCTCCGTAATCCCATTCCTGGTATGTCCCATGATCCACCGGACCGGATGGCGTAATCCCATCGTAACCCCTGACCGCGACGACATAGTAGTTGTCGGTATTCAACCGAACGATAACATCGTGGGGAACGGCTTGGGCGCTCGTCTTGTCTATCACGAGATCCATATCGTAGGTGCCGCACGTCTCGATGACGGCGGGCAACCCCGTCAGGGAAACCTCCATATCGGGGGGAACCACTGTCACCTGCGTGGTCTCGTGGAGCTTTCCGTCATGGAGGCAATTCTCTCCGGTTACCCCGAGATCAAGAACCGACCAGGAATAAAACGTATAGGGATCCCCGCAGGAACGCTGGGACTGCTCCGTCATCTCCAGAGTATAGGTGATTACAAGGCTTTTCCCCTGCACAGCCCCCGCGCATCCCGAGAAATCGAGAATCAGACTCCCGCCGGGCGTGTTGTCCGTCACCTGGACACAGCCCGTGATATCGGTCCCGTCAAACGTTACGCTGAGGGTCCCGGCAACATACTGTTGATGATTGTCCGCCTGTTCCTCGAAGCTCATACCCGACAAGTCAACGCCGTTCAAGGCTGGATCGTTCCCGAAATTGTAGGTGTTTGTGTAGGTAACCTGGCCACAGGGCTCGACAGCCGAGGGATCCGCGCTTTTGTCCGAGGATACCAACTGGGAACATTCGATCGCTGTCGTTTGCGAATCGGAAGCGTTTAACGTGCACCCGCAGCAATCGGTGACCTGCGCGTCGACGGCATTGGTAACCGTGGTGTTACAGTAGGTTTCACACTGATCCATCCCCGGCGCTTGGAGGGTGATATCCGTGTCAAGGGGGCTCGCGGCCGGATCGAGTGACCATTCAATAGTGCCTCCCGCCCCCCCGTTTCCCGGGGTCCAGGTGCCCCCCCCCGCGTCGGTCACGGTAAAGCCGTCCGGAACGTGGTCGGTCACGGCTATTGTTCCCGTCGTCCCTCCACCGCAGCTTGTGGGCCCCGTGTAGGCCACGTGAACGTGATAGGTCGCCTGGGAACCGATCTCCATCTCGCCGGGCCCGGTCTTCGTGACATTCAGGGCGGCGGGAGTGCCGGAACTGCTGACCTGGCTCATCTTCAGGGGCGGGTTATAGGCATTTCCACAATCGTCCACGTAGGCGGGCTGCCACACGAGCGTCCTGGACGGGGCCTGTCCGCACCAATCCGTATAAGTCAGATCAAACTTCAAATCATACGTGTCGCCAGCGGCGAGATCGGGGAGGGAAAAGCAGTGCGTATTCGGGTCGTAAGAGGCGCCGGCGCTCACGTTCGTTACGCCGAACCCATCCAGGTTGACACATAAGCTGAACTGATGGGCTGTGCCGTCTCCCTGGTTCGTAATGGGAAGGTCGACGTTCGTGCTTCCGGCGCAATACTCGGTGAAGGTGATATCCGGCGGCGTGTAGTCGAGGCTGGGTGTTTTTATCTGAAGCTGAACCGATGCCTGGGCCGTGCCACCGTCCGTGGATGTATCATAACAGACGCTTCCCCCGTCGCAGCCCCACCGGGCATCCGCCGTATTGTCTAGATTTTCGCAGGCATTGACCGTAGCCGTGATATCGATCGAGATCTCATCCCCCGGGTCCATGGAGGCCAAATCGGCGATATTCGAGGAATCCCAGGTCGTTGTCTGTCCCGCGTTGGAACCGGCCGGATTGGAGGAAACATAGGAAAGCCCGCTGTCCAGGACATCGGTCACCACCACGTTTTTCACGGTCCCCAATCCCGTGTTTTTGACTGTCACCGTCCACGTGGCCGAGTCCCCAATACCCGCCGGAACGACGGCGGGTGTCTTGGTAACGGTGATCGCACCGGGATTTACTTTCACGTCCGCGCTGCTCGATTCATGGGTCTGGGCACCGCCGGCGCAGTCGTCATACGCGACATCCGCCGTCATACTGCCCGATACCGCGTCACAATCTGTTTGAAGGTCGTACTGAATCGTCAAGGAATCCCCGGGATCCAGATGAACGGCCCCCCCACACAACACGGTCAGGTCCCAGGTCAGCGTTTGTCCCGCCACGGAGGGATCGGCCGTGCTGTCGCACCCCCCTGGTCCCTGCGCATGGCTGGTTCCGGACACATACGCAAATCCGGAACCTGGAACCGTGACGCTGACACTACTGACACAGACGGGGCCGGCCGCACCCGCGGGGTTCTCCACGGTAACGGTAAAGGTCCCTTGATCACAGAGATTGATCTCGCTGGGTCCCCCGATGGACGTGGCCGCGAAAAGGGAGGTATGGCTGAACAGCGAGAAACTTAACAGAACAAAAAGGGCAAAAAAGACACTTCGTTTCATCGCTTTCCCCGCTGGATGAGGATGTTCAATCGGTGATATGGGAGGGGAACGCGTATCTCCGTTTTGGGGGACTTGACGTCCACCTCGACGCGCTTTTTGTGTCCCCCGCTTTGTATTTCAAGGACATGCTTCCCCGGCTTGAGGCGCGAAAACCGGAATCGACCGTTCCTTCCCGATGTCTTCACGGCCTTGTCGAGAACAACTTGAAAGTTCAGCGGGAAAAATTCCCGTTTCTCAAACATTCCGTCCCCGTTCTTGTCGATGAACACGAATCCCGTAAGGCTGGCATAGGGTTTTTTGCGAAACCCCACGAGAAACTCCTGGTAATCGGTCAAGCCGTCCATCAGGATAATCGAAAGGGGTGATGGAGAAAGTATCTTGTATCTCTCCGGGAGTTTTACCGTGTTGACGCCCAGCAGGTATTCACCCGGATAGAGGTCATCAAAGATGAAGTATCCTTCCTTGTCCGTCACGGTCCTTTCCCCCCTTGAAAGCACGACCTCCACCCCCTCCAAAGGTTTGTCGCCGGGCGAGTAAATCCCGTCTCGGTTAACGTCCAGATAGACGTTTCCCTCCACCGCGCATGTGAAGGTGAAACCCTGGGCGGAGACGGACACGAGGGCCTTTGCTTCGAGCCGGTAGGTCTTGCCCGCGTTGTCCGTGACGTTCAGGATCGCCCGGTTGATGTTCTTGCCCCGGCGCGCCGAGGTTCCGATGATGGTCTGATACTTCAGAACGGCCGTCCCACCGGGGGGGATGACGGGGAGACGCCATCGCAGGCGCCGCTGTCCTTCGGGATCCGTCAGCCGCCGGCCGTCGTAGACGCTCGATCCCTTCACATAGGAGAACCCCTGGGGAAGGTAATCGTCGATGACAGGGGACAGGAGGGGATACCGGGAACCGTTATGGATGATGAGGCGGAACCGGATAATCCTGCCCACGTCAACCTGGGGAATTTCCGCTTTTTTCCGAAACCCGATCTTGGAGGTGGCCACCTGGGTGGCGCCGACGCTGGTCCAAACTGTCTCCGAGTGCTTTTTCACGCCGCCCGTGTCCGAGGTAAGAAAGGCCTGGTTTGAAATCCGCGTTCCAAACGGGACATTCCACTTCAATTTCGCCGTTATCTTGATTTCATAGGTTTTTTTCGCCTCGAGGGGTCCGCGCCAGGTCAGGCGGTTCCCCGCCTTCTCGAACGTGAAGGGGGCGTCCTGGGAAAGGAACTCGAGCCAATCGGAGAGGGTGTCGGTTATCTCCACCGCGGGAAGGGTTATCCTGCTTCTGTTCAAAACCTTCAACGTATAGACGATTCGGTCGCCGGGCTTTGCCTCGCGCAGGTTCACAGATTTTTCAATCTTGACATCCGGAAACCCAATCCGCAGGAATGCCGTGTTCGACGCGATGGGACTATCCAAACTCGCGTGTGTAAGGTAGGCGGTATTCGCCACCTTCCTCGGCCTGGCCTCGGGGTTCACCTTGCACCGGACGCCAAAGGTCACGGACTCCCCAGGGGCGATCTTGGCGATGCTCCAGGTCAGCCGGCTCCCGGACCGGGAGGGGTGAACCGACCCGAAAGGCTTCGTGGCCACGAGGTCTTCCGGAATGTCGTCCAGGACCGTGACATTGGTAAAATCCGACTGGGTAGTGTTGCGCACGGTCAGGGTTAGGTCCGTCTCCTCGCCGGGCAGGACGGTCGCGGGGGAAAATGATTTCTCCAGGGTTCCCACAAAGGGAGAGGCGCCTTTGAAAACCGTGACGACAGCCTCATCCTTTTCACTGACCCCGCACCGGTTGGTCACGGTGAGAACCGCCTTGTAGGTTCCCGCCTTTTGGTAGGTATGAACGGGATTCTCTTCCTGGGAGGTACCCCCGTCTCCGAAGGCCCACTGGTAGTCGTAATCCCCCTCCCCTGAAACCGCCACTCTGGCCTTGGCCGGTTCCACTTCTTCTATCCTGGCGGTAAACTGAACGGTCAGGGGGGAGGGGCCGGATGCCGGGTCGGCATCGGCGGAAACCGTAAACCCTGGGCACTCGCTTCCCTTTACGATAAGGGTCACCTTCTTCGTGTGGACAATCACCCTTTCCCCTTCAATGCTTCTTCCCGTAACCGTCAGCTGATAGGTCCCCACTGGTGTATCCTTGGATGTCGTTACCGTGAGCGTAGTTTTGACGGACCCTCCCGGGGAAGGCGTAAGGGGATTTTTGGCAAACGTCCCTCCCGCCCCCGCCGGCAGCCCCGAAACCGACAGGGATACCGCCGAGTTGAATTTGCCAATTGACTTTACGACAACCGTGTAGTCTGTGTTCTCCCCCGGAGAAACCGTCCGCGTGGAAGGTCAGGCGTCCAGAGAAAAATCAAAGGACGCATCGGGAAAGGCAAGGCCCGAAAGCCCTCCAGAAATGAAAACAAACAGCAATAAAATAACTATGTAACGACTTGGTTTCATTTGTTCCCTCTCGAAAGAGTTCTACGCTCCCACGCCTAAAAAAAGGCGATTAGTTTGAAGTAACCCACTGTCGCGTCGTAGTTGTTGTCCCGATCCTCGTCATTGCGATACCGGATGTGCTCCACCCCCACGCCTAATTTGACATGCTTGTGAACAAGGTAATCCACCTCGACGGTTCCGGAATCCCGTTTGTCATCCAGGGGGCCCCAAACCTTGATCAGCTTGTAATTGGCCAAAAGCTCCCACCGGTCGGTCATGGCATATTTCAACCCCTGGACGGCCTCGAGGGTATCGCTGCTCGTCCTGTCCACGGGGGGATCCAGCTCAACGTTGGTCCCGTACATCCACTGGGAATAGACGGAAAGGCGCCGGTTTATATGCCACAGCAGCCTGAAGTTGAGCTCCTCCTCCGAGCTCTCGGAAGTGGGCGCGGGGACCTCGTGGTTGTTCTTCCGCTTGTAATACCTGAGGCTCAGATGGAGGTTTTTCAGGGGGGTTCCGTGGATGAAGATGGACCAGAGCTGGCGCTTGTCCTTGTTGGGCGCGTCGTTCTTGTTGAGTTGGAACTCATACCGGGCCATCACGTGGAGATACTTCCAGTCCGCGCCGGCGCCCAGCGACACCAGGTGCGCCTTGGAGACCTGGTCCTCCTCGTCGGATCTCTCGTAGCGGTAGCGGGAATCGATAAAAAAGGCCTTGTAAACATGCTTGCGGATCCCCGTCTCGAATATGTCGCTGTCGAGGAGGGTCCCGCCGCCGTCCTTGTTGTCCAGGATCTCCTTCGTGTATCCCGCGTAGTAGCCCTCGTCGTCCGTGAGAAACTCGGCGAGGACCGTTCCCACGTGCCGGAGCGTGGAAGGATACCCCTCCATGTTCTCGTTGAGGTTCTCCAACTTGTACTCCCCCTGGAGATAGAGGTCCCCGTGGCGGGTGGTCAAGGCCCTGTGGCGCACGCCCGCCAGGAACTGTTCCATGGAATCGTCCCGAACCTTTCCCCCCGGGTCGGAGCTCTTGTCGAATTCCCCCTTTCCCCAGTATTTCGTCCTATCGCCGTCGTGAAAGACGGAAAAATATGCAAGGTGGGAGGTGACATCATCGTCTATCCCCTTGCGAAAGCCATAGCCCCCGCTCAGGCGCGTGACGTCGCCTTCCCTCTCGATGAATGCGTTCGCCTCGTGTTCCCCGGTGGAAATGCGCGTGGTCAGGAGAGGGTAGAGTTCGCCCCCCAGGTCCCGGGCGAACTGAAAGGGCGAGAGGTAGATGCTCCGCTCGCGGAACTCAGGAATGACCTCCCCGGGGTCGAATCCGAAATCCAACTGGTCGTTGGCGAAGGTGGGAAAATCCGTGTCCACGGACCACGCGTCGAAGGAAAGGTGAACCTTGTCCGTGACCTTCACGTTTCCTCCCGTGAAAAAACCGTTCTGGCTTTTCACCTCCTTCTCGTCGTTGAAGGCGTATTCCCCATAGAGCTGAAGCCGATCCGTGTTTACGTGGGCGCCGACGCTTCCCACCCCCCGGCGCTGGTCCACGGCGTCATTGAGGCTCAGGTCACCGTCGGCGTCGGCGATATAGGTGAATTCAAGGGAAACCTGCTTGACGGGCCGGACATACGTCCGGACGCCGAAAAGATCCCGGGTGAAATTTCCTTCGATGGATTCATACTGGTAGCTGACCCTGAGAAACACGGGGTTGCCCCGTCCGTCGTCCGGGTTCAGAGGGACGTTCAGCATGATCTCACCCCGGTCATAATCGATGTAATAATCCTTGTTCCTCGACAGGGCGTTCTGGCGGATGATTAGGCTCGGGTTTGACTGGCTCCGGACCACTACATAAACCGTTTCGCTGCCACGGATGATGGGGGACATGCTCAGGTAGTAGGGGCCGGCGCCCGCGTCCACGGGGAATTCCTCCGTCATCGATTCGCCCCGGGCCTTTCCGCCCAGGACCTCGAAGCCGAAATGCTCCGTATCCGCCCCCACGATCCCTCCCCGGAAGGGATGGTCATACCGGGGGAAAACCGTCTCTTTGAAGACACCGTCCTCGTAATCCCCCGCCCACAGGTAGGCTCGCTCCTTGGTAATATGGACGAGAAACTGCAGGTCCGGCTCCATCACCCGGTTCTCGGGATCGTAATCAAGATAGCCATCTAAGCTGTAGTCATCCCAAAAGGTTCCGTTGGCAACGAACGAGGCACGCTCCCGCGTCTCGAATCCCTCGGGCAGCCCCATGTCACTGTATCGGAACCGGATATCGTCTCCCTTGGTATGCGTCCAGTTGAGACGGAGGGACCCCATTCCCATGAAAAACATCTTGTTTTCTTTAACTGCTTTCTTATTGTCTGATTTTTGAATGGAAGGCGAACTGTTGTTGATGCTGTCTTCCGGGTAACCGGTTTTCAGAGTAAGAACGAGACAAATGAATACAAAAAAAACCCCGAAAAAGAAACATTTTCTCAATATTCAACCTCCCGTCTGTTTAGGCTATATAACAACTTGTTTTTTAAATGTCAATCATAACGATTCTTGATCCTATCAAGTATTTTATGCAATTTGACGCTCTCGCAAAAGAGTCGGGATTTGTTTTGTTTTTTTGAATTTTGGCCTAAAAGACTTCCTTATGTTACAAGTCCGATTAGGTAAAATCTGACTTTTTGCGAATCTATCAACATTTAACCTTGAACATTGAACTCGTGTAAGGACTACAGACCCGCGCCTATCCCTTACCCCGCCATGTAGACATCCTTGACCAGAAGGATCGCGGCTACGATCATCAGCACGATGCCGAAGACCACGCGCACGCCCCGGGGCCTCATGCGTCCGCTCATGAACCGGGCGCCCAGGTTGCTCCCCAGGCCCACGGCCACGGCGCAGGCCGCCCACAAGCCCCAAATAGGGTGCGCCCCCGCCACCAGGTGGGAGATGAGGCTGGCCGACGTGGAACAGATGACCACGAACATGGAGGTGGCCGCCGCCGTTTTCGCCCCGACGCCGAAGAGAACCAGGAGGGGAACCACCATGGCGCCACCGCCCCGCCCGATGAGCCCCGCGTCGAATCCCAGGCCCACGCCCCCGAAGATTCCCAGGATCAACTTGCCCGCCGGGGTCATGACCTTCTTCTTGGGCGTCCAGCCCGAGAGCATCACGAGGGCGCCCAGGATGGTCAAAACCGAAAAGAAGACGATGACCGACCGGGTGGACACGAGATAGTTGACCCAGGTTCCCAGGGGGGCCCCCACCACCATGGCCAGGCCGAACGGAATGGCGATATGCCAGTCGATCATCCGCTTCCGGAGGTAGATGATGGTGGCGGACAGGCTGCTCACCAGGCTCAGGACGATTCCCAGCGGGATGGCCTCCGTCTTGAAGTCGAGTCCCATCCAGAAAAGGATGGGGATGAAGAGCTGGGCCCCTCCCATGCCGAGCATGGAGAAGAGGAACGAAATCCCGAAAAAGAGGAAGGGGGCGATCCATATCACGTGGCGCCGCCCTTCATGTCCGGTCTTCCTTCAGGTCCGCCTGGAGGCGGTGGAGGAGGTTCAGGGCCTCCAGCGGGGTCATCCGGTCGATGGGGGCCTTCCGAACGGCGTCCTCCACGGGCGAGGGCCGCGCGGCGAAGAGTTCCAGTTGGGCCGGGGCGGACCGCCCGCCCTTCTTCCGCGCGGACACGGAAAGGGCGGGAACACCCGTCTCCGTCAGTTCTCCCTCCTCCAGGTTGTGGAGGATCTCCTTGGCGCGTTCGATCACCGTCTCCGGCAGCCCCGCGAGACGCGCCACCTGGATGCCATAGCTCCGGTTCATCCCCCCCTTGTCGAGCGTCCGCAGGAAGATGATCTCGTCGTTCCACTCCTTGACGGCCACGTTCCAGTTGTGAATCCGCGGTTTCAGGCGCGCCAGGTCCGTCAGTTCATGGTAGTGGGTGGCAAAGAGGGTCTTGGTCCCCTTCCCCTCGAAACGGTCGTGGAGGAACTCCGCGATGGCCCAGGCGATGCTCAAGCCGTCGAAGGTGCTCGTCCCCCGGCCGATCTCGTCCAGGACGATGAGGCTCCGGACCGTGGAGTTGGCCAGGATGCTCGCCGCCTCCTTCATCTCCACCATGAAGGTGGAGAGCCCCAGGGCGAGGTTGTCGGAGGCCCCCACCCGCGTGAAGATGCGGTCGATGACGCCGATTTCCACCTTCTCCGCGGGGACGAAGGAACCCACGTGGGCCATGAGGGCGATGTGGGCCACCTGCCGGATGTAGGTGGACTTGCCGGCCATGTTGGGCCCCGTGATGAGCATGATCTGGTTTTTCTCGCAGTCCAGGAGGGTATCGTTGGGAACGAAGGACTCCTGGAGGTTTATCTGCTCCACGACGGGATGGCGTCCCTGCGTGATCCAGAGGCGGGTATCCCCGGTAAATTCCGGCCGGCAGTAACGGTAACGGTGGGCGACTTCGGCCAGGGAAACGAGGACGTCGAGCTCGGCCAGGGCCCCGGCGATGTCCTGAATCTTTCCCGCCCGTCCCTTAATCTCCTCCCGGAGGGCTACAAAGAGGGTGTATTCGAGCTGCTGGATCCGCTCCTCCGCCGAGAGGACCTTTTCCTCCATCTCCTTCAGCTCGGGAGTCACGAACCGCTCCGCGTTAACCAAGGTCTGTTTCCGCTGGTAGTCGTCCGGGACGAGGTGAAGGTTGGGCTTGGTCACCTCGATGTAGTAGCCGAAGACGCGGTTGTATCGGACCTTGAGGGAGGAAATCCCCGTGCGCGCCTGCTCTTTGGACTCCAGGCGGATCATCCAGCTCTTCCCGGAGGCGCGGATCTCCCGCAACTCGTCCAGTTCCTCCGAGACCCCTTCCCGGAACATCCCCCCCTCTCGGACACTCACGGGCGGTTCGTCCACGAGGCTCCGCGCCAGGGTTTCCGTTAAGTCCGTCATGGGGTCGAGGTTCGCGAGAATCCGCTCCATCAGGGCGGACGGCACTCCCCGGCTCTCCTCGATAACGCCCGGCAGGCGCGCGAGGGTCTCCCGCAACTGCACCAGGTCCCGGGCGTTGGCCCGCTCGGAGGTGACCCGTCCCATGAGGCGCTCCAGGTCCGCCATCTCCCCCAGCAGGGCCTGGATTCTCTGCCTCCGCTTGGGGTCCGACCGCCACGCCGCCACGGCGTCCAGGCGCCGGTTGATCTCCTCCGGGTCCTGGAGGGGATACCGCAGCCATTCCTTCAACAGCCGCCTGCCCATGGGCGTCCGGGTATCGTCCAGGACGGCCAAGAGGTTGGCGCGCCGGGTCTTCCCGCTCAAAGGCTCGAAGATCTCCAGGTTACGGCGGGTGAACTCGTCGATTCGAAGGTAGGGGCGGCGGGCGGTCACCTGCAGCCGCCGCACGTGTTCCAGGTGATCATTCTTAGTCCAGACCAGGTAGGCCAGGAGGACGCGCAGAGTCGCCTGTTCCAGGTCGGACAGAGCGGCTCTTAGGTCCAGGCCTCCCTGCCGCGCCAAGAGGCCGAGCAGGGCCTCCACCCGGGCGGGATCTATCCCGTCGTCTCCGTCGAAAGGAGTGACAAGGGCCATCCGGTCCAGCTTCTCAATCAGGGCGGGGCGGTCGGCGGCCAGCGAGGGGGGAACGAGGATCTCACGGGGCTGGTGCACCTGGAGGTGGTTGAGAAGGGCCTCCTCGCGCGTCTCGGAAAGGAGCTTGAGATCACCCGTAAGGACATCGAAAAAGGCGAGTCCCGTCTGGTCTCCCGAAGGCGCCAGCACCCCCAGGAAGACGTTTTCTTCTCCGAGGACGGCCTCCAGCCCCACGGGCAGGCCCGGGGTCACGACGCGGATGATCTCCCGCTTGACGATGGACTTGGCGGTCTTGGGGTCTTCCACCTGCTCGCAGATGGCCACCCGCCTGCCCGCCTGCACCAGTTTGGCCAGGTAGGAATCACAGGCGTGGTAGGGAATTCCGCACAAGGGGACGCTGTCGTCCCCCTTTCCCTTGTTCCGGGAGGTCAGGGCGATGTCGAGGATCCTGGAGGCCTCCAGCGCGTCCTCGAAAAACATCTCGTAGAAATCGCCCATGCGGAAGAAGAGAATGGCGTCGGGCACCTGGGATTTTATCTGGAGATACTGCTGGATCATGGGGGTCTGCCGGACCCCTTTTCGCTTTCCCGTCACGGTGCCATTATACCCGCCGGAGACAAAATCACAAGGGACGAACGGGGAAAATCAGGGAAAGAGCGGCGGCTGCGTCAATCCCGCCGTCTCTTCGAAGCCGGCCATGATGTTCATGTTCTGAACCGCCTGCCCGGAGGCCCCCTTGATAAGGTTATCGATGGCCGACATGGCCACCACCATCTTCCCATCCGGCGCCATGGCAAGCCCCACATCGCAGTAATTGCTGCCCCGGACGTGGTGCGTGGAGGGGGTCTTCCCTTTTGGCAGAACCCGGACGAAAGGCCGGCCCGCGTAGAATCGCTCGTAGAGGGCCCGGACCGTTTCCATCTCCATCGCCTTCAACAGGGGGATGTAGACCGTGGCGATGATGCCCCGGTTCATGGGAACGAGGTGCGGCACGAAATGGACAGCGCCCTCCTCACCCGCGTGGCGCCGGAGGATGGAGGCGATTTCCGGCTGATGCCGGTGGGACAGGACCTTGTAGGGCGCCAGGCCCTCGTCCACCTCGGGGAAATGGGTGGCGAGGCTCGCCTCGCGCCCCGCCCCGCTGACGCCAGACTTGGCATCCACGATGAGGGGCGCGCCCGTGTTCCAGAGTCCCTCCCGAACCAGGGGGGCCGCCGCGAGGAGAGCGGCAGTGGGGTAACATCCCGGGTTTCCCACCACCCGGGCCGTCCGGATATCCTCCGCGTGGAGTTCCGGCAGACCGTAAACGGTCCTTCCGGCCAGCTCCGGCGCGGTGTGGGGCTGGTAGGCCCGTTCGTAGAGGGTCACGTCCTGGAACCTGAAATCGGCGCTCAGGTCGATGACGCGCCTGCCATGGTCAGCCGCTTCCGCCACGAGTCTCATCGCCTGGCCGTGGGGGACGGCAGTAAAGACCAGGTCCACCTTATCGAGCAGTTCCGGAACATAGCTCACAAACGAAAGATCCGTGAGGTCCCGGAGGGCCCCGAAGGTCTCGTGAAACGGCTGTCCCTCGAACTTGCGCGACGTGACCCATTTCACCGCCACCCCCGGATGACGGATCAGGAGAGCCACGAGCTGGGCCCCCGTGTAACCGGATCCCCCGATGATTCCGACCTTGATCATGAATCGTCTCCTTAAAAGACCACAAGTTTCAAATCAAGAAAAAAGGAGGCCCGAAGGGGCCTCCCGTAACTTGCGTTAACGCTTTGAGAACTGGAATCTCGCGCGGGCCCCCCTCTGGCCGTATTTCTTTCGCTCCTTGACCCTTGGGTCCCGCGTCACGAACCCCGCCTTCTTCAAGGGGGCCCGGAGGGTCTGGTCATAGGTCATCAGGGCCTTGGTAATCCCGTGGCGGATCGCCCCCGCCTGGCCATTCAAGCCGCCACCCCGCACGTTGACCATCACGTCAAACTTCCCCACGGTGCCCGTAATCTCGAAGGGCTGCTGAATGGCGGTCTTGCTCGACTCCGTTCCGAAATACTCCTCCGCCGGGCGGTTGTTGACGATAATCTGTCCGCTTCCTTCCTGCATCCAAACCCGCGCCACGGAGGTCTTGCGTTTTCCCGTGGCATAATAACGCTGTGCCATATCTTACGCTCCCGTCTTCGTTTCGAGCGGCTCCGGACGCTGGGCCACGTGCGGATGGTCCGGTCCCGCGTAGACTTTCAGTTTCTTGATCAGTTTCCTTCCTAACCGGTTCTTGGGAAGCATCCCCCAGACGGCCTTCCGGATAATCTCCTCGGGTTTCTTCTGGCGAAGTTTCTCCGCCGAGATCGACTTGATGCCCCCGGGGTAGCCGGAGTGGTGGTAATACATCTTCTGAGACCACTTGCGTCCCGTTAGGGCCACCTTGTCCGCGTTGATAACTACCACGAAGTCTCCAGCGTCCACGTGGGGAGTGTAGACGGGTTTCGTCTTTCCCCGCAGGATCGCGGCGATCTCCGCGGCCATTCTCCCGAGTATCTTTCCCTCGGCGTCCACCAGGACCCAGTTCCTCTTCGCTTCTTCGGCTTTTGCCATCGTTGTTCGTCGCATTTTGTCCACCCTTTCGTGTTGTCGAATGCCCCGTTTACATCAATTTCTCGGAAAAGTCAACCCTTTCGACCTGTATTCCCCCACGAAAAACCCTTTTCCATAACGGATCGGCAGCCCGAATCCCACACCCAAGACCTCCGGCTACTTTGCCTCCCTCGTGCCACCGAGGCCCAGTTCCTCCGGCGTGCAGAATTTCAACAGGTCGATTCCCGCCGGCAGGGTAATGTTGGCCTGGAGGAGCTCCAGCTCCCCCGCCCCGTTGAGCCGGGCGGAAAAACACTCGATGATGTCCGCCCCCTGGGAGGCGAGCCGCTTGTAGGCCTCGTAAAAGGTCAACGCCCCTTCCGCCTGGCTCGACACCGCGACGGGAACACCCTGGAGACTGTTTGTTTCAATGAAACGCGCGAGCTGACCCTCATCGGCGGTCTTCCCCTGCGTGATGTATAATAAGATTCCTTCCTTCAAATCCCTCTCCTTCCCAACGCAAAACGGGGAGACCTTACCGTCATTTCATCTTTTAGTCAACCCGCGGATGATACCGGTCATGTCGTGGATGTTCTACGGAACCGCATCCCCCAGATGCCCCGCCATTCCTCCTTCCAGACGAACTTCTGCGTGAGGATCACCACGGCGAACAGGACGCCGCCGATAATGTCCGTCTTCAGATCGGTCAAGAACATGAGCAGGGCCGCCGCCCCCAGCAGAACCCACTCGATGAGGTTCGTTCGGTGGAAGAGGTAGGTCTCCATGAAGGCGGTAAAGGCGACAAGCCCCAGGGCGGCAAAGACGATGGTTCGCACCACCTCCCAAAACGGGCCGTTGAGGAGGAGGGGCTGGTAGGCCATGATGATGGGGATGATATAGAGCCCCTTGGCGATCTTCCAGGAAGCGAAGGCGCAGCGCATGGGGTTGGCGCCGGCGATTCCCGCTGCGGCGAAAGAGGCGAGGGACACGGGCGGGGTCACGTTGGCGTCCTGGCTGTACCAGAAGACGATCATGTGGGCCGTGACCAGGGCGATGCCCATGTTGGTCAGGGCCGGTCCCGCCAGGATGACAAGGACGATGTAGGAGGCCGTCACCGGTAGCCCCATGCCCAGGACCAGGGAGGCCAGGCCGATGAGGAGGATTGCCAGCAGCGGAATCCCGTGGGAGAGGGACACGACGAAGCTGGAGAACTTGAGCCCCATCCCCGTAAGGCTGACCATGCCTACCACGATCCCCGCCGCCGCGCACGCGATGGAGACGGTAATGGCATTCTTGGCGCCCAGTTCCAGGGCCTCGATGATATCCCTCAGGCTCATGCGCGTGGCCCGGCGGAACATGGAGACCACGAAGACGGAGACCACCGCGATGAACCCGGCCATCATGGGGCTGTAGTTGTTCACGAGAACGTAGATGAGAACCCCAAGGGGGATGAGGAAATGGAGGCCCGCCTTGAGGGTTTCCCCGATCCTCGGCAACTGGCTCTTGTCCAGGCCGGAAAATCCCATCTTCTTCGCCTCAAAGTGGACAAAGAAGAGGACGGTGAGATAGTAGAGGATCGCCGGAATGAGGGCGATCTTGATGATG
>JALSPC010000056.1 GCA_026986155.1 bacterium
CTACGAGAGTTAGGTGGAAGTTCGAATGAATGAGGGGTATTCTCGTGGGTTATGAGATATTTTTTTGATGTGGGGGCAGATCCTATCCCTGATTTGAACCTAAGATAAAACCCGGCAACGATGATAAAAAGGATTCCCGCGATCCCCGCCCATCGAAAGATACGAAAACGGTGTTTCTCTTTAGGGTAGAGGGCCTTATAACCTTTTCTGATCATTTTGCTTGTAATGTTCCGCTTCTGCTCAACGTAACCCACAAGAAGGGCTCTGTCACAGAGCTGATTGATGATTCGGGGGACGCCACCGGAGAGTTGATGAATTGCCCTGATGGCGGAACGGTCGAACCGAACTGATATACTTGGTCCGGCAATGATCAGGCGATGCTGGATGTATTCATACGTTTCGATTTTTGAAAGGGGTCTGAGGCGATACCGAACAGTTACGCGCTGATTGAGCTGACGCAAGGCATGACGATGCAGGATTTCCTCCAACTCCGGCTGTCCCACAAGAACGATCTGTAGGAGTTTGTCCTTCGTTGTTTCCAAGTTTGACAGGAGCCGGATATTCTCCAGGACCTCCATGGACAGATCCTGTGCCTCGTCGATGATTAAGACTGCTTTGAATCCCTCCCTATAGAAGGAAAGAAGTGCCTGATTAAGACGGGTGATCAAGTCCCCCTTGGTTTTGGCATGTTCTAACGGAATCCCGAATTCCTCAAGGATATTTTTCAGAAGGTCCTTGACGGAAAGAATGGGATTAAAGATATACGCCGTTTTGTATTTTTCTTTGAGTTGCGTCAAAAGGGTTCGGCAGAGGGTGGTCTTCCCCGTTCCCACATCGCCGGTGATAAGGATAAACCCTTCCCCATGCTGAATCCCGAATTTTAGATGATTCAATGTTTCCCTGTGAGAGGCGCTCAAATAGAGAAACGCGGGATCGGGTGTCAATCCGAACGGCATTTTCTTGAAGTTAAAAAATGATTTATACATTTAAAACCCGTTAAATGGTTTCAAATCCTTTGTCTCACCCTTGATGCCGTAACGCCAGGGCCTTGCCCCCAACTTGAATCCTCTTTCGTCGTAGACGTTGTATAGCCGGCCGCGGTCTTTTTGAGCGATGCCGGTGATATTTGACGAATTGAGAATCGTAGGTTTCAAAAGAATCACCAGTTCCGTCTTCCGGGTGCTCTGTTTCGTGTGGCGGAAGAGGGCGCCAAACAGTGGAATATCTCCCAAAAGGGGGACCTGCTCCACTTGCTCATCGGTTTTGGTCCGCATCAGACCGGCGATCACAATGGTCTGGCCGCTTTTGACCTTCACGATGGTGCTCGTCTCCCTGATATCCATAATAGGGGCCGTATCCCCATACCTCGATTCAGAGACCCCCACCTTTTCCGTGACAGTGGGCTGAATGCTCATGATGACATTCCCCTCGTCGTCGATTTGTGGAGTGACTGAGAGAACAACCCCTTCGGTAACAGTCTGCGCCGAGGTGGTTTCCGTCTTCAGCCCAGTTTCGAGATCCGTTTCAACCGTGACTTGCCAGAAGACATCGTCCCTCCCCATCTTGATGATGGCTTTTTGATTGTTCAAGGTGGAAATTCTCGGTTTTGACAAGACATTAATATCTCCTTGCGTCCCTAGGGCGTCAATGAGAGTGGAGAACTTTCCATTGGAAATGCCGATTTGAAAGCGCCCGTTACCGGGGCTGAGCATCTGCACAGCGGAGGCGCCTCCGGAAAGGGTTCCATGGTAGCCGCTGGGTAAAAAGGCCGACACGCTGTTCCAATTGATACCCATCTCGTATTCGTCTTTTAGATAGACCTCAAGGATTTCCGCCTCTATCATGACCTCACGATGCAAAATTGCCTGAAGAGAGTTGAGGTAACGGGAAATCTGTTCGAGTTGATAAGGGTAGTCTATGACAAATAAGGTGCTCGACGTCTTGTTGACGACAACTTTTCCCTCCGAAGAGAGGAGATCCTTGACGCCCTTTTCCAACTCGTCCCACAGTTTGAATTCAACCTTCGTGTCGATGGTGGATTCGCTGTTGCTACTGCCACCGCTGCTACCACCCCCACCAGACGATCCGCCGCCACTGCTTCCTCCGGACGACGATCCGCCACTTTCATTTGTTCCGGTTGACGCGGATAAGGTCGCCGTTCCTTCACGGTCCGTGAGGACATAATTGAAAACAAAGAGCCGTCCTATCGGTTTTTGTTTGTAAATTCGAACGAAACGGCCTCTTTTAATCTCGTACCCCAGATGGAGCGGAGGAAGGACGAGGTTCAGGATCTCTTCGAAGGTCAATTGTTTAATGTCAACGGTGACCGTGCCGGAGACATCCGGTTCGATAATAATATTTTTATCTTCTTTTTTTGCGAATGCCAGGAGGACCTCTCTGATTTCCGCATTTCTTAACGATAAAGTGTAAAGTTTTTTCCCTTTTTTTGGCGCGAGGACCTCCTTTGGAGGGGGGGCAATTTTAAAGGAAGGAGAAGACGGCATAGGAGGCAAAGGGGAGATCGGCGCCTTTTTAGATATTGTTGGAGAAGGCGTTTTTCGTGTGGGGGGTTGCGCGCATCCCCCTGCGAGAAACGTTATGCAAAAAACTATTGTTGCTGTCAAGGGCGCCCGTTTCATTTCCCCTTCTCCTTTGGCGTGTGTTGAGTTTGGCTACCAACGACCTCCTGCGCAATCAGGGTAATCCGAGGCTGAGGTAAGGGAACCCATCGCCGCTTGTTGCCAACGGTAATCCAGACCGCGGAAGGCAATATCCGCAGGAGCTTAATGTTGCCGATTTTTTCCCCTTCGGCCATAACACGATTGTTTAAGATAGCCATTTTATCTTTTGAAACAAGTATGATCCCGCTCAGTGTTACAGGGATTTCCTGAACCTTCTTTTCTGAGGCGGTTTTTTTCTTGCCTTCAATATTTGCCAACTGGGCAAGTTCAACGGGACTGAAAAAGGGATTCCTTCCCCACCCTGTGGCCAAAAGTGGCCTCTTCTTTTTGAAGGATGCGGTGTCAGCGGAGTTTTGTTTTTTTTCAGCCGTTGGAGACGCGGTTGAAACGGAAGGTTTGGCGCTTGGCGTAGTTGTCGGGGTTTGTGAATTCCCCGGAGGGAGGCTGCCAGCAACCTTTCCGGAAGAAGACGACGACTCAGGGTGCATGCGTTTGTAGAAGAAATTGATATTGTAGGCGATGGCCGCCACAAAAAGGAGCAGGACTATGGCAATGACGGCCTTATTTTTTAACATCGAGGTCTCCTCCGTAATAGAATCGGACCAACGCCTCTGTGTGAATAAACGGAAAGTCCTTTTCTAATTTCACATTCTCCAGTTGGAGAAAATGCTCGGAATCGGTCGTAAGCGCATCCAGAAACGTTAGGCTGTCTTTCAATGAGGAGGTATAGCTCACTTCCATGAGAAAAGAGTGAATCTTGAGGGCCTTGAGGGTTGGGTCGCTCGCGGGCGGAGATGTTTCCTTCCCGGCAATCTTGACAACGCCTTGGGAGGTGTTTCGGACCGCCATCTTGATAGCCACGCTCATTAGATGCGCCTCTACCGCCTTGTCGGCCAGGAGTCTCGCGGCCTTTAAAACATCCTTTGTGGGGGGGACCCGTCTTTTCAAACGATTCGTCAGGGAATCCCACGCCTCGATTTCCTCTTTCGTTGGTTTCTTGAATCCTATAATCTTCCTCCGATACTGCTCGATTTCGTTGGTGAGACTTTTTATCATTTTCTTTTGATGTTCGATGCGGATAAATCTGGGACGGATATCGAGAAAAAAGAAAAGGCCTATGACCAAACAGAGTCCACCCCCCAGAATGAGGGACTTAACCAACACAGGCCGATCGCTGAACTGCGTGGTTTTCACGAGGAATCCCTTTTGTTAAGCACTGTTTTCAACATCCCATTAAGGTAAAAATTCATGGCAGCGCCCTTTGCGCGGATATCCTCTATCTTGGTCCTGATGGAGCCCAAATGTCCGCTCTTTTCATCAGGTTTGGTGGTTTTCCGTTGAGAAAGGCGAACGGGAGAAATCTCGGGGGGAGAAAACCTTCCCCGCAAGACGTAGGGAGAGGAAAAAAGTTGTTGGACAAACTCCTGATAAATATCCTGCGCTTTTTTCACGGTATTTCCCGCGATGTGTCCCGTGATCTCAAACTGATAGGTTTTTTCGACGGGATTTTTCCCCGCGAATTTGGTTTTTTCGAGATAGATATTTTCTGGAATAATCCGGCTAAGGTCCTGGAAAAAGAGTGTCCAGAAAGGCTCTCGGTGAAATACGCTGTTCGCAAAGCGGGAAAGACGCAGATACCGCGACCTATTAGCCTCAATTTTTTTGATTCTATCAAGAACGGAAACCATTCTTTGACGCATCGCCTGTTGCGTGGCGATGGCCTCACGGAGTATGGCCTCCTGACGGCTCAAGGTATAGTGGGCGATCCCCATCCCTATTACAAGGCTAATGATTAGGGTGGCAATCGTTAGACGTCCCCAAAGGATCTTTCCCCTTTCCCGTATCGATTCTGGGACGAGATTCGCGCTCTTATCGGCATCAGACAAGATAAGGCCGATGGGCACAGCATATTCTCTCAACGCTTCCGGCGAGACTCCCTTGGCGGAATCATAAAGCAGGAACGATTTTCCCCTCTCCAGGTTAAAGATGTTAATCTCGATCCCAAGGTTTTCCTCTAACCCTGCCTTTAATTCTTCAGAATCCAGAATACTCCCGCTTAAAATGAGAGAATTAGGCATAAGTCCATGGGAGTGCTGCTTAAAAAAGAGGAGTGAACGATT
This sequence comes from bacterium, assembly GCA_026986155.1. Taxonomy (GTDB): domain Bacteria; phylum Desulfobacterota; class S145-22; order S145-22; family S145-22; genus JAOZMY01. The sequence goes on from JALSPC010000056.1 coordinate 4,802, forward strand.
TGTCTCTTTGATGACACGGTAGTAGATTTGATCGTGGGTTTCGTCCTCGTTACTCAACCCCTCATCGTGTCTGGTTTGCAAAGGTGATTTTGACTTTAGGGAAAAGGACCTTGTGAAGACAAGATCGCCCTCATCAAATATGGAAATCAGACCGGTTGAGCCGTCAATGTGTAGATTGGCGCGAATTCCCTCTTGAAATGATGAATCTATCCATCTAAAGGCCGCCCCAAGGGCGAACGGGCAACTCGTTATCAAAGGAAGCTTCTTCCCCGCCTTCTGGATGCTGGCGATCGTGGACATAACGGCGTCTTTTGATGCCGTCAAGACACTGTAACTTCCCTCTCTTTTCTCCCGCACGGGAATGGTAAAGTCGAAGAAGACCTGGCCAAGATCGATATTTGTTGCCTGCCCAAGTTCTCTCCGCACGATTTCCACCGCGTTTCTCTTATTCAAGAGTGGCAACTTAAAAAAGTGGTGCTGAACATCGTTCAGAGGCAGGGTAAGATGCACGCCACGAAATTTCAAGCGCTTAAGGGTGGCAAGAAGGATCGCGTGGGGATCCCTGCCCTCGAGAGAAACGGTCTCAAGATACCCGAGTGAAAGCGCGGATTCCGTTTTTCTCCCTACGGCGAGCCGCAGGTTTGAATCCATTATCTGGATCCCGATAATCGGCTGGGAACGAAACGCCATTTAGCCATCCCCCCGTTTCTTTCCCTCCACCTTTTTCAGGGCCTTTTCGTACGCGATACGGTATCGGAACCCTTCCTTGAGATAGGTCCAGATCCAATGGATCAGTCTAACGTCTATCTCGTCAAATTCCCGAAAGGCCTTTTCGCCCACGTAAATTTTCCTGGGGGAGATATATCCTTTTTGTTCCAAGTAGTAGAGTTTCTCTCGGGGGATTCCCGTGCGTTTAAGGACATCAGCGGTATTCATCAGAAGACCTCCTAGGTGGCATTATAAACTTAAATTTACACTTGTCAAGAGAAAATTATAGAAAACAAAGGGTTTGAGTGAAAAACTTTAACCCATCTAAACAAATCAAAATAAGAATGCGTAATTAGTGCGATTTTCAACTATCGAAGCGTGAGCGTAACCTTTGTTTGCTGCCCATGGATGACCGTTGCCACAGTCGAAGAAAGGATATTTCCTTTGTTATCCAGTAATTCAATAAAATGAAGACCATGGTGGACATATGTCCCATCGAAAAGGACGGAACAGATATAACCTGGTGGAGAGCATGAACATTCCGCTTTTTTATAGGCGTCTTTTCCTTTGTCGGAATAATAGAAAAGCAAGGTTTCCGTCGGCGGATGATGATTGCTTCGCTCGTCTCGCACCTCGATAAGGACGGAACCGTAAACGTGTATTTCCTCACCATGTATGGGATAGATGAGGTCGTCGCCACTGGCCCCTTCGTAACGCCGGTTGGGTCCTTTTGAAATGATGATGGCGGCGTTGTAAGGATCATATTTGAAAAGATAGTATTCCCCCCATGGATCTTTCAGGAGATTTTCGCCATCCGGTGAGTAGGGGCCGTTCCAACCGAATTTCACACCGGTAGGATTTCCAAAGGCGTCTTTGCTTGTATGGTAGGCAGGTCTATTATGAACATTTTTAATAAGTTCTTCGGGCAGATTATTTGAGCCCTGATTAGGTTCAGGATAAATGCCCAAGTCTCCTACAAAACCGTAGGTGCCATTTTTCGGGTCTCCGAAGAAGATATCGTTAAAGATATGGGACATCTCTGTCCTGGCAGATTTGGTTTCCTGGGTCTCCATGAACTTAATAGCCATGGGTACGGCAATGGCGACGAGGGTAATCATGATGGCCAGGGCGGCGATTGTCTCGATGAGCGTAAAGCCCTTGTGGCTACGTCTACCCATTTTATTACGTTTTTTAAGCGTTATTCCGGCCATTTATAAATCCATTTTCCGATATCGTCGCCTTGCAGGGCATCGGTATTTTGGTCATCTGTTTGAAACTGTCCATTGGGCCCCGCCGATAAAATCCAGCTGTAAAAGGGGCCTCCAGAAGACGGTTGCGTCATGGCCGATGTGTCTAGAATGTACATGTGCCCCCAGGGATCCATCGGGTCCCGGTCGAGGTAGGGACCGTGCCAACCGATGAGGGTAGTGTTATCCCAAGAGGGGTACCGGTTGCTCTCATTAACCATAAAGTGATTCCACATCCGATCTCGATTATTCCCATAATCAACACCGCTTGCGAAGGTCTCATTATGGTTCGCCCATGTGGATCCGCTGTAAAGGACGCTAGCCCAATTCTGGGTGCCGCTATTATTCCGTGTGGGAAACTCCTTCGTGTCGCTTCGAAAATTTGTGGTAGCCGTGGCGATGGCGTTGACATCCGACCATGCCCGAGTGATGTCCGCCTTTTCCATCTGGTTAACGGCGATTGGAACGAGAACGGCGACCAAAACGGCGATAATCGCCACCGCGATGAGAATTTCGAGAAGCGTGAAGCCCTTTCGATTCATGTTATCTCCCTACTCGCTGTAAGAGGACACGAGAAAGCCAATATCGTCCCCCGGCGCCGGTGTGGGATCGCTGTTCAACGGACCTTTGGGGTCGGTGTCGATATTCCCGTTCGGACCGGCTGAAATCGCCCACGCCTGTCCGGGATCAGCGCCTTGAGCACCCCAACTTCCATCCCACAAGGATCCAATGGAAACATAGTATCGATTCCCCCAGGGGTCCGGCCGGATGGTGCCGAGATAGGGGCCCTTCCACCCATCGTAATCCGGCGTGTCCAGGAGAAGTTGATTTTCAAGGGTGTCATGCTGAAAGTTGCTGATCCAGTATTCATTGCGGGTCGCGCTTGGGACGTTACCGTCTTTTGTCTCAAGAATATAGACGTTGGGATTTTTGTTCGTGTAATTCGCGTGGGACGAATAGGCCGGCCAATGAGGGCGAACATCGATATGGAAATTCACGATGGCAGTCGCGATCGATTGCGTGTCCTTGGCCGCGGCCGTGAGGCGGGCGTCGTCGATATTTCTGACGGCGATGGGGATCAGCATGGACGCCAATATGGAGATGACAGCCAAGACGATGATAATTTCCATGAGTGTGAAACCATTTTTTGAACGTATTTTATCCATTTCTAACCCTCTATTCGGGGCGACAAGGCGCGGAAGTCGAACCCTGATAAATCAGAAGCCCGATATCATCCCCGGCCAGTTGTCCATCCCCCGCCCCGTTGCTTCCCCCGACGCGGGCGGAGGTGTCCAGGCGCGTGTCCGGCCCGGCGGATATCACCCAGACGTAGGGCCACATGTAATTGTTCAGGCAGTGGGCGTAACCAATCACGGTTACGATGTAGCTTCTTCCCCAGGGGTCCAGCTTATCCGAGGCGAGATAGGGTCCGCCCCAGTTATCGTAGTGGTTGGTGGCGCCAGGTTTGTTCTGGATGAGGTGATTGAAAAGGGCGTCCGTCCGGGAGGTGTACCCGGAGGTGTCCCCAAATCCATAGGTTGGCTGCACAAACTGATTGCTCGAATAGATAACATAAAGATGATTGGTATAGTAGTCCCCGCTGTCGGGAAGGTGGGGATATTTCCCAGTGTGGTAGCGCAGATTGGTTACGGCCGCGGCAATCGCCTTGACGTCCGCCTTGGCAGCGGAGATCTTTGAGTCATCGATATTCTTGATGGCCAAGGGAACCAAGGCCCCGGCCAGGATGGAGAGAACCGCAATGACAACAATGGCCTCTATCAGCGTAAATCCTCTCATATTTCCGATATGCCTCATTTTCGCCTCCATAAGTAAGAAACCATCATTTCTTAAGCAATATCCATGCCGAAAAAATTAAAGGTGATTATCCGGAAAAATCGGCCGAATATCAGTTTTAGGTCGGATTCCATCCCCCTAACATGTAGATGAATCAACATAATAGGTGACAAGACCCTATCCCATCCTTATTTCGCGATGACCCCCATCATCTGATAGAGAGGCAGAAACATGGACAGGGCCATCAAAAGAACGATGGAGGCTAGGAAAACAATCACCAAAGGTTCAAAGATCGCGAACACCTTTTTTATCGTGGTGGGAACTTCCCGATCATAATAGGCGGAGACCTTTTCAAGGGTTTCCTCCAAATTCCCCGTGGTTTCGCCGATGGAGACCATCCGGACCACCAACGGGGGGAATTGCGGATATTCCCTCAAGGTATCGGACATAAATTCCCCCGCTTGAACGCGGGCGCGCATGAGACGGATGATATCGGCGATAATTACGTTCCCGATGACCTTCTCCACGATCTGAAGCGACTGGGTGATATCGACGCCGGCACGAATGAGGGCGCCAAGATAGTGTGAGAATCTCGAAAGGTTTATCTTTAGAATAAGTTTTCCAAATACAGGTATATGCAGTTTCGCTTGATCAATGAGATGTCTTCCCATGTCTGTCTTCTGGAACATTTTGAAAAGAAATATAAATAAAACCAAGCCTATAATAAGATAAATCCAATCGTTGACCAAGAAATGGCTGACGCCCATGACGATCCTTGTGGGAAGGGGGAGGGGCACGTTGACCTTCTCAAAGATAGCGGTAAACCGCGGAAAAACGAAGGTCATGAGGAGAATTACCAAACCGGTTACAGCCACCAGGACAATGGTGGGATAAATGGTGGCCTGGCGGATATTGGAAATCAGTTCCTCCTGCCATTCCAGAAAACCGATAAGATCTTTTAGGACGGAGTCTAAATTACCCGTGGCCTCTCCGGCGCGAACAACGCTCACATACAGGTCTGAAAAGGCCTTTGGATGCTTCTGCAACGCCTCTGAAAGGCCCGTACCGGATTGAATGGAGGCCCGGACATCCTCCAGAATCTTTTTAAAATTCTTGTTTCCGGTCTGCTCTATCAAATCCGTGAGACCCTGAATGATGGGGATACCCGCCGAGACAATGGTCTGCAAATGGACGGTAAAGGTCAATAGCTCCTTCCGCTTGACCCTTCGCTGAAAGGTGAATTCACGAGGCGGTTTTGTCTCGCGGGCGGTAATGAGGTAAAGATTCATGCGGCGCAGGTTTTCTTGAAGCGTTGGCTCGCTTTCCGCGAAGAGGGTCCCGGAAACCTCCTTGCCGCTGTAATCGACCGCCTTGTATTTGAAGACCGGCATTCTACGCGACGACCCTTTCGACCTCTTCAAGCGTAGTGACGCCTTCCTTCGCCTTCCTTATCCCGTCCTCCTCCATCGTAATGAACCCCTCCGATAAAGCGGCTTTCTTGATTACCATGCTGTCCTTTCTCTCCATAATGAGCGATTCTATGCTTGGCGTCACGTTCAAGATTTCGAAGATACCGATTCTCCCCCTGTAGCCGGTCTTCTTGCACGATGGGCACCCTTCCCCATGGTAAAAGGTTATTCCTGTATCTCGTGGAATCTTGAATCGTTTCAGAAGCCTCTCTTCCGGTTGATAAGGAGTCTTGCAGTTGGGACAGATGACACGAACCAGGCGTTGGGCAATCACGGCGATGAGCGCGGAGGCGAGGAGAAAGGGTTCCACCCCCATATTGAGAAGACGGGGGACACTCCCCACGGCGTCGTTGGTGTGGAGGGTTGACAAAACCAGGTGACCCGTAAGGGCGGAACGTATGGCCATATCAGCCGTTTCGGAATCCCGCATCTCACCGATGAATATGACATCGGGGTCGTGACGGAGGATGGAGCGAAGCCCCGTGGCAAAGGTCAGACCGGCCTTGGGATTAACCTGGGTTTGACGTATAACGGTCAGCTCGTATTCCACTGGATCCTCGAGGGTGATGATGGAACGCTCCAGGCTGTTGATATGACTTAACGTGGAATAGAGGGTGGTCGTCTTGCCGCTGCCCGTGGGCCCCGTGACGAGGATAATGCCGTGGGGCCGATTGATGAGTTGTTTGTAGGTTCTTATATGCTCGGGGGAAAAGCCCAATTTATCCAGACCAAGGATGAGATTTTCCTTGTCGAGGATTCGAATGACAATGTCCTCCCCGTAAATCGTCGGCATGGTGGAGATTCGCAGATCGATGGTCCGTTTCCCTACATGAAAGAGGATTCTTCCATCCTGAGGGACGCGGCTTTCCGCGATATTGATACCGGCCATGATCTTTATCCGCGCCGCAAGCGCGGATTGTAATGTTTTGGGGAGGGAGATGCCCTGCTGAAGGATGCCGTCTATCCTGTATCGCGTCCGGACGACTTGCCGTTCCGGTTCGATGTGGATGTCTGTCGCGCGCTGTTTTATCCCATCGAGGATGAGGTGGTCCACCAGACGAATGACGGGCGCGGCGCCCGCGTCCTCCCCCAGCGCGGGTGCCCCTTCCGTTTCAGCGATGCGAACGGCCTCTTGAATAACCTCTTCCAGGGTCTGGGCTTTACCGTAATACTGGTCGATGGCGTATTGGATATCCGTCTCGCTGGCGGCGTTCACATCGATGAAATAGCCGGTCATCTGTTGAAGTTCATCAATCGTCGGGAGGTCGAAGACGTTGGCCATGGCCACGGACAGGGTGTCCCCTTCCACAGAGAGGGGAATCAGCATGTGCTTCCGCGCGAACGATTCGGGGACGAGACGCAAGGCCTCCGAATCGATGAGATAATCCTTGAGATTGACGTAATTGACCCCGGATTGCATGGCCAAGGCCGTCTGGACCGCCTCCTGCGTGGCGAGTCCCAGGGAATTAATGACTTCGCCCAGGTATTTACCCGTTCGCTTTTGTTCCTTTAGCGCCAGCTCCAATTGGTCCGGCGTGATGATTCCCATGCTGATGAGGCGCTCACCTAATTTGCCTTTTGCCATCTCTCATCCTTCTTTTTTGGAGGGGTTACCAGGGGATCCGTGTTGCTTTTGACCCTGTGGTCTTTGGGGTCGATAAAGTAGTAACCCCCGAAGGGCTCCCTTGGCGGTGCGTTCAACAATCCCCGGCGCTGCAGGTCCTTCAGGGTCGCGGGATAGGCGCCGAACGATTCCCGATACGCCTGAACGAGGGCCTGAAGATATTTTATCTGTTCCAATTGGGTAATCCGAAGGGCAAACTCCTTTTTGAGATCTTTTCTATGCGTGGTTTCGTAAAACCCCTTCAGGACCCGGATGGCGGCATCCAATTCCCCCGCCTGCGTGTAGAAACGGCTGGCGAGGGAGGGAACGAAGGGGGGACGTCCCGGTTTCAAACTGGCGATTTCGTAATATTTGGCCGCCGATTTATAATCGTGCAGGTAGTAGAGGTAATAAAAACCTATCATCTGGGGCAACTCCCATTTGTCTGGAAAGTATCTCATCCCCTTTTTAAGCAGGCGGATCGATTGATGCACCTCTGGAAGCAAGCTTGAACCATACCAGTAGATATCATAATACAGGGGATCGAGGTCGGTTGCAAGGTTCAGCAGCCCTTCCATCCAGCGGAAGCGAAAGCCGCGCTGGCGGTAATGGCTTCCAAAATAGAGGGCGCCCTTTATCCAGACGAGATCCGCCGCCAACCCCTCGAAATCGAGACTGACAAGCCTAAGGGCCTCCGCCTTGGGAAGGAAGACAGGGTCTGTGAAGGAGGGGTATGTCTTGCGAAGATCTGTGATTTTTTGGTTGAAGAACGCGGCAACCGACAACAAAAATATAGCGAAGACAAAAAGGATAAGATGATGGACGATTTTCTTTCCAGACTTCATGGTTTTCGCATCTCACCGATAAACGCGAGGGCCATTTGTTAAAAATCTTTGCGCCTAAAAACGAGATGGGTTAGGATGAGGATCAGGATAATCAGCGCCAAACCGTAGCCGATGCCGTAAATGAAATGACGCGCCGGGATAGGGACGTTGTGCACCACCTCCGTCTGAATGCTTAAGATGTCAAAGTTGGGGAAAACATAATAAAGCGCCATCGAAAAGAGGTGATAAAATCCCTCTTTTTGCGCGAAGATGGCCTTGACCTCGGTGGTCGTGTGGCCAATCACAAAGACCGATAGAACCAGGAATGGGGCGATGGTGGGAGTCATGAAGGTAAAGAAGAAAAGCAGGAACGCGAGGAGAATCGCCATCTCCATCGCCGTGAGGCCCACGGAGAGGAGAAGGGACCATTTGACAGTGTGGCTGTAGAGGAAAAGAATAAACAAAATGATAATGGAAAAGGCGGCCATATTGGCGTAGAGGAGAGAGAGAAGACCCAGAAATCTGCCCAGGAGATACTGCGCGCGGTTGATGGGTTTGCTCAATATCAGATAGATGGACCGGGTCTCCATATCCTTGCCGATGATCTGGGCCCCGATGAACAAAATGATTAGGAGGCTGAAGAGGGAAAGCGTGGCCAGACCCAAATCTTGAATAATCTTTGTGGGGTCGCCCACCGTCATCTGATTGAGGACCACCGTGCTGAGGACGAGAAGCCCCGCGAAGAAGAGGAGGGTATAAAAAACCCGGCTCCGGACCCCTTGAAGGAAGGTAATGCGGGAAAGGGCGAGTATCTTACGCACGGGTGTGAATAATCTCCGAGAACCTTTGATCCAGAGACGCGGGGGAATCGTCCCCGGAAAGGTTAAAGACGGCTTCGATTTCCCCCTTCTTCACGAGATGTCCCCCCACGATAAGCCCCACTTCGTCGCACAGCGCCCGGACGTCGGAGAGAATGTGAGAGGAAAAGAAGACGGTGCACCCCTCCTCCCGGGCCTCCTTTAAGATCTCTGTGACCATTTGACGTCCGGGGGGATCCAACCCGGAGAGGGGCTCGTCCAAAATAAGGAGGGCGGGTTTCGCAAGGGTGGCCTGGGCGATGCCGAGGCGTTGAATCATCCCTTTGGAGAAGGTCGCAATCCTTTCATGCCTGACTTCGTTGAGCCTTACGCGCGCGAGAAGGGCGTCAACCCTCTTTTTCAGGGTCTCCCCTTCCATCCCCATCATCCTGCCCGTCCACGCCAGGACCTCTTGGGCCGTTAGCGCGGGGGGGAACTGGGGATTTTCGGGAAGGAATCCGATCCCTGCCCGGGCGGAGGGGGAGGTTTGAGATTTCCCCAAGATAAGGATATTTCCCGTGGTTGGCAGGGTGAGGCCCATCATCATCTTGATGGTGGTGGTTTTGCCCGCCCCGTTGGGGCCCAGAAACCCGAAGATGGCCCCATGAGGAATGGATATCGTGAGGTCCTTGACGGCCCAGACGGCCTTTTTTTCCCCCCGCTGACGGGTAACGTAACGTTTGGCCAGGTTTTCGATGACGAGGGGATCCATCCTACCTGATCATGGTGCCGATATCGTCTCCCGTTCCGGCTGCACCGATAGGAACGCTGTTGATCTCTCCCGTCTGGGGGTTTCCAATGGGACTTCCCACCGGTGTTTCGATGGTGCCGTTGGGTCCCGCCGAGATGATCCAGCACTGGTCATAGATATAGGTTCCCTGACCATAATAGAGAGACAAGACATTGCAATAATATTTATGCCCCCAGGGATCGGAGGGAACGGTCTTGAGATACGGGCCGTGCCAGCCCAGGACATCCGTCAGGGAGAGACCGGAAGGCGCGCCGGTTTTCACCGGATAATGCCAGCCGGAATTCCCGAGAATCCAGTTCAAAACCATTTGATTTCGGAAGGTATCCCCCGTGGTTGCAGCATTGGGTCCCCACGTATTCCACTCATCTGTTCCATTCCCGTGGGTGCTGGCGTTGGTACCTTGATTGCTGTAAAGAATCCAAAGGCCGGTATTCGTCTTGGAAGTCCCGGTGGTTCCGGTCGCATTGTTTGCCGTCGGCCAGCGGCCCGTGTCCTTGTAGAAGTCTCCGATGGCCGCCGCGATGGTGTTGACGTCCGCTCGGGCCTTGGAGACCTTGGCGTCCTTGATATGCTTGGCGATCTGGGGCGCCAGGATGGCGGCCAGGATGGCGATGACGGCGATGACCACGATAACCTCGATGAGCGTGAATCCTTTAT
>JALSPC010000057.1 GCA_026986155.1 bacterium
TCTCCTAGGGGTTCGAGAGCCCCGTAAAAACGAACCAGGGAATCCCGCACGTCCCGGAGCCGCTTGACGTGGGTGATGAAGCGGTTGGCCTTGATGGAGAAGCGGAAATCCCCGGGGGTCTCGTCGAGCCATTTCCGGAAGGTGGACGGGCGGGGTTGGCGGTAGAAGGTGGCGTTGATCTCCACCGTGTCGAGCCGGGTGGCCAGGTAGCCGAGCCATTGTTTCTGGGGAAGGTTTGGAGGATAGAAATCCCCCTTCCAGTGCGTGTAACTCCAGCCGGATGTTCCCACACGAATCTTCATCTGTGGTGCGCCATTGGACCGTGACGGACGTTTGCTCCCGCGCCCCTTATTAAATAAATAAATAAAGTTTAGCAGTATCACAGGGCATGGTCAAATTGTTGGAGGCGGGATGGCGTCCGTCATGGTTTTTTTTGGGTTTTTAGGCAAAAAAGTAGGCAGGAAGGCTTGACAAGCCCACTTAAAACTGGTAGTTTCTTCCGGCTTTTCGGAAGCAAAAGGAGAATAGTGTAAAAATTTTATCAGGAGTTTGAAGGAGTTAAAGTTTATGCCGACGATCAATCAGCTGGTCCGTTTTGGCCGGCAAAAGGTGAAGAAGAAACAGACCGCGCCCGCCTTGAAGGGGTGTCCCCAGAAACGGGGGGTTTGCACGAGGGTCTATACCTCTACGCCCAAGAAGCCGAATTCGGCCCTTAGAAAGGTGGCGCGTGTCCGGTTGACCAACGGGATGGAAGTGACTTCCTATATTCCCGGGATCGGGCACAACCTGCAGGAGCACTCCGTGGTTCTGATTCGCGGAGGCAGGGTCAAGGACCTTCCGGGTGTCCGTTACCACATCATCCGGGGGACCCTGGACACCCTGGGCGTGCAGGACCGTCGAAACGCCCGGTCGAAATACGGCGCTAAACGGCCGAAATAGGGGAAATTGAGCGATGCCGAGAAGACGTGGAGTCAAAAAGAGAGAGGTTACGCCGGATCCCAGGTACAGGGACGTTCTCGTCCAGAAGTTCATCAACCGGATGATGTATCAGGGCAAGAAATCACTGGCGGAGAAGATATTTTACCAGTCCATGGAAGAGATCGAACAGAGGGCCAAGGAAGACCCATTGAAGGTCTTCAAAAAGGCCATCGAGAACGTCAAGCCCGTGATTGAAGTCAAGTCGCGGCGGGTGGGGGGGGCCACCTACCAGGTCCCCGTCGAGGTGCGGTCGGACCGGCGCACATCCCTCGCCATTCGTTGGATTATCGGGTTCGCAAGATCTCGCGGCGAACGCGGGATGGTCAAGAAGCTGGCTGGTGAGTTGATGGACGCTGCGAGCAACAAAGGGGCGTCTATCAAGAAGAAGGAAGATACCCACAAGATGGCAGAGGCCAACAAGGCCTTTGCGCATTATCGCTGGTAAGCAGCCCCTTTGATGAAATAGAGGTTGAAGGAAAAATCAAAGGGGACGTGTTTGCTTTTTTAGAGGGTTGAAAACGATAGAAAGCAGACGGAAGCGTGAGAGAATAAGAGGTTTTTGTTTTGGGACGTTTAGTACCGTTACAGAAGATTCGCAATATCGGCATCATGGCCCACATCGACGCCGGCAAGACGACGACGACCGAGCGAATCTTGTATTATACGGGGATTTCACACAAGATTGGAGAGGTCCATGACGGCACCGCGGTCATGGACTGGATGGCGCAGGAGCAGGAACGCGGCATAACCATTACCTCTGCCGCGACAACGTGTTTTTGGAAGTCACACCGCATCAATATCATCGACACGCCTGGGCACGTGGATTTCACTATAGAGGTGGAGCGATCCCTCCGGGTGCTGGACGGGGCGGTGGCGGTTTTCTGCGCCGTGGGCGGCGTGGAACCGCAGTCCGAAACGGTCTGGCGGCAAGCGGACAAGTACGGGGTGCCGCGCATCGCCTTCGTGAACAAGATGGACCGAACGGGCGCCGATTTCTTCCGCGTGGTCGAGATGATGAAGAATCGCCTTGGGACGCATCCCCTTGTGGTGCAGCTTCCCATCGGCAGCGAGGAGAATTTCGAAGGAATCGTCGACCTGGTTTCGCAGAAGGGATACCTCTACGACGAGAGTTCCCTGGGGGCCAATTTCGAGGAGATTCCCGTTCCCGATGACATGGCGGATACCGTTGCGGAATACCGTGAAAAGATCCTCGAGGCGGTCTCCGATCTGGACGATTCCCTCATGGAACGCTACCTGGAAGGGAAGACCATATCGGATGAGGAATTGAAGAAGGTGATCCGCCTGGGGACCAATTCGCTAAAGGTGGTTCCCGTTTTCTGTGGCTCGGCCTTCAAGAACAAGGGGGTTCAGCCGCTTCTCGACGCCATCGTCGATTATCTTCCCTCGCCTCTCGACATTCCCCCGGTGAAGGGGAAGGAAAAAAGCGGGAAGGAAACGGAGAGGAAGGCGGCGGATGATGAACCCTTCGCGGCCCTGGCCTTCAAGATCATGACGGATCCCTTCGTGGGACACCTGACCTACTTTCGGGTCTATTCAGGATACCTGAAGAGTGGTTCCTATATCTATAACTCGAACCGCCAGCGGAAAGAGCGCATCGGACGCCTCCTCAAGATGCACGCGAACAAGCGGGAGGAGATTAAGGAGGTCTACGCGGGGGATATCGCTGCGGCGGTGGGGCTCAAGCATACCCTGACGGGGGATACCCTTTGCGACGACAAGGACCCCATCGTTCTCGAGTCCATCGAGTTTCCCGACCCGGTGATCTCCATCGCCATCGAGCCCAAGAGCAAGGCCGACCAGGAGAAACTGTCCACCTCCCTGAACCTCCTTTCCACGGAGGACCCGTCTTTCACGGTGAAGACGGACGAGGAGACGGGGCAGACGATTATCTCCGGGATGGGCGAGCTTCATTTGGAGGTCATCGTGGACCGGCTCCTCAGAGAGTTCCACGTGGACGCCAACGTGGGCAAACCCGAGGTGGCTTACCGGGAGACGGTGAGTCAGCCGGCCCAGGCCCAGGGGAAATACATCCGCCAGACGGGCGGTCGCGGGCAGTACGGAGACGTCCATCTGAAGGTGGAGCCCAACGAGTCTGGCAAGGGTTATGAGTTCGTGGACAAGATCGTGGGTGGTGTCATTCCCAGGGAATACATCCCCGCGGTTCGCAACGGCGTGGAGGAGGCCATGACCCAGGGGATTCTCGCGGGATACCCGGTGGTGGACGTGAAGGTGACCCTGTTCGACGGATCCTACCACGAGGTCGATTCCTCCGAGATCGCCTTTAAGATCGCGGGCTCCATGGCCTTTAAAGAGGCTTGCTCTAAAGCCAAAATGATGTTATTAGAACCGATTATGTCGGTGGAAGTTGTTACCCCGGAGGAATACCTGGGGGATATTATGGGAGACATCAGCGCGCGCCGCGGAAAGGTTCAGGGAATGGAGAACCGCTCCACGGTTCAGATCATCCGCGCCGAGGTTCCCCTCGCCAACATGTTTGGCTACGCGACGGATCTTAGATCCATGAGCCAGGGGCGGGCCACGTACACGATGCAGTTTTCGCGGTACATGGCGGTCCCGCAGCATATCGCGGAAGAGATAATAACAAAGAAGAAGGCGTAAACACTATTCAGGGGGTTTAGGTATGTCTAAGCAGAAGTATGAGCGAACGAAGCCGCACGTGAACATAGGGACGATAGGTCACGTGGATCATGGGAAGACGACGTTGACGGCGGCGATCACGAAGATATTGGCGGAG
>JALSPC010000058.1 GCA_026986155.1 bacterium
GCATCATCCCGCCTATCTGGGAAAAGACCTATTACGACTGGATGGAAAACATCCGCGACTGGTGCATCTCCCGCCAGATCTGGTGGGGACACCGCATCCCCGCCTGGTACTGCCGGGACTGCGGCCACATCACCGTGAAACGCGAGGTGGTTACGTCCTGTGAGGCCTGCGGATCGGCCAACCTCTGGCAGGAGACGGACGTCCTGGACACCTGGTTCAGCTCCGCCCTCTGGCCCTTCTCCACCCTCGGGTGGCCGGACAAGACAAAGGACCTGGAGGTCTACTATCCCACCTCCGTCCTGGTGACGGGGTTCGACATCCTCTTCTTCTGGGTGGCCCGAATGATGATGATGGGGCTCCATTTCATGGGGGACGTTCCCTTTCGCGACGTCTATATTCACGCCCTGGTCCGCGACGCCCACGGCCAGAAGATGTCCAAGTCGAAGGGAAACGTCATCGACCCTCTGGTCATGATGGACAAATTCGGCACCGACGCCTTCCGTTTCACGCTGGCGGCCTTCGCCGCGCAGGGACGGGACATCCTCCTCTCCGAGGACCGCATCGAGGGATACCGGAACTTCGCCAACAAGATATGGAACGCGGCCCGGTTCATCTTCCAGAGCTGCCCCGATTTCGACGAGATCCCCGGGGTGGAAGGGGTGTCGCACCGCTACAACCGGTGGATCCTCCACGAGCTGAACGCCACGGTCCGGGCCGTGACCGAGGCCATCGACCAGTACCGTTTCAACGAGGCGGCGGGGGAGATCTACCAGTTCTTCTGGCACCGTTTCTGCGACTGGTACCTGGAGCTGATCAAGCCGATCCTTTACGGCCGGAGGCTCGAAGAGGCCCGGGATGAAACCCGCCGGACCCTCTTTTACGTCCTGGACCAGTCACTGCGGCTTCTCCATCCCTTCATGCCCTTCATCACGGAGGAGATCTGGCAGCGGATTCCCCACGAGGGGATCAGCATCGTCAAGGCGGCCTTCCCCGTTTGCCGTGAGGAATTCGCGGACGCGGCGGCCGGCAAGGAGATGGAGCTGGTCATCCAGGCGATTACCGGGATCCGGAACATCCGGGGCGAGATGGAGATCCCCCCCTCCCGGTTTCTCGAGGCGGTGATCAACGCGCACGAGGACGCCACCGTCGATGTCCTTGAGACCCACGCGGACGCCGTCAAGGACCTGGCGCGGCTCGCGTCCCTCCAAATCGCCAGGGGCGCCGAGCGCCCCCGGGGTTCAGCCACCGCCATTTTCGAGGCCTTCGACATCTACGTGCCCATCCTGGGGATTGTCGACATCGCGGGGGAACTGGCGCGTATCGAGAAACGGCTGGCCAAGCACGAAAAGGAACTCGCGAAGATAGAAAAGAAACTGGCCAACCAAAACTTTCTCCAAAAGGCCCCGGTGGACGTGGTGGAAAAGGAGAAAGAGAAGCAGGCAACCCTGAAGGCCCTCATGGAAAGGCTGGCGCGCAACCGGGACATGCTCCGTGAGATAGAGACGTAGGGCCGTTTCACGCCCCTCCCGGGTGCTTCCCATCGAATCATGGTTCGAAACGAAACAGACATGCCCCAAGCTCGGCAGGAAGAAGCGACTTCCCCCTGTTTCGAGCCCTTCGCCGATTTCCAGGAAAACCTCCAGCGGCTCATCCCCCTGCGGGACCCGTCCTACTTCCCCGCCCGGCTCCTCGGGGACTTTCCCGAGTCCTACCGTCCCCAGCGGCTCGACCCGGAGCGGCGTCTCTTGCTTCTCGAGGCGCTGAAGGACCGACTCGGGGAAGAAATCGCCGGGGTAGCGGCGGACCGGGACCGCTTCGAGACGTTCACGGCGCGCCTGTCGCGGGGGGATGGAGACGTGGACGACCTGGGGGAGGCCCACCGGGCGTTCATGTGCTGGGCCGCGGAGGGCTTCCTGGCCGACGCCTCCGTCACGGGGCTCCAACAACGCCTGACAGCCTTTCGGGGGTATCTCACCCGGGCGTTGCTCAAGCGGGCCGAGGCGGCCATGGAGACGGAGGGATTCGGGCCCGTCCCGGCGCCCTTCGCGTGGATGGCCCTGGGAAGCGACGGCCGGGGGGAGCAGTTGTTCGCCACCGACCAGGACAACCTCCTCGTCTACGAGGCCACCGAGGAAAGCCAGGCCGCCCTGCTGGCGCGCCTCTCCCCACCCTGCCTGAACCGCCTGCTCCGCTTCGACCAGGGCGAGACGGCGGCGGGCGCGGAAAAGATCGACCTGACGGGGCGCTACTTCTGGCGCTTCAGCGAGAAGATGGGCGACATGCTCCACGCGGTGGGCATTGATCGCTGCAAGGGACACATCATGCCTGCCTACGACAAGTGGCGGGGAACCCTCTCCCGCTGGGAACGTCGCCTGGTGGGGAAGGTGAAATACGGGGCCGGCGAGTTGTCCATCCTCGACATGAACATCCTGATGGACTGCCGCTTCGTGGCGGGAGACGCGCTCTTGTCCGACCGCTTCATGACCCTCCTGCGCCGGTATCTCCCGCAAAATCCCGACATCCTCAATCAGATCGCCCACTCCGCCATCCTCATGCCCGTCGCCCTGGGCATGTTCAAGCGGCTGAAGGTCAAGCGGAGCGGACCGGACAAGGGGACACTGAACCTCAAGCTCAACGGGTGGGCCCCCCTCACCATCCTCGTCCGGGTCCTGTGCGTGAAGAACCGGCTCATGGGCGAGACCCACACCTTGAAACGCCTGTCCCGCCTCGAATCCAACAACCTGCTCGATACTCGGATCGCGGAAGACTTGAAAGACGCCTACTACCACCTGATGGTCCTCCGAGCCCTCTACCAGGTCCATCGCCTGGCGAAAGGCCTCCCCAAGGGCAACGCCATCGACCCGGCGTGGCTGGACGAGGGGGGGCAGGATCTGCTGAGAAAATCGTTAAGCACCGTTGAGGCCCTGCAGGATCAAATCAACCGAAGCTTTTTTGGAGGAACCGTATGAAGGTCCACGAGATCATGAACCGTTCCGTCACCACCTGTCACCCGGAGGAGCCCATCTCCGTCATCATCAACAAGTTCAACCTCTTCAACATCTCCGGTATGCCCGTGGCCGAGAAGAAACGGCCCGTGGGGATGATTACTTACCGGGACATCTATACCTTCCTCCCCCCGCCCGAGGAGATGTGCCGGGAAGACCCGGAGGTATTGAAGGAGAAGTTCGCCACGCCCGTCCGCCGGATCATGACGAAAAAGGTCATCGCCTGTTCCCCCGCCACGCCCGTCGACGAGGCGGCGCGTCTCATGGTGGAACACCACGTCAACCGTCTGCCCGTGGTGGACCGGGACCGGATCGTGGGGATCGTGACCCGCTGGGATATCATCAAGGCCCTCGCCGAGACGTGAAAAATTAAAATATTGATAAAAAGCAGGCAACCTCCGGGGTTAGGAGACTGCCTGTAACAAGGGGGATTGAACGGGAAGGGAGAACTTAGAAACTACGCGGGCACTGGCCCATGCCGCGGTAACCAGGGCCCGACCATCCGTAGTGCCGGCCGTAACCCATGCCCATTCCCATGGGAGAATGACCGCGCATGCCGGGACCATACTTGTTGCCACGTCCCCAGCAGTATGAACCAGCGGTGGCCGGCGCGACCTTGCGAACCGCGAGATTGAACTCGAACCGCTTCTTCTGGATCTCGTTCTGCAGGGACAGGATCTCGTCATGAACGGCCGTAACCTTGGCCTCATCCACGGTGGACTGCGTCATGAGGTTTTGAAGCTCCAATCTCTTCGCCACGAGTTTCTTCCTCGTCTCAAGGGTGTCCCGCATGAATTTTTGTCTCAACGCGTCGATTTTGGTTGACTGTTCCCGGGTGAGGGATTGACTCGGCGTAGCGGTGACTTGTCCCTGTCCCGCCGGTGTGTGTGCCATGACCTGAAAGGCCATCAGGACGAATACCGCCAAGCTGATTGCGATGACTGTTTTTTTCATAACTGTTTCTCCTTCCTGTTAAATGGTTGTGGTTGACCTACATTCCCATCATCATCTGGTCATACGCTTCCTGCGACATGTACTGAGGGGAATAGGTATGTCCGTAACTGCCCATGAAACCCGTCAGCATCCTCATCTGGCCCACGGAACTCGCCATGTGGTTCTGGTAAACGAATCGGATATCCGCGTTATCCGTCATGGCCGTCATGGCATTGAGGTCATGGATGTTCATGTCCTCGACCCTCGCCCCCACTTCCAAGGCGTTTTCAAAAGATGCCATCCCCCGTGTGGTCAATTCGTGGTAGAGGTTCTGGAATTCCGGGTCGGAAAACTTACCGGGAATATTTCCCGGGACCGGGTCCGGAATGCCGTATTTCCCCATGAGCGCCAGCATGGTTTCCATGTGGGTCTGTTCCGCCTGGGCCATGTTCGCGAAGGTGGGGTTGTTCCAATGATTGGCGAGAAACTGGTAGACATCGTGCGCCAGTTTTTCTTCTTCCCGTATCCGCATCATGCCGGCCAGTTCCACGTCATTGATGGGTTGATACGGCATCTGGAGCATCGTGTTCATGAACGCCTGGTGCGCATCTCCTGGCCCCGGCTGTCCGGGAGCGGGTCCCTGGGGGCCAGGATGAGGCTCGGGCGTGGGCCCGTGAGGCCCGTTCTGATACCCGGGCGCGGGGATCGTGGGGCCCGATGAGTGCTCGTATTCCGGCCCACGCATGGATCCATTTCCCCATGACATGTCCGCCATTCCAGCGCCCACGAAAACCATTGAAAAAACCGCTACCATCGTCAAGATCATCAAAATTCTTAAGGCCTTCATTTTCTCCTCCTGTTCGTTATCGTGTTTATTATTTTTTCCCTTTCTACCCTTTAATACACGCGGCGCGCCTTTTTCTTTCACTTTTCCCCAAAAAAATTCCCGGGAGAGATTTCTCCCGGGAGATTTCCCGCGCGCTCCAATGATTTCAGTCCCCAGGAATCACGGCGAGGACCGCATCCCGCCGGCCGGGCAGCAGGGCATCCCCCGCCCTTGATGTTTCCCCCAGGCGCCGGGGCCGCAGCCGCCCATTCCCATGCCGCGCCAAGGCCTGATTTCCCGGGCCTGGAAACGGCCCTTACCGGTTTTTTTACCAATGACCTTGACAAAAAGCCCTTGCGCCGCCTTCCTCCGCCCGCGCCAGGTGGCGCCACCCGTCATGACGCGCCAGGTATTTCCCTTGAAATCCCTTAGACGCATCTCGCCGTCTTTCGGGATACCGACAATCTCGCCGGAGATGAGACCATGTTCCGGACAGACGCAAATCCGCCTCCGGTATTGCTGCATTCTCTGGTAAAACGGGACATGCGCCTGGAAAATCGTCTCGAAACGCGCAGAGAACCCGCCCCGGTCCAGGGCGAACCCCAAGGCGAGTGAGACGATAACACTCAGCAACACGAGAATCGAGGTCCGGTAACGGTATCCCTTCCCCGTTCGCCTGAAGAAGAAGGCGGCGAAAAAGGCGAACCCCACCATAAAAACCAGCCAGAAGTAGGGAATCACGAGGATGCTGAACTCGAAAAGGCTGTGTCTCAAGTGCTGGTAGAGATCCCAGTCGGCGTGGGCCACCTGAAAGATGACAACGCTGCTTCCCAATCCCCCCACGACGATGGAGATCACGAACAAAAAAACGAGAAACGAGCGGCGGAAGACGAAATGCCAGCGTGGGACCGGCGTCACCCGCTCCTCTTTAATCTTTTTGAGCACTTCCCGGCTGATATCTTTCATATCCCGTCCGCCTCCCCCAGCCCGTAGAGAGGGGCTATCTTTTTCAATCGTTTCTTGGCGCGGTTGATCATGGTTGCCACCGTTCCTCCCGGTTTCATCAAGATGTCCCCGATCTCTTCGTAACTTTTACCCTCGAAATAGCGCAGGACAAGCACCTCCCGGTATTTGGCGGGAAGGTCCGACAGGGCCATGGCCAGGCCCTCCCGGGACTCCCGCGCCGCCATGTCCGTTTCCGGTGTCGCATCTTCGTTGAAATCTCCCCGCGAAGAAGGGGGCGTGTCGCTGTCATCCCAGTGAACCCATACGGCGGAACGGACCTTCTTCTTTCTTATATGATTGAGAACCGTATTATGCGCGATACGAAAAATCCAGTTGCTGAATTTCAGTTCCCGGTCGAACGCGTTCAAGTTGCGATACGCCTTCAAAAAGATAGTCTGCAAAAGGTCTTCCGCCTCGTCCCGGGTCACGTTGGAGATCCGCTCGATATAACGCAACAACTTCCCCTCGTAGCGCTTCATGAGGTAGAAAAAGGCGTCGGGATCCCCCAGACTGCGCTGGACCAACTGCTCGTCGGAGAGGTCTCCGTTCTGCGCTGATACCCCTGTCACGGTTTTTCATCCGGTTCTGAAATTTCGACCCCCGCGGGAACAATACCCCGAAAAGGCTCGCTATCGCGCGAGCGGGTAAAGAGCAGCGCGGCCATCCATCAACCCCTCAAGGCCTGGTCCGCGACACGGCGGACATGGGGCAGGCATCACCCGCCCTTGGGGTTGAGTTCTCCACAACGACAGCCGCCCTCTCTCTTCGCGGCCGCGATCTTCTCGAGAATCGTGGAGCGGCCGTTCTCGCGGACATCCCTAACGATATCTTCCGCGGAAAATCCAAAGCAATAACAAACCAGGTCCCGCATTCCGTTACTTCTCCCATCGCGCTTAAAGCGCGGTATTTCTCGTTCGACGTTTATACTAATTTGCAGACGCTTTCGACAAAGTCAAATGGAAACGGTGAAATCCGTAAAACACGCGGGATTTTGCCCCTGTGGAAAACGGGGGCCCTATACCTCACTTGCCGTCATGTTGTTCTTGCATCTTGTGGAACAGGTGCTGCTGAACCGTCTTGGTGCCCGAAGAATTTTTATCCCCTTCTTCCGGGGTACGTTCTATCCACGCGAGGAACGCGTTGGCATAGCGTATCCCCGACCTTTTTCCCCTGTATCTTTCCGCGAGGAAAAGATGAGAAGAACCCGGCGCGGGCGCCAGGACCCCGTCTTCCTCCGTGACGACGCCGCGGGCAAGCAGGTATCGGGTTAAGTCCCGGGGGCGCTTGAACCTGTTGTTCCCCTTGCGGGCAAGGACCGCGATAACCTCCGAGGCGGTGTAGCCGTGATAGGCGCGGAAGATGCTTTCTATGGTTTCCTTGTCTATCTCATCGGGGCTCAGGAAACGTTCCTCAGGGACCAGGTAAACGGTCACCCTCTTGCCCGCGTCGAAGGCGCGGGTGATGTTCGCGAAACTCCCCTTGCTTTTCCCGTCCCAGACAACGAAACTCGCATCGCACGCCCGCGTCATGGCCCGGTCCTTGAACGCCTGCCTCTCTCGCGCCCTCTTTACCGCGTCGGGAACCTCGATTTTTCTGACGGCGAACCTCTCCGACGCGATCGTCCTGGGAGGTTCCGAGATGGTGAAAACCTCCACGTGGGTGTAATCCCTCGCGGCGCAGTATCGCTGCACCAGCGCGTCCACGCCGGGGGCGTCCCCCACGAGGATACGGGCCTCTTGCGCGATGAGGGCGTCGAGTCTCCGGCGAACCTCCGGGGGAAGGCTTTTGACGGCGATAGAGCCCGAGACGAAAACCTTCATTTCTTCGACCTCGTCTTTGTCAGCGCCAGGACGTAGACATCCCGCGCCTTGCCTTGCTGGTAGAGAACGTTCGTCACAGCCTTCAAGGTTGCCCCGGACCGATACAGGTCGTCGAAAAGCAGGACCTTCTTGTCCCGGTAACCGAGGTCCCTGACATGGAAGGCGCCTTTCAGGATCCTTGTCCTCTCCGCCTTGTCCGTGATGGATTTCAACTCGCGCGTCCCCTTGGCCTTCCGGATATAATCAAGGTCCACCGGCACCTCGAGGCGGGCGCCCAGCAGCCTCGCTATTTCGTAAACGGGCTGGAAGGGACGGTCCTCGTTAGAGGGCGGAACCGGAAGAATCACATCGAGATAAGGCGTCACGAGCCGCGTCTCCATGAAATCGGCGGCCTTATTCGCCAAAACGGAGATCTGCGAACGGTCGCCATGATACTTCAGCCGGTTGAGGGCCTCGCCGGTCTCGGTGTAGGTTGTGTCGAAATACCCGGAACCGGTGGGAACGCTTTTCAGCGTGTGCAGCTCGATCGCCCACCCCGCCTTCCAGTTTCCATCGAGCCTTATATCCTCGAAGATCGGCATTTTTTTAGATGGAAGGATAAAATCCGAAATAACATCCTTGGGGGTTGTGTCACCGTTTTCAGTCCTTTGCGGCTTCGGCCGTTGCGCGAAACCGGTTTTCCCGCATTTTTATCGTCACTGTGAACCTTGAACTTCTTTTTGCTCAGTCCTCAGTCCTATGTTTTATTCGCCCTCCAGCCTTTATTGCCATCAGCTAAGAACCATCAGCGAAACAGAGTTAGTTATATCTATGGACGTCTCCCATTCTATTTTGGAACCTTCTCCCAGTCTTTCAGGAACCGCTCGATGCCCACGTCGGTGAGGGGGTGCTTGGCAAGCTGTTCCATTACCTTGAAGGGGATGGTGGCGATATGGGCTCCCATCCGGGCCGCTTCCAGGACGTGCAAGGGGTGACGGATACTTGCCACGATGATTTCCGAACTAAAGCCGTAATTTTCGATGATCTCCAGGCAGTCCGCCACGATATCCATTCCCTCGTGGGCCACGTCGTCCAGGCGCCCCACGAAGGGGCTGATGAATGAGGCCCCCGCCTTCATGGCCAGCAGGGCCTGGTTGGGCGAAAAGACAAGCGTCACGTTGGTCCGAATGCCCTCGCGTTCCAGTTGTCGAACGGCCACCATACCCTCCATGGTCATGGGAATCTTGACCACCACGTTGGGATGGATCTCCGCCAGTTTCCGCGCCTCCGGGATCATCTCTTTCGCCGTCATGGAGACCGCCTCCACGCTCACGGGGCCGTCCACCGCCTCGCATATCTCTTTTATGACCTCCAAAAACGGGCGGTTTTCCTTCGAAACCAGCGTCGGGTTGGTCGTCACGCCGTCCACGAGTCCCATGCTGGCGGCTTTCTTGATCTCTTCGATGTTTGCCGTGTCGATAAAAAACTTCATGCGCTTCCTCCCTCGGGGATTGGAAATTCCTTTACAAATCTTACTCTTTTTTCTCCGCTATCTGTTTTTGAAAGGTTTTCAGGCATTCCTCGCTGCAGAAATAGTGCGGTTGCCCCTTGTATTTCAGCCGGTAGGGGGTGTCTTCCGGGATGTAGGTTCCGCAAACGGGATCCCGTTTCAGTTCCTTTCCTGATGACGTATTTCCCTCAAACGGCGGGGGATCCGGCCGCTTGGGGGATTCCTTTGAGAATCCCCTGACCAGGTAATAGATGATGAACGCCAGAATGGCGTAAATAATCAAACGCACGGGACCGTCCCCTCGTAACGTGACACGCCTTCACGCGAAAGTCCGGACAGGAGCTGAGACAGTGTCTTCTTTAAGACCGGGTGTTCCCATTCGGGGCAAATTTCGCACGCGGGGACGAGGACGAAGGCCCGCTTGTGCATCTCGGGATGGGGTACTTTCAGAGTATCCGAGGAGATGACCCTGTCATCGTAGAGCAGGATGTCCAGGTCGATCTCGCGGGGTCCCCACCGGTATCGGTAAACCCGTCCCAGGTCATTTTCCATGTTTTTCAGGGTTTTCAATAGGGTGTGGGGGGACTGGGTTGTGGCCATTTCAACGGTAAGATTAATAAACGGGGGCTGATCCGTCACGCCATACGGTTCGGTCTCGAAAAAAGGGGAAACCCTGACGTCCGCGACATCCAGATGACACCTGAGCCTTTCGATTGCCGCACAGCAAATGCCCACACGATCGCCAACGTTTGAGCCCATTCCAATGAGCGTTTTATGATATTTCCTGTTTTCCAAGATATCCTGCAGCCAGCGAAATTTATTCCTTCTCTCCCGGCTTTTCCTCCGAGGACTCCTTCTTGTCCACCTTGGGCGTCACGTCGATCTCGTCCTGACCCGTGGTGGCCTTCTTGAAGTTCTTGATGGCCTTTCCCACCCCGCTTCCCAGCTCGGGCAGTCTCTTGGCCCCGAAGATGATGATGACAATCACCAGGATGATCACCAGTTCCGTAATGCCGATTCCACCAATCATGGTATCCCCCTTAAAAAAACAATGGGTTGGCGGAAGTGTACGGGAATCGAACCCGCCGTCCCGCTCTTCACGGGACCACTGGATTTGAAGTCCAGGAGGCCCACCAGTGACCTACACACTTCCATGACAAAGAATGACAGATTTTATTTTCAAAGTCAATGAAATCGGGTTGAACGCCAGGTCACCGTCAAACTCAGTTGCGCATGAGAAAATGAGATTTTTCTGCAGGGGCGGTGGTCGGAAGTGCATCTTGAGGAAAGGGATGAGTTGCCGAGGGTGCGCGAGATAATGAAGTGTCGCCATTAATCTGGGGTTGATAGGTATTTTCTGTCGTGCTTCGAATGAGAAGACACATGGCCTTCCTAAGGAATTTGGCAATATTTTTGCCGCGGTTGGTTGGAGCCGATTACATACAAACGCTAGAAGATACTGTGCCAGAATAGAGGATAAGGTACTTCGCTTGATTGGTATTGGTATCTGGAAACCTTGACGGAATCGTGGCTCGGAAAGGATCGCCCTTGACGTCGAATTTTGTATAGTGATATTTAGTAGCAATAGAATGAGATTATAGATTAAAGGCAAGTGGGTGAGAGGGGAGAAACGCACGGATTTTTGAAGAAGGATACTCCCCGCCACCGAGGTTTTAACCCCTAACCAAGGAGGGATGGATGATGAAAGGAAAGAGAATTGTCGGCAAAAGCCTGGTGATGGGAATCTTTTTCGCCGTCGCGCTCGTTTTGACCCTGGGCGGGGTCGCGCAGGCCAAGAGGCCCATCAGGATTGGCTCTGTTTACATCATGTCCGGGTTTGCCGCGACATACGGGAAGTTCGCAAAGAACGGCCTGAATCTCGCCGTCCAAGAGATCAACAAGGCAGGGGGCGTGCTTGGTCGTCCCTTCAAGGTAACCTTCGAAGATTCCCGGGCGAAGCCGCCGGTGGCCTTGCGCGCCTTCCGTAAACTGGTTTACGAGAAGAAGGTGGACGCCCTCATCGGCCTCGACTCCAGCGGGGTGGCCCTGAGCGTCGTTCCCGTGCTGAAGGAACTCAAGACCCCCCTGATTATTACTCACGCCGCCACGCCGGATGTGACGGGGAAGAAATGCAACAAGTACGCCTTCCGCGTCAGCGCCAATCTGAGCCAGAACGTGCAGGTGGCCGCGCGGATCGCCGCCAAGACGGGGGCGAAGAAGTGGACGACCATCGGTCCCGACTACGCCTTCGGGCACCAGACCTGGGAATATTTCCAGAAGTATCTCAAGAAGCTCAATCCCAACGCGACCTTCATGACCACGACGGCCTTCCCGAAGATCGCCACCGAGGATTACACACCCTACATCACCACCATCATGAACGCCAAGCCGGACGGGGTTATCATCTCCCTCTGGTCGGGTGATCTCATCAACTTCGTCCGCCAGGCGAACAAGTTGGGATTTTTCAAGGCCAAGTTCAAGGTCCTGATGACCCTGGGCGCCGCCACCGAGGTCCTCTACGCCCTGAAGAACCAGATGCCCACGGGGATCTGGGTAGGAACCCGCTACTGGTTCCTGGCGAACAATTCGCCCGTCAACAAGAAGTTTATCAAGGCCTATAAGAGGAAATACCATGTCTATCCCAGCTACAACGCCCAGAACGCCTACGCCGCGGCCTACGTTCTGAAGGCGGCCATCGAGAAGGCGGGCAAGGTGGACAAGGAAGCCATCGTGAAGGCCCTGGAAGGCCTTACCGTGGAGGTGCCCGTGGGGAAGATCACGATCCGCGCGGGGGATCACCAGGCCCTGCTGGACGTGAGCTGGGGGAAGACGGCGGCGGATCCCAAGTATCCCATACGCATTCTCAAACCCATCGTGACCTTTAAGGGCGCGGAGATCACGCCGAAGGTCTCTGAGACCGGGTGCAAGCGTTAACCGGCCAAACCAACAAGGAGGGGGAGAACCATCTCCCCCTCCTTCTGTCTTAAGACAACGTGGGGGGACGGGGTTCGCATGAGCCTATTTTTCATGAACTTTCTCAACGGCGTTTCGCTGGGAATGCTCCTCTTCCTCATCTCCATCGGACTGACCATCATCTTCGGGGTCCTGGGAGTGTTGAACTTCGCCCACGGTTCCCTCTACATGCTGGGGGCCTACTTCTGTTTCCAGTTCGTGTCCCTGTCCCATAATTTTCTGGGGGCCTTGCTCCTCGCGCCACTTTTTGTGGCGCTTATCGGGGGCGTTATCGAGGGAACGCTTCTGCGTCCCGTTTACGGGCGGGATGTGTCTTTCCAACTCCTTCTGACCTTTGGGGTCCTGCTCGTTCTGGATGACGCCGTCCGGCTCATCTGGGGCAGCGGCTACCACATCGTGGATCCCCCCGCCTTCCTGGGCGGGGTCGTGCGTCTCGCCGGATTCACCTATCCCGTTTACAGCCTCTTTATCCTTTTCATCGGCCCCATGATCGGGCTGGGGCTCTGGGGCTTTTTCCGTCTTACCCTCTGGGGCAAGAAGATCCGGGCGGCCTCTATGGATCGGGAGATGGCAGCGGGGATCGGAATCGACGTGAACCGCCTCTTCACCGGGGTCTTCATGTTCGGCGCGTGGCTTGCCGGCGTGGGAGGCACCCTGGCGGCGCCGCTGAGAGCCATCGGTCCTTCCATGGGGGAAAAGATCATCATCGAGTCCTTCATCGTGGTGGTCATCGGCGGGTTGGGGAGTTTCCCCGGTGCCTTCCTTGGCGCCATGATTCTCGGGCTCATCAATGCCTACGGGGCCCAGTATCTTCCCAAGGCGACCATGGCCCTGCCCTACATTCTCCTGGCCATCATCCTCCTGACAAAGCCCCGCGGGCTTCTCTCCAAGGAGTCGTGAGGTGAACGGGGGCGTAACGAAACGTTCGGTCGGCCTTGTGGCTGCGGCGCTCGCGGTTCTCGTCGTCCTCCCCTTCGTGGTGGGGACCTATTTCACCATGTTCGTGACCGAGATCATGATCATGGGGATCTTCGCCTTGAGCTTCAATCTCCTCTTTGGTTACACGGGGCTCCTTTCTTTCGGGCACGCCGCCTTTTTCGGGGTGGGGGGATACATGGCCGCCTTCCTCCTTATCCACGGGTTTCCCTCCCTGCCGCTTGCGCTCCTCCTGGGAACCCTGGCGGCTGGCCTGGCGGCGGTCGTGGTGGGGTACTTCTCCGTGCGGCTTGACGAGATCTATTTCGCGATCCTGACCCTCGGGTTTGGCATGATGTTTTACACCCTCGTCCACCAATGGCGCTCGGTGACGGGAGGGAGTGACGGTCTGACGGGACTCGTGCTGCCTCCTCTCGGGATAGGGGGATTCCAGGTGGACGTGAGTTCTCCCCGAGCCTTCTACTTCATCGTGGCCTTCTTCTTCATCGTGACGATCCTCGTTTTGTCGAGAATCGTGGCCTCCTCTTTCGGCCTCATCCTCATGTCCATCCGGGAGAACAAGGAACGAACCGCTTTCACGGGCATCAACATTCGGGCCTACCGGCTGGCGAGTTTCGTCGTTTCCGGCCTTTTCGCGGGAATCGCCGGGGGATTGTTCGCCGTGTTCGACCGCATGGCTTCCCCCTCCATGCTCCACTGGACCGCCTCGGCCGAACCCGTTCTTATGACCGTCCTGGGCGGTGCGCACGTCTTCTTCGGCCCCGTTGTGGGCGCGGTTCTCTTCTTTGTGATCGAGCATGTCATTACCCAGTTCACCGACATCTGGATGATCTTTCTGGGAGGTATCCTGATTCCCCTGGTCATCTTTTTCCCGGAAGGGGTTCTGGGCACCCTCCTGGCGAGACGACGGGGGAAGAGGTTCAAGGGATCCGGAGGAGACAAGGCGTGAGCGTCATTCTTGAGGTCAGGAACCTGACGAAGAACTTCGGGGATTTTCAGGCGGTGTCCGGCGTGACGCTCTCGGTGCGGCGAAAGGAGCTGACTTCCCTCATCGGGCCAAACGGGGCGGGAAAGACGACCTTCTACAACATGCTTTCGGGGAAGTTTCCCCCTTCTTCCGGGAAAATCCTCTTCGAGGGGCGGGACATCGCGGGGTTTCCCCCCCACCGTATCGCCCGGATAGGAATCGGCCGCTCCTTCCAGATTACGAACATCTTCAACGGCATGACGGTCATGGAAAACATCCTTTCCGCCCTCATCGCCCACCATCGGAAGG
>JALSPC010000059.1 GCA_026986155.1 bacterium
CATCGAGATCACCTTTTTCGGGAAAGCCTACCGGATCGATCCCGCGACCTGCGACTTTTCTTCCTCCGATGAATCGGTCATCTCCCTGGTCACGAAGGGCGTCATTCTCCACTATATTCTCGAGGCGGACGGGGTTCCTCCGGCGAAAAAATTCGTCACCTACGGGGAGATCCCCGGGGGAATGACCTATGCAGGTGTTTTCCGCCGCCGCGTGATTTTGCCGTTTTTGAACGCCTTTGGCCAGGACCTGGAGGGATTCAAAAGGGCCGCCGAGAGCCTCAACGGAACCCAGGCGCTTCTGGGGGACGCCGCCTACACCTTCCAGATCTTTCCGAAGGTTCCCGTCACCCTCGTTCTCTGGGCGGGGGACGAGGAGTTCCCGCCCTCTGGGAAGATGCTTTTCGACGCCTCCATCCACCACTATCTCCCTCTCGAGGATGTGGTTGTCATGGGAGAGATGATCGTCGGCCGCCTGAAGGCCGCAAAGGGGGAATAGAACCCATGAGACTCGTCATTCCCGCCGGCAACGAAGGAGAAGGGAGGAATAAGGACATTCTCTGCGCGTGCCTCGCCCTCCTTTTTTGTTTCGTCACCCTTCCTCTGCGCGCGGAATCCCTGGAAGTCCTCGCCTTGAAGGCCGATGCCATCGCCGTGATCCTCCCCGCGAAAAAGGTCTCCTACTGGGAGGAAAAGGTCATCCGCACCCGAGCCACCCTCCAAGTCAGGCAAGTCATCGCGGGCAGGATCGAGACGAAAACCATCAACGTGGTTTATGACGGAGGGGTCGTGGGGAAAATCGGCCTGGTGGTCTCCCACGGTGTCAGGCTTCCCGTGGGGCAAAAATCCATACTCTTTCTAAAGAGAACCGGCAAGGATTTCACCGTTGTCAACCAGCAGAAGGGCGTCTTTTTCGTCTTTCCCGGGACAAACGGCGAGGTCGTGGTGCCAGCGGAGGCGATCCACCTTCCGCCGCCTGGGCTCCGAGTGGAGTCCTCTCGGGTCATGCCGCCGGTTGGAACGGGGATGCCATTGAACACATTCATTGCGACCCTCCAGGAGTTCAGGCGATGAGGAAGATAACCTTGAAATCGGCCGGGGTTATTTTCATTTCCCTTTTCATGCTGTTTTCTTACGCGGCAAGCAGCCGCGCCTATAAACTGGAAACCGCGGAATACGGGAATCCCCTCCACTGGACCCCGGACAAGATCCCCGTGGAGTACAGAATCACCAACGCGCCTCCCATCAACGCCGACGTTTTCATCCAGGCGATTCAGAACGCCTTCAATACCTGGCAGGCCGTGCCCAGCGCAAGTATTACCTTCCGCTACGCCGGCACCACGGGGACTCGGAAACCGGCCTACGACGGGGTGAATAATATCATTACAAAAAATAAAGTTTCGGGCAGTGACGTTGTAGGTCAAACCTACATCTACTACACGGTGGACGAAGGGGTCATCCTCGACGCGGACATCGTCCTGAACAGTTCTTATCCCTGGAGCACCGACGGCGCCCCAGGAAAGATGGATGTCCAGAACGCCGCTACCCACGAGATCGGCCACTTCTGCTGCCTGGACGACCTATACAGCGACGCGGACAAGGAAAAGACCATGTACGGGTATATCGACTACGGGGAGACAAAAAAACGAACCTTGGATCCCGACGATATGGCCGGCTTGGCCTCCGTCTACCCGGCCGGTTCCTCCGACTCGGACGATTCCGGGGGCGGCAGCGGGTGCGGCACCGTTTCCTCCGGGCATCCCCCTCCCGGGCCCCATGACATCAACTTCCTGTGGCTGTTCCTTCTCCTCCTTGTCCTTGGAACCCGTTATATCTTCATGGCACGGGAGAAATCTCCTTCCCGGTAGAACGCTTTCCCGCGTCGGCCGCCCAAAAACATTTTTTCTGTTCCCGTTCTTGGGATAATTGACAAAGCCGGGGTTTATAGTAAACTTTTATAAGAACCCCAACCTAAAAAAAGGATGAGAACATGAACGTTGCGACTTACATGACGAAAAGTCCCATCACGGTCACCAAGTACACCAATATCTACGACGCGAAAAAGATCATGGAGGACCACAATATCCGGAGGCTGCCTGTCCTGGACGGGGAGTGCCTTATCGGGATCGTCAGCAAGACGGACATTCTTGAGGCGTCACCGCCGGATCTTTCCAAGCATTCCATCCACGAACTGAACTACCTCCTCTCCCGCATGATTGTGTCAGAGGTGATGACCAAGCATCCCCTGACCGTCTCTCCCGGCACCCCCATCGAAATCGCCGCCAAGCTCATGCGGAAATATAAAATCGCCTCCCTTCCCGTGCTGGACGAAGGGGCCCTCGTCGGCATCATCACGGAATCCGACCTCTTCGACGCCTTCATCGAGGTCGTGGGAGGAAACATCCGGGGATCCAAGATTGTTCTGACCCTGGAAGACAAACCGGGCGCCCTCGCCAATGTCACGCACATCATTTCCCGCCACAACGCCAACATCATCAGCGTCGCCACCACCCGGCGGGGAATTCCTGAAGGAGAAAGCCTGATCGCCATTAAGATCGATCAGAAGGACACCTCGGCAATCATTGATGAGTTGCGCGAAATCGGCATCGCCGCCACGGCGACCTTTGAGGAACCCGTGTAAAAACGCAGAATAATCAAAAAAGAAAGAGGAGAGGGCAATGGCCCTCTCCTCTGTTGGTTTAAGTCGAAAAAACGCTACTTGACTTCCTCGAAGTCCGCGTCGACCACGTCATCGCCGCCGTCGGACGAACCCGCGGCGCCGCCCTGAGCGGTCCCAGCCGCGCCGGCGTCACCCGTCCCGGCGGCTCCCTGCTGTCCCGCCTGCTGCTGCGAGGCCTTGGCATACATCACCTCGGCCAGCTTATGGGACGCGGTAGTCAGCTCTTGGGTGGCGTTCTTTATCTCGTCGATGTTGTCGGATTCCATCGCCTTCTTGGCCTTTTCGATGGCGGACTCCAGGTTGGATTTGGAGGCCTCGTCCAGGGCGTCCTTATTCTCGTTCAAGGTCTTTTCCGTGGTGTAAATAAGGCTGTCCAACTGATTCCTCGCCTCGATCATCTCTTTCTTCTTCCGGTCTTCCTCGGCGTGCATCTCGGCGTCGCGGATCATCTGATCCACCTCTTCCTTGGAAAGACCGCTGGACGCCGTGATCTTGATGGACTGCTCCTTACCCGTCGCCAGGTCCTTCGCCGACACGTGGACGATGCCGTTGGCGTCGATGTCGAAGGTCACCTCGATCTGCGGCACGCCGCGGGGTGCCGGCGGGATCCCCACCAGCTCGAAACGGCCGAGGGTCTTGTTGTCCCTTGCCATCTCGCGTTCACCTTGCAGGACGTGAATCGTCACGGCCGTCTGGTTATCCGCCGCGGTGGAGAATATCTGGCTTTTCCGCGTGGGGATGGTTGTGTTCTTCTCGATCAGCTTCGTCATCACGCCGCCCAGCGTCTCAATACCGAGGGACAAAGGCGTCACGTCGAGAAGCAGGACATCCTTCACGTCTCCTGAAAGGACCCCTGCCTGGATGGCGGCGCCGATGGCCACCACCTCGTCCGGGTTCACGCTCTTGTTGGGTTCCTTCCCGAAGATCTCCTTGACCTTCTGCTGCACGAGGGGCATCCTCGTCATGCCGCCGACCAGGATGACCTCGTTGATGTCCTGGGATGTGAGACCCGCGTCCTTCAGGGCGATTCGGCAGGGTTCCTCCACCTTGTTCACCAGGTCTTCCACCAGTTTTTCCAGTTTCGCCCGGGTCAGTTTGATGTTCAGGTGTTTGGGTCCGCTAGCGTCCGCCGTGATAAACGGCAGGTTGATGTCCGTCTCCATGGTGGAAGAGAGCTCCACCTTGGCCTTTTCTGCGGCCTCTTTCAACCGCTGAAGGGCCATCCGGTCGTTCCTAAGGTCGATTCCCTGGTCCTTCTTGAACTCGTCGGCCAGGTAGTCCATGATCCGCAGGTCGAAGTCCTCGCCCCCCAGGTGGGTGTCCCCGTTGGTGGATTTTACCTCGAAGACACCGTCGCCGATCTCGAGGATGGAGATATCGAACGTCCCGCC
Source organism: bacterium (assembly GCA_026986155.1). Taxonomy (GTDB): domain Bacteria; phylum Desulfobacterota; class S145-22; order S145-22; family S145-22; genus JAOZMY01. The sequence goes on from JALSPC010000059.1 coordinate 4,069, forward strand.
GCCCAGGTCGAAGACGGCGATCTTCTCATCCTTCTTCTTATCCAGGCCGTATGCGAGGGACGCCGCCGTCGGCTCGTTGATGATGCGCTTGACATCCAGGCCCGCGATCTTGCCGGCATCCTTGGTGGCCTGGCGCTGACTGTCGTTGAAGTAGGCGGGAACGGTGATAATCGCCTCCGTCACCTTTTCGCCCAGATAGTCCTCCGCCGTCTGTTTCATCTTCTGCAGGACCATGCTGGAGATCTCCTGGGGGCTGTAGTCCTTCCCCCGCACGTGAACCCAGGCGTCCCCGTTGGGGGCCTTTACGATTTTGTAGGGAAGGATCTTGATGTCCTTCTGGACCTCCGGATCTTCGTATTTCCGGCCGATCAACCGCTTGATGGCGAAGATGGTGTTTTCCGGGTTGGTGATGGCCTGGCGCTTCGCCACCTGACCCACCAAGCGTTCCCCCTTCTCCGTGAATGCGACAACGGAAGGTGTCGTCCGGGCCCCTTCCGCGTTGGTCAAAACCTTGGGCTCCCCTCCTTCAAGAATGGCCACGCAAGAATTGGTGGTCCCCAAGTCGATTCCAATAACTTTTCCCATTTTTTCCTCCTTTTTCGTTTTAATTCCTTATGAATCCTTTTTTTTCGATACGGTCACCGTCGCGGGCCGGATCACGCGCCCGTGCAGCTTGTATCCCTTCTGCAGCTCCTGGACCACGGTGTTGGGTTCCATATCGCTCCGCTCCTCCTGCATAATCGCCTCGTGGACGTTCGGATCGAACGGCTCCCCCGCGGCGGGAATCGCCTCCAGCCCGGACTTCTCAAGGGCCTTGAGAAAATCTCGGATGGTCATCTCGATTCCTTCTTTCAGGGCGTCGATATTCTTCGATTCGTCGGCATGCTGAAGGGAACGTTCCAGGTTGTCCACGAAGGGCAAAATCTGACGGATCAACTCCTGGTTGGCAAACCGGATGGCCTCCTGCTTGTCCTTCGTCATGCGCCGTTTGAAGTTTTCGAACTCCGCGTGCAGGCGCACATACTTGTCGTAGAGTTCATTATATTCCCTTTCCCAGTCCTTTTCCTCGCCCTTCGGGGAGGGTTTTTCTTCTCCCTTCCGGGGTTTTTCTTCCTTTTTCACTTCCTTCAGTTTTTTTTCGGTTTCAGGGAATTCCACCTCGATGGTCTTTCCCTTGTTTTTCTCCTTCGCGTTCTTGCTCATTCGACCTCTCTCCTTTTTTACATCCTTCTCAGTATCTCGCTGACCAGTTCCGCCGTGTAATCCACCACAGGAATCACCTTGGAGTAGTTCATCCGCGTCGGCCCCAGAACGCCGAGGGTTCCAAGGACGGATGACCCGTTGGTATAGGTTGCCGTGATCAGGCTCAAATCCTGAAAATCCTCCAGCTGGCTCTCGCTGCCGATATATATCTGGACCCCCCGCGCCGTCAGGCTCTTGTCGAGGAGTTTCACCAACTTGCTCTTTTCCTCGAAGGCCTTGAAGATGGCCTTCATCTTTTCGATGTCCTCGAATTCCGGCTCATCGAATATGTTGGCCTTGCCTTCGATAATCACATCCCGGTCCACCACCCTGTCGAAGGTGCTCTCGATGACCGCCTTCCCCAGGGCCAAGGCGCGTTTCATCATCTCGTCGTAACGGGCCTTTTCCTCTTCCATCTGCGCCAGAATGTCTTCCCGGATCTCATGGAGAGTATGACCCTCGATAATCGCATTCAGGTAATTGGACATGCGCGTCAGATCATTGTTGTCCAGACTGAATTCATCCTCGATCAGCCAGTTCTGGACGATCCCCGTGTAGGAAATCAAGACCACAAGGATCTGGTCTTCCCGCAGCTTGACGAAATCGATATGTTTCAACCGGATCGTCTCCAGTTTCGGTGCCATGATGAGCCCCGCGTAGTGGGAAAGGGCGGATAGGGTCTTGGAGACCTCCTGGAGGAGCCGGGGGATCTCTTGCTTCCCCTCTTTGAGGTGCCGTTCGATCATTTGTCGCTCCTCGGGGGAGATATCGCGCACGTTGATGATGCTGTCCACGTAGTAGCGGAAGCCACGCTCCGTGGGGACGCGTCCGGCGGACACGTGAGGTTGGCGGAGATATCCCAGATCTTCAAGATCCCGCATGATGTTGCGGATCGTGGCAGGGCTGAGCCCGATCCCCGTCTTCTTGGACAGGGTTCGGGACCCAACGGCCTCGGCCGTTTGAATGTACTCGTTTACCACGAGCCGCAGGATTTCCTGTTCCCTTTTTGAAAGTTGCTCCACTTATCCCCTCACGCTGATTTTGCTCGCGTATAAGATAAGTATGATTCAACCGTTGTCAAGGAATAAAGTTCGGTGGAAACAGGAACATTCGGGGATGCTTAGGGCCGGGGTGACAGGGGCGCTTGAGACCCGTGGGGGATGGTAAAAACGGTTATTCTCGCCAGGCTGGCGGGGAAATCAATCCCTCAGGTGATCGAACCAGGAGAGGCGCTGAATCTCCACCTCGATGATCGCAACAATCTCCGTGTCCGCGAGGGTCACGGGACGGTAACCGCCCTCCGGCTGGTATTTCTCCATCATTCCCCGGAGAATCGCCTGTTTTCTTCCTTCCCCCGGAACGAGACGGGCGGTCCCCTCCACCACGACGCTGCGGCAGCTGTAAGTGGCGGAACAGGGCCTTCCCGAGGCGGGGATATATTTCAGGGCCTGCTCGATTTCCAGGCAGACCCTTGAATCCCGCAGGATCTGGGCGATCTTGCCGCTTTCCGGCCCCGTGTGGATATAGATTTTCCCGTCCTCGTAGAGGAAGTTGACGGGACGCAGGATGGGCGCGCCGTCCTCCTTCAAGGTCGCCAGGTGGATGATCTCTGCCGATTGCAGGAGCCCTTCCACCCACGCGGGTTTTGTCTTGTCCATCAATCTCCTCCTTGCTGAAAGGTCAATGTTCTCTTTCCTTCAAGCTCTCAAAATACCTGTCGATCTCCGAGAAGACCTCACCGCTTCGCGTCAGGCTGTTCATCCTCCGGCGGAAACCGGCGTTGCCTGCCAGCCCCTTCACGTACCAGCTCAGGTGCTTTCGCATCCGCAGGATACCCTGCCGTTCCCCGAAGACATCTAAGCTCATCTCGAGGTGTCTCCGCATGGTCTCAAAACGTTCCCCCAGGGAAACCGGCGTCCACTTCCCTGTTTCGACGAGCTGGCAAACCTGTCTGAATATCCACGGATTTCCAAGGTATCCCCGGGCGATCATAACCCCGTCGCAGCCCGTGCTCGATATCATGGCCACGGCGTCCTCCGGGGCGAAGATCCCGCCGTTTCCGATGAGCGGACGACCCAGACACGCGGCCCTTTCGATCCAAGCCCATTCGGGCGGATGCGTAAAGTTCCACGAAACACAGCGGGCGTGGAGAAACACCCCTCTGGCACCCAAATCAAAGAGCACTGGAATCACCTCCAGGCCGTCCAGGTCGCCGGGCGTCCGACAGGCACGCAGCTTGACGGTCACCGGCAGGGAGACGGCCCGGACGACCCGCTTAACGATTTCGAAAAAACGCTCCCGATCTCCCAAAAGGGCGGCGCCCGCCCCGCCGCGCATCACCTTCTTCACCGGGCAGCCGGCGTTGATATCGATCAAGTCACACAGCCCCTCCGCCTCGAGACGCCGGGCCGTCTCGGCCATGGCTACCGGGTTTCCCCCGAAGATCTGGACAGCGAAGGGGGTTTCTCCTTTCGCGCGCCGGAGGATTCCCCGTGTCTTCTGGTGCCCCCGGACGAAGGCCTCCGCACTGATCATCTCGCTGAAGGTCAGACCGGCGCCGAAGGACTTCAAGATGGACCGGAAGGGCAGGTCGCTGATTCCCGCCATGGGGGCGGCAAACAGCCGGTTGGGAATCCGGCACGTCTCGATGTTGATGGGAGCAAGAAGGTCGGAGGAATTCACGCCTCGAACCACGCGGAGAACCAGTGCCCCGTTCGGCGCTCCTTTACCAGGCGCCTTCGTTTCAGGAGTTTCTTCAGGAGGATATAGTAATCACTACGGAGAACCCCGGAGAGGATAACGGATTTTTTCCTGTAAAAGGCCGCTTCGTCGGTGATGGCGTTCAGCACGCTGAAATGGATGTTCATGAAAACCAAGTCCGCCTCTTCATCGATGACGTCCCGGGCATCTCCCTCTACCACTGTTACGTTTCCGGTTAGGTCGTTTAGCTCCACGTTTCTCCGGGCCGTGCTGACCGACAGGCGGTTGATATCCACCGCCAGGACCTCCCGCGCCCCGAGGCGTGCGGCGGCCACGGCGAGGATCCCCGTTCCGGTGCCCAGGTCGAGAACCTTCCGCGGGGTCTCTTTCGCGAAGAAATCGACCAGCAGGTGGAGGCAGTCGAGGGTCGTGGGATGCAGACCCGTTCCGAAGACCACGCCGGGATCGAAGGGAATCTCCAGGCAGCCTTCTGGCGGGGAAACGTCTCCCGCGAAGGGGCGAAACCAGAGCGGCCCCACGCGGAAGGGGGCAAGTTTCCCCCCTTGCCATTGCTCGTAATCCATGTCGTAGGCGTCCACCAGCTCAAGGGAATCGTCCCCAGAGACGACCCGCTCCACCAGATCCCGCTGTTCCGCGCGGAAGAAGAGGAAGGAACTCCCGTCCTCGTTCCAGCACCCGATGTAGTCGGGGGAGGTGATGGACATATCATCCACTTCCCCCGCGATCTCGTAGATGTAGAGGTGGTCATAGGGCTTCATGGAATCGTTCAGGCAGGTATCGGAAAAGCGCGGGGGTTAATCGTCGCTTCCGAAGATGCTGCCCACGAGGCTGCCAAGCCCGCCGCCGACATCGGCGTGATGCTCGCCCCCGCTTCGTCCGGACATGGTTCCCAGCTCGCGGCGGAGTTTCGACAGGGTCAGGGTCTGGAGGATCACCTTCCCCGGCCCCTTCAAGGTGGTGAGGAAAAGGCCCTCCCCGCCGAAGATGGCCGTCTTGATGCCCCCCACGAACTGGACGTCGTAGTCCACCGTCTCGTCAAACCCCACGATACAACCCGTATCCACCTGGATCCCCTGCCCTTTTTCCAACTCGAAGGTGACGAAATCTCCGCCTGCGTGGATGAAGACGAGGCCGTTACCGCCGAATTTCTCAAGGATGAATCCCTCGCCGCCGAACAGCCCCGCGCCGATCTTCTTCTGGAAGGCGATGGAAAAATCGACCCCGATCTCCGCGCAGATGAAGGCGTCCCGCTGGGCGAGAAATCTCCGGTCCTCCGAAACGCGGATGGCCTCGATCCTCCCGGGGAACTCACCCGCGAACCCCACCTCTCCAACCCCCTTCGAAGAGGTGAAATGGGTGGTGAAAAGGGATTCTCCCGCTACCTTCCGTTTCAGCGCGCCGAGGAGCTTGCCCCCCAGGCCCTCGCCGAGCATCTTGGTTTCCATGTTGATGTTGAAGGTCTTGTAGACCATCTTTCCGGCCTCGGCGTAGACCTCTTCTCCTTCCCCCAGGTTGATCCGGAGGATCTGGAGGTTGTCTCCCTCGATTCTGTATTCCATCGTTTCTCCCGTTAAAATTGCCGTTTCTCAGGTTTCGGCTTTTTTCCGCTCGCAGATCTCGCGAATCCAGTAGATGCTCTTGCCCTGGGTCTCGTGGTAGGTCCTCGCCATCAATTCACCCAGGAGCCCCATACTCACAAACTGAACACCGATGAAGATCAACAGCACGGCCAGCATAAGGAGCGGGCGCCCGCCGATACTCTCTCGGTAGAAATATTTCAGGATCGTGAGATAAAGCCCGATACAAAAGCCCATGCCCCCCGAAACCACACCCAGCAGCCCGAAGAACTGGATAGGGCGCGTGGAGAAGCTGAGGAGGAACTTCACGGTGATGAGGTCAAGGATGACCCGAACCGTCCGGGAAATGCCGTATTTGGACTTTCCCGCCGTTCGGGGGCGGTGGTTCACGGGAACCTCCGAGATGGACACCCCCAGCCAGCTCGCGATGGCCGGAATGAAGCGGTGCATCTCCCCATAGAGCTGGATGTTCGTCACGATCTCCCGGCGATACGCCTTGAGGGTGCAACCGTAATCGTGGAGGTGAACCCCCGTGATTATGGAGATCAGGCCGTTGGCGATCATGGAGGGAAGCCGGCGGTTTACAAACGGGTCCTTCCGATCCTTCCGCCACCCGCTGACCACGTCGTAGCCCTCGTTGATACCCTGGATGAGCCTGGGGATATCCGCCGGATCATTCTGCCGGTCCGCGTCCATCGTAATCACCACGTCTCCCGTGGCATGATCGAACCCCGCCGCCAGGGCGGCCGTCTGCCCATAATTCTTCCTAAACCGGATGACCCTGACCCGGGAATCCATCTCGTAGATCTCTTTCAGGATATCAAAGCTGGTATCCGAACTGCCGTCATCCACGTAGACGATTTCACTCTCCATCTCGTTTCTGAGACTGTCGAGAACCGAGGAGAGTTCTTCGTGAAGTCCTCGAAGGTTTTCTTCTTCGTTGAAAACGGGAATCACCACGGAAATCTTCCGGACCATCCCCCCGCATCTTCCCAGTGTTTTCATAGCAAATCACCTATCATAGGGGATAGGGAAGGTCAAGACGAGAGGACCCGCGCCCCAAGTCCAAAAGGGGAACGCCGTTCTATAAAACCTTGACAGGGCGGGCACCTCTCGTTATGATACGTTTCGGCAAATAGAAACAAAAACACGCGGGTAAAGGAGGTGATTGTCACAACAAACATTAAGACCCTTAACCTCAATATATACAAAGGAGGTAAGACAATGAAAAAAGGCTTGACATTCTTAATCGGGTTTTCAGTCATCATCCTGGCATTTACCCTCGTCATCGGCACCCCGGCCGCCACACGTGCCGCGACCATCAATCTCACTTACAGCAACTTCTTCCCGCCCAGTCACATCCAGAGCAAGCTGGCGGCTGCCTGGTGCAAGGAGGTGGAGAAACGCACCAACGGGAAGGTGAAGATTACCTACTACCCCGGCCAGACACTGACGAAAGGGAAAAACTGCTACGACGGCGTTGTCAACGGGTTGTCGGATATCGGCATGTCCGTTCTCGCTTACACGCGCGGGCGCTTTCCCATCATGGAGGGCGTGGACCTGCCTTTGGGATATACCAGCGGCAAGGTCGCCACGAAGATCTGTAACGCCGTCTATAACAAATTCAAAGATCCCGGATTCAACGACACGCAGGTCATGTATCTGATGGCCCACGGACCGGGCCTCCTGTTCACCAAGAAAAAGGCCGTCAGGAAACTGGAAGACATGAAAGGGCTGAAGATCCGAGCCCACGGAACGACCGCGGCGCTTGTCAAGGCCCTGGGCGGCACCCCCGTGGCCATGCCCATGCCAGAGCTCTACCAGGCCTTGCAGAAGGGTGTGGTGGAAGGCGCTTTTTATCCCATGGAGGTCAACAAGGGTTGGAAGATGGCGGAACAGGTGAAATACTGCACCCTGTCCCTCTCCTGTGCCTATACCACGAGCTTCTTCGTTGTGATGAACAAGAAAAAGTGGAACGCATTACCCGCCGACGTCAAAAAGACCATTGAAGCCATTAACAAGGAATGGATCGTCAAACACGGGGAGGCTTGGGACAGCAGCGACGCGGCCGGCAAGAAATACTTCCTCGAGAAAGGCGGCAAGATCATTACCCTGAGCAAGGCGGAGCTGGCGCGCTGGAAGAAGGCGTCGAAGCCTGTCATCGACGGCTACATCGCCAAGATGAAAAAGAAGGGGATCAACGGCAAGGAGATCGTCGACTTCATCGAGTCCATGCTGAAGAAGTAATTTTTTCACCTGGAGGGCATTCTTTCCCCAAGGGGACGGGATGCCCTCCTCGTGTATATTCCACATTGGGGGAAAGGGGCGTATCCTCGTCCCCTTCCGTAATTCGTAACCCACGCGACACAGGGTATGCCATGAACGGATTCGAAAAGGTAATCGACAAGCTGGTTAGCGTTTTCAAGGTATTCGGCGCCGCCTGCATCGCGGGCATGATGTTTTTGACCTGCGCCGATGTCATCGGACGGCTATTTGGGCACCCCATCCTCGGGGCTGAGGAGATCGTCGGATTCATGGCCGCCTTGGCCATGGCCGCCGCCATGCCCTACGCCCACGCCATGCACGCCCACGTCGGGGTGGACATGCTGGTCAAAGAGCTCTCCCCAAAGGCCCAGGCCGTCGTGGACAGCGTCACCAATTTCCTGGCGTTTGTTCTCTTTTCCCTGATGGGGTGGCAGACGTGGCTCTACGCCGCGGAACTCAAGCGAAGCGGCCAGGTCTCCATGACCCTGGAACTTCCCAGTTACTACGTTGTCTATTTCCTCGCCTTTTGCTTCTTCGTCTTCTGCGCCGTCATCCTTCTTGAAATCTTCCAACACGTGCACAAGGTGGTGAACGCATGAGTCCCACATGGATCGGCATTATCGGCATAGCCTTGATGATCGCGATTTTCTTCTCCAGGATGCCCGTGGCCTACGTCATGGCCATCGTCGGCTTCCTGGGGTTCAGTCATCTTACCAGCTTCAACGCGGGACTCAAACTCTTGTCCCGGGACATCTACGATGTCTATTCCTCCTACGGCCTGACGATTATTCCTCTTTTCATCCTCATGGGACAGATCGCCTTCAACGCGGGGATCAGCCGACGATTGTATGATGTGGCCTACAAGTTCCTCGGGAGGATCCGCGGGGGCCTGGCCATGGCCACTGTCTGCGCATGCACGGCCTTCGGGGCGGTCTGCGGGTCGAGTCCCGCCACCGCAGCCACCATGGCGACGGTTGGACTTCCCGAGATGAAACGGTATGGATACGGGGACGAGCTGGCCGCCGGCTCCGTGGCCTCGGGGGGCGGTCTGGGGATGCTCATGCCGCCCAGCATCGTTCTTATCGTTTACGGAATCCTGACGCAACAGTCCATCGGCAAGCTCTTCATCGCCGGGATCATCCCCGCCTTGTTCATCACGGCCTGGTTCATCCTGGCCGTCTATGTCTACTGCCGGATCAGGCCGGAGCAGGGGCCGCGGGGCGATAAGTTCACTGTTAAGGAGATGTTCCTCTCCCTGAAAAACCTCTGGGAAACCCTGGCGGTCTTTCTCCTCGTCATGGGGGGACTGTTCGCCGGTTTCTTTACCCCCACGGAGGCCGGGGCGGTCGGATCCTTCGGGGTTCTGCTTGTCGCCATGAGCCGGCGCCAGCTTTCCTGGAGGGGATTCGTCAAATCCCTCTACGAAACCCTGCGCACCTCCTGCATGGTCCTGCTTCTCATCGCCGGCGCCGTGATCTTCGGACATTTTCTCGCCGTCACCCGCATCCCTTTTGGCATCGCCAGCTGGGTGGGCGGCCTGGACCTGCCCCGGTGGGCCGTCATGGCCATGATCATCTTTGTCTATCTTGTGGGCGGATGTTTCATAGACGCCCTGGCCCTCATCATGCTGACCATTCCCATCTTCTATCCCGTCGTCATCCAACTGGGATACGACCCCATCTGGTTCGGCGTCATCATCGTTCTTGTTACCCAGATGGGCGTTATCACCCCCCCGGTCGGTATCAACGTTTACGTGGTCAACGGGATCGCCGTGGATATTCCCCTGGAAAAGATCTTCAAGGGGATCTTCCCGTTTCTCTTCGCCCTTATCGTGGGGACGGGATTCATGGTGGCCTTTCCAGAGATCATCATGTTCCTGCCGAATATCATGAAATAAGGGCGACGGCTTCGTAAAAAGTCCAATTTCTTCGTCGCGCTGCATCCCTCGTCATTGCAGCGTACTTCAAGTACGCCTCATTCCTCACGAATTGCGCTCCTTGAACTTGAAGCTTTTTACTTTGCCTTGAAAACATGGGTATTTGCGAGGTAATCAAGGATGTAAGGCAAAGGGGCGGCGGCAAGCTCAGGGTGTCGGGCGATTCTTCTTGAGACAGTAATCGATCCAGTTTTGCGCGATCTCCGGGTTGCTGCCGAAATGGAGGTGGATGTAACTGGCGAGGGTGTTATGGATCCGGTAGCCTTCCCCGCGCGCTTTAC
>JALSPC010000060.1 GCA_026986155.1 bacterium
AGGGGTTCAACGATCCCGACCGTCGAAGGGGGTCGTCCTCGTTTCATTCATGAGCGGCCTTGTCCTCGCGATTCTCATGGCTCCAATTCTCTTCGGACTGGGAGCCATCATCGGGGCCCTCATCGGAACCTTCGGAGGGGCCTTCCTGATGGAATACCTGTCCCAGAAGCGCCTGGGACACGCCATGGAAGTCGGGTGGAAGGCGTTCCTCGGACGGTTTCTCGGTTTTCTGTCCAAGTTCACCATCGCCACCCTCATGATCGTGTTCATCCTCTCCCGGATCTTTTCCGGGTGATTCATGCCTGCCATGCGCACATAAACAGCCCTCCCAGCAACCTTGATGAAATTTTTTCTTGACAACTTTTGTCTCCTGAATTATAAAAATAGAAAGGTATTTTATTTTATTGCTAAAGGGGGCGTTCATGTCAAGAACTGGTCGTGAAAAATCGAGTTATGTTATTCAATCTGTTGTCAACGCGCTGAATCTATTGGAACAATTCATACACTCCGAGGGGGAGTTAGGGGTTACCGAACTCAGCAAACGACTGGGGCTTCACAAAAACAACGTTTTTCGTTTGCTGGCCACATTGGAGTCAAAAGGCTACATCGAACAAAACAAGGCCACGGAAAATTATCGGCTCGGGATTAAGAGCCTGGAGCTTGGACAGACCTATATCCACCAAATGGGACTGGTTCATCACGCCCACCCGATCATGGAGGACCTGGTCAAGAAGTGCAAAGAAAACGTCTACCTGGGCATTGTCCAGGAGAACACTGTGGTTTATCTTGACATGGTTGAGGCCAATCAGGTGGTGCGGGTGGCCTCTCGCATCGGCCAGCAGCTTCCCATTCACTGTTCCTCCATTGGCAAGGTGCAAATCGCCTACATGAACGAATCCGAACTCGAGCGTCTTAACCTCAAAAACACGCTCAAGCCCTACACACCCAACACCATCACGGACTATGGGACCCTCAAGAAACACCTTGAGGGTATCCGGAAAGTCGGATACGCCATCGACAACGGGGAGTTTGATGAAGGGGTGCGCTGCGTGGCCGTTCCCATTCGCGACTACACGCGCCAGATCGTGGCGGGACTTTCCATCTCGGGACCCGTTTTCAGGATGACGGACGAGTATCTCGAGAAACGCATCATCCCCGAAATCATGAAGGCCGGAAAAGAGATTTCCAAGCGTCTGGGATTCGATATTCCCAACTACGATTCATAGGGGTTTTTCGAAACACGAGGACCGGACTTCAAGCTTTCTTGACAATAAAAAGAAGCCGCGAGGGGAGAATGGGTGTTTCCTCTCGCCTAACCTTCAACCCGAAAGGGGAATGAGTCCCCCGCAAAGGAGGTTTCCCATGTCATCACGCGTCGCGAGAGTCACGGATATCATTGCCGCGTCCCCCAACAGCTTCGACGATGCCATCAAGATCGGCTTCGAGCGGGCCACAAAGACCCTGAGAGGCATCACCGGTCTGAAGGTGGTGGAATTCAAGATCGCCGTCGAGGACGCCAAGATTATCGAGTACCGGGTTCGTCTCGAGGTCATCTTCATCCTGGAAAATTAGCGCATTTCGCCGAACCGGCGGAGCGAATCAGGGGTTTCGCGTCACCGGCCTGGAGGACAGTCCCATATCCGCGGGACACCCCTTGTGATACCAGGCCAAGAGGTATCTGTATCTTTTCCATCGATGGGCCCGGGAGGAGCGAAAGAGCCTCGCGGGCAAGGCCCCCAAGAGGTTGATCCAGGCCTTGAGGTAGCCGTGGACCTTTACCACCTTCGCCCGCGCCGGTCCATAATTTTTTTCGAAGAACAGGATAAGGGAGCGCTGGTACTCCACCCGCGCCCGCGCCTTGGCCTGCGCCACGGATCGACCCTGGTGGTGAATGAACCTGGCGTGAGGAAGGAAAAAAACCTTCCAGCCGTTTTGTCTCAATCGGAAGCAGAGGTCTGTCTCCTCAAGAAAGAAGAAATAATCCTCGTCGAAAAACCCCACGGACGAAACCGCCGCCACGCGAAGTATCATGGCCGCGCCGATGACCGAATCGACCTCCAAGGGGCCTTCAATTCGGAGGCGTTTGCCCGGAAATTTTCGTGGAAACAGCATCTGAAGGAGCGACTTGTTGGTCAATTCCGTCAGGAGAGAGGGAAACGGCGCGATGGAATTCTGCAAGCGGCCGTCCGGGTAGATCAGCTGGCCGCCAGCTACGGCCACGTCAGGATGGACCTCCATAAACCGCAGGCATTCATTCACCGCGTTGGCCGTCAGCTCGGCGTCACTGTTGAGCAATAACGCGTAGTCCGTATCGACCCGCCGAAGAGCAAGGTTATTGGCACGGCCGAACCCCAGGTTCTCCCGGTTCACGATCAACCGGACACGCGGAAACTCGACGCGAACCATCTCGGCGGTCCCATCCCGGGAGGCGTTGTCCACCACTACAATATCCCAAGCCTGATCCGGGTCCACCCGTTGAATCGATTGGAGGCAAACACGGGTCATCTCCCGGGTGTTCCAGGTGACGATGATGATGGTGAGGGTCCCCACCCGTTGCTACCCCTTTTTCCCGAACACGCAGGTAAAGACATGGAGATCCTGGGGACCCACGGGGCTTGTGTAGCGGTAAATCTCTCGATACCCGAATTTTCTCAACAGGCCGACAAGGACGGGGGAGGCCGCCATCTCCCGTTTCTGGAGAACCACGTAGGGAATCTCGTGCCTCCGCAGGGCGTTGATGTCTTTCTCCCGGACGACCCCGACGAAAATCGTCCGGCATCCCGCGTAGTAGCCGATCCGCACCATGGAGGTCAAGATCACGCAATCCCCTCCCCGCGGTTTTCGCTTTCCGATCCAGGCCCCGACGATCTTACGGCCCGTCTTGTCCGTTCTGAAGGGCTTCGTTCCTTTGAAGACGCTCACTCCGAGGATGGGAATCAAAAGGCACGTTCCCACTGTCTTCGCCGTCAGGACCTTACGTTTCAGAACCGAGGCAAAGAACTCGCACGCGCCGATGAAGCCGACGGCCGCCCACCCAAACCAGAACATGGCCACGGGCGTGTAGTGCCGCCGGCTCACGTAACCGTATCCCGACAGCAGGAGACCAAGCATCACCCAGTATAAAACGGAAAAAATCACAACAAACCGGTCCACGCGGTTCCAGGGAAAGCGCTTGCGGGTGAAAAACCGAAACACGACCCAGATCCCGATGGGGAAAAACATCCCCCTGAAAAATCCGAGAACGATCTCTCCCAGGGAACGAAAGGAGATAACGACAAACCGCCCCATCGAGGTCCCCGGTTTCACGGGGGGCTTTACGTGAATGCCCAGGGCCTGGCGTATCCTGTCCGCCTGCTCCCGCTGCCACCGGGCGCGATTCCTGAGAAACGCCGCGCGTTTTTTACTGACGCCTTTCGGAACCGTGATCTTGCTGGTCGCCTTGGGGGGGGGTGGGCTCACCTTTTTCCCCTTAACCTCCCTGATGAGGGTCCCGATCTTCTTTTTTCTCGTAAGAACCCACGTCCCCGTATCTCGGTGAAGGTAGAGGAGATAGGGCGCCGCCACGAGGGTTCCCCCCACAAGCAGGGTAAAAAGGGGCCATGCGATCTTTTTCAGGGATAAATCTTTAAAGAAAGTGAGGAGCCAAATCCCCGCGGTTATCCCCGCCACCAGGCCCTCCGGCCGCGTGAGGTAGGCCAGCCCCACGGCAAGACCGCCGAGGAAGAACCATCCCGCCCGGCCCGGTACCGGGTCGGAAACGCCCATGCCCTTGACGAAGAGCGCCGCGGCCCAGGCAACGCAACAGAGATAGACCGGCTCAGAGAGGATATCGGCGGCATAACGGATAAAAAAGGGCGACACACAAAAGAAGAGCAGCGCCAGGGAAAGAACCCGCCGGCGCCGGTAACGACCGAAGAGGACCGTCAAGGCCGGCAGGGTCAGGGCACTGGCGGCGATGGAAACAACCACGGCGGCGGGCTCCGGGGAAACACCGAAAACCTTTGTGGCAAGGGCGATCAGCAGGGGATAGAGGGGATGGTAGGGATGCCGGAGCGCCTTGAGGTAGGCCCCCGACAACCAGTCCCTGGCAAGCTCCACATAGAGGATGCTGTCGCGGGAGATGAGGGCCGTGTTGTGCCAGGCGATGAGGCGGACGACCACGAGGAGGAGCATGGAGACCAGAACAAGGTTTCGCGCGGACCGTGCCCGATTCGGGGTTTCCACCGCCTCCTTAATAGGCATTCTTGAATCCCTTCACGAGGGTAAGAAAGAGGATTTTCACGTCGAACCAGAGGGACCAGTTCTCAATGTAAAAAAGGTCGTATTCCAGGCGCTTTCTCAAAGAGGTGCGCCCCCGGTAGCCGTTGATCTGCGCCCACCCGGTAATCCCCGTCTTGACCTTGTGGCGCAGCATGTACCTGGGAATGTCGTTCTTGAACTTGTCGATGAATACCGGTCGTTCGGGGCGGGGACCCACCAGGCTCATTTCCCCCTTCAAGACGTTGAAAAATTGGGGAAGCTCGTCCAGGTTCCACCGCCGCATGAAGGCCCCGATACGGGTCGTTCTCGGGTCGTTCTCCTGCGCCCAGACGGCTCCCGTATCCCGTTCGGCATCCACCACCATGGAGCGGAATTTCAGGATAATGAAACGCTTCCCATCAAACCCCATCCGTTCCTGGCGGTAGAAGACGGGACCCTTGGAACTCAGCTTGACGGCCAGGGCCAGGGCAAAAAACACGGGGGAAAGGATGCAAATGGCCAGGGCGGAAACCACGATATCCATGACGCGTTTCCCAACCTTCCCCCAGCCGTAAAGAGGGGAAGAGCTGATGTTGATGACGGGAATGCCGTCCAGCTCCTCAATGCTGGCGTTGAGGATGTAGAACCGGAGAAAATCGGGCACGATGTGGATATCGACCAGGTCTTCCCGTATCCGGTCGATGAGGCACTTGAGATACGGCTGGTCGTCCAGGGGAAGGGCGAAGACCACGTGCTTGATCCCCCGGGTCCGTATAATCTCCGGCAACGCCTCATAGGTATCCAGGACGGGAATCCCCTCGAGTGTGTTTTCCTTTTCCTCCGCCTCCTTCGCCAGGAAGCCGGTCGCTTTCAGGCCCAGTTCCGGCTTTTCCTTAAGATACGAGGCCACCTGCCGCCCCATCTCTCCCGTCCCCACGATAAGGAGCAAATCCCCCGCCTGTTTCCCGAAATGGCGCACCAGCCTTATCAGGAAAACCCGGTCCAGGTTGAGAAAAATCAGGTTGAAGAAGACGAAATAGAACAGGACGACCCGGGAATACTTGTATTCCCGGAAGAAGTAGGCCACGGCCACGAAGAGGAGGAGATGGAGAAAAACCGCCTTGACCACGTTGAAGAAGACGGTCCAACGGCGATGGGACACCGAGGTCTCCCCCAACCTGGCGAAATGAAAGACGGGAAGCCAAGTAATGTATATGGCAATGAGCAAGACCGCGTAATCCCTGAAGGGGGGAATTCCCTTCGTCACGGGGATTATCTGGAGATGGAATCTCATGTAGAACGAGAAGATCCAGGAAAGGCTGAGCAACAACAAGTCGACAAAGAACAGGATGCCGATCCAGATCTCTTTACGTTTTCCCAACACCGTCCACGTCACCTCTAACGTGCGTTAACGTCTCGAACAAGGCTCTCGAATCTTTCCACGAATTGTTTCGTGTCGAACCTCAAGGCGTTTTTCCTTATCGTTTCGGGCGAGAAGTATTTCTCCACCGTCTCGAATCTTTCCACGGCCTCGCAAATGGCCTCTGGGGTCTGGCGCTCAAAAAAGATCCCCGTTCCCGGGTTGTCGGCGTCCCTGAAGGGAACAATCGACTCCAAAGCTCCACCCCGGCCGTAGGCGATGACGGGGCGCCCCGAGGCCTGAACCTCCACAGGCACGAGGCCGAAATCCTCCACGCCGGGAAAGACAAGGGCCCGGCACCGCGCGTAGAGGCCGGCCAGTTCCCTTTCCGAAACCTTCCCAAGAAATTCGACATCCCCCCCCGCCAGGGATTTCAGCTTCCTTTCGTCCTGTCCGCTTCCCACCACCCGCAAGCGACGGCCGAGACGGTTGAAGGCCAGGATGGCCTGGTCCATCTTCTTGTAGGGCGCGAAGGCGGAGACGAGGAGATAGAAGTCTTCCACCTTGTCGGAAGGGTGAAAGCGATCGCAGTCCACGGGGGGATAAAGGACCGCCGCCTCCCGGTGGTAAAAGGCGTGAATCCGTTTTTTTACGTATTCGGAAATGGCGACAAACCGCGAGACACGGCGGGAGGACGCCACGTCCCACCATCGCAGGTAGTGAGAAACCAGTGATATGAAAGCGCCTTTCAGCCGTCCCTGCCCGCCGAAGTAGTCGAAGCGCCGGTCCCAGATATAGCGCATGGGGGTAAAGCAGTAGCAGACGTGAACCGCCTCCGGGTTCGGGATAATCCCCTTGGCGACGCAGTGGCTGGTACTGACGATGAGGTCGTAATTCTCAAGCCTGAATCCCTCCACGGCCAGGGGGAAAAGGGGCAGGTAGCTCCGGTAATGGCCCTTGACAAAGGGAAACCTCTGGAGAAATGAGGTCTTGACTGGATGGGCCTCAATCTCGGAACTCACGCTTCCGTCGAAATGGAAGAGGGTATAGATATCCGCTCCGGGAAACATGCGGCAGAGCTGCTCCAGGCACCGCTCTCCTCCCCGCATTCCCGTCAGCCAGTCATGAATCAGCGCAACTTTCACTCAAACTCACCTTTTTCTGGGTTGGCAACCACAATTTTCGCATTTATAACAAATTTGAAGACAATCTTAAACCGAACCTTGTGAAAGGCACGCCCGATACACCTCCACGTGACGGTCGGTCGCGTCTTCCCAGCGAAACACACTCGCCCGGCGGCGGCCCTTTTCGCGCCACTCGGCCCGGGCCGCGTCGTTCGTCAGGAGGGTGGCCACGGCGGCGTGGAAGCCTTTCAAATCCCCCGGCGGCACCAATATTCCCCCTTCCCCGATCACCTCCGGCAGAGAGGCGACGCGAAACGCCACAACGGGTGTCCCGCAGGCCATCGCCTCCAGGGGCGGGAACCCAAACCCCTCGTAGAGAGACGGAAACGAAAGGCAGCAGGCGTTTCGATACGACACCCGAAGCGCCTCGTTGTCGAGGTTGCCAAGAAACCGCACGCGAGATTCCAATCCGAGACGCCTCACCTCCCTGAAAAGACGTCCCCCTTCCTCTTCCCTCCTTCCCGTCACGCAGAGTTGAACATCGGGATGCCGACAGAACAGCTCCCGGCAGATATCGAGAAGCTGGCCCAAATTCTTATGGGGTTTGTGGTTTCCCACGTAGAGGAGATAGCGTTCGGGCAGCCGGAGCCTCTGCTTGATTTCAAGGTCCGTGTCGGCCGGCGGATCGAAAAACCCGGGCTCGAGCCCATGAGGGATGGCAACGGTCTTTTCCGCCGTCCCCGGGAAATACCGCGTCAGCTCTCTGCGGCTGAAATCGGAAGGGGTAATGATGGCCCGCGCGCTGTTCACCGCGATCCTCATCTGCAGCGCGGCATACCCCTTGTGAGGCGGGCTCTTGGGAAAAACGAGATGAATGACATCGTGAATCGTTACAACGAGGGGGACCTGCAAGCCGAGGGGAACGATATAGTGCGGGGCATGAAAGATATCGATGGGGACCCGGCCGGCCTTTCGGCGAAGGGAGACCTGCTCCCAGAGCCCGTAGAGCCTCGCCGACTCCACATGAGTCTTGAGACGGTCCCGCGCGTGCATCGGTAATTCCATCCCAGGCTTAACCCAGGCATGAAGCGCTTCGATCTTTCCATCCGTGAGCAATCCCGCCATGAGATTCCGAAGGTATCTTCCGATTCCTCCATCCCAGGCCTTCCGTGCATCGATACCAACACGCACGTCCCTTATCCCACCGCCTCGTAGACATCCAGCGTTTTCTTCGCCGTCTTCTCCCAAGAGAAGTTGGCGGCCTGGACGAATCCCTTTCGCCGAAGGGCCTCTTTCAGGGTCTCGTCAAAGGCCAGCTTCACCATCTTTTCCGCGATATCCCCAGGGTCGTTGGGATCCACGTAGAGTGCGGCGTCTCCGGCCACCTCGGGCAGGGATGCCACCCGGGACGCGATCACGGGAACCCCGCAGCGCATGGCCTCAAGGATGGGCAGCCCAAATCCCTCGTAGAGGGAAGGAAAGACAAAAAAGTCCGCTCCGCTGTAAAGAGTGGGGATGTCTCCATCCTGGACATACCCGGTAAATACCACGTCCTCGGCAAACTTCGCCCGCCTCAGGGTTTCGAAGATCTCCCTGTAAAGCCAGCCCCGTTTTCCCACCACGACCAACTGGAAATCCCCTCCCAGTTTGTTCCAGACAAGATCGCAGGCCTTGAACAGGTTGATGAGGTTTTTCCGGGGTTCGATGTTCCCCACGTGGAGGAAATATCGCTTGTGAATACCGTACTTTCGCTTCAGGATCTCGATGCGCTCCCTGTCTTCCACGGGCTTGAAGTGGTCCGATACCGAGTTGGGAACGGTAAAAACTCTGCTCTCGTCCACGCGAAACTGCCGGATAATCTCCCCCCGGATAAAATCAGAAACCGTGATGATACCGTCCGCCTTTCGAATCATGAGATGAATGAGAAAACGCATGTAAAACGCGTACTTGGTAGGAATCGTGTGGGGATGGTGAAAGGCCACTAGGTCGTGTATCGTTGCAACCGATCTGAAATGACGGTGAAAGGGTGGGGCCATGAAGGCTGGTCCATGGAAAAGGTTTATCCCTCGCTTCCTCAACGCCCCCGGAAGGATGAAAAACTCCCAGGGATCACCGATGACATGGTTCTCGCTGGAGAAAGGGGCCACGTGGACCTCGAATTCCCTGAAAAACCCCGGAGCGGCATTCAACTGCTGGCGGGTAATCATCAGGATGTAACGGTTACGCCGGTCAATGGTCTTCAGCCCGAGGATGAGCTGGGTTACATGATTGCCCACCCCCGATTGCCGAACGTCCACGCTCCGCGCGTCTATCATAATCTTCACAAAATTTCACCTCGCCTGACCCGGAGGATATAACCTTCCGCTAAACAAAGTCAATGACCGGGCATCCACCGACGGCCACTGGGGCAAAAAGGCTATCCCATCGGTTATCTTCGCCAATCAGCCCTCTCTCTTTCGGGAAATCGTATTCCGCCCGTTCACTCCCATAAAAATCGGAAAAAACTCCCATTTTTTTCTTGACAAATCCCAAAAAAAATGATTTATTGCTCATATAGTGGGGAAAAGTGGGGAAAAGTGGTAAACATATGGGGGGAAAGGCATGTTTCGGGGGAGATACGAAAACAACATAGACCCAAAAGGTCGCATTAGTATCCCCGTCCGTTTTCGAGAGATACTCCTGCAGAAATACGATGATTCCCGCGTTTTTGTGACCAATTTCGATCATTGCCTCCTCATGTTTCCCTATTCCGAATGGATCGGACTGGAAGACAGGGCCAGCAAGATCTCCATGTTCAACAAGGAACATCGCGCATTCGTAAGATTTTTCTTCTCCAGCGCAGCCGAATGTTCGCTTGACAACCAAGGACGGATTCTCATCCCCCAAACTCTCCGTAAGTACGCGGGGTTGGAAAAAGAGGTTGTGCTCCTCGGGGCACTGAAAAAGATCGAGATCTGGGACAAAGAGCGCTGGAACGAGGAAATGGAAGTCCTCACTTCCAATATCGACGCGATCAGCAATACCATTTCGCAACTGGGGTTGTGAATGAACAGAAATATCACGCAACTTTCCGTTCGATTGGGAAAACGGGAGTCGGTTTTATCACATCATATAAGCGGAGGTTGTTTCGTTTGAATGGCAGGCACGGAATCCCGTCACGTACCGATACTGGCAAAGGAAGTCCTAAAACTCCTGGATATAAAATCCGGGGGAGTATATATCGATGCCACACTCGGAGGAGGTGGGCACGCCAAGATGCTTTTGAGCGCCTCTACGCCGGAAGGCATTTTGATTGGGATCGATCGCGACCCTGACGCCCTGAAAATCGCAAGGGAAACTCTCAAGAATTACGGCGAACGGGTCAAACTCGTTCGCGGAAATTTCAGTGACATGAAGCGGATCTGCCAAGCGGAGCAAATTTCCAAGGTTGACGGGATTCTCATGGACCTCGGCATGTCTTCCAACCAGTTGGAGTTGGGAGGACGGGGTTTCAGTTTCCGGTCCCCGGAGGAGCCCCTCGATATGAGAATGGACAAAAGCGCCCCATTTACAGCTGCGGAGGTTCTCAACACCTTTCCAGAAACGGAAATCCGGGACATCCTTTTCCAGCTGGGAGAGGAACGGTGGGCCGCAGCCATTGCCCGGGAGATCGTTAAAACAAGGAGAACAAACCCGTTCAGACAGGTCAAGGACCTCGTTTACGCCGTCAAGCGGGCGATTCCCGCCAAAGCCCGCCACGGCAGACGCCACATGGCCACCAAGACATTCCAGGCCCTGCGAATCTTCGTGAACGGGGAACTGGACGCCCTCCGGGAAGGTCTCGATGCGGGGCTTGCCCTCCTCGCGCCCCGGGGCCGGCTGGCGGTTATCAGCTTTCATTCCCTCGAGGACCGCATCGTGAAACAAACCTTCCGCCAAGCCGAGCGGGAGCCCGAAGTGTTCGGCGGCAGGAATTTTCATATCCTCACCCGCCGTCCCATCCAGCCTTCGAAAAACGAAATGGACAGAAACCCAAGAGGGAGAAGCGCGAAGCTTCGCGTCATCGAAAGGAGGGACGCATGAAGGCCTCCAGCCCCACCTACGAACACCGTGTCATCCCCTGGGCAAAGGCGGAGAACCTTGCAGCCCGCGCCCTTGACATACCACGAAACAACCCCACGAAAACGCTCCTCCTCGTCTCTCTTGTTTTCATCCTCTTCCTCATTCTCCTGGTCAATGTCTGGGTACACATCGACATCATCCACGTGGGCTACCAGGTGGCCCAACTCAAGCACCAGGAAAAAATGCTCAAAATAGAAAAACGGAACCTCATGATTTATACGCCTTCAATCCGATACAACAAAAAAGTCCGCGCCCGTTTGATAAAAAGATTTAAACTGACCCCCCTGACATCATCGCAAGTCATCACGATAGAAGAAAATAAATGAAAAAGATCAGCGCGAACAAGGCCTATCAGCTTCGCCTCCTTTTTGTGTTCATCGTTGTGGAGCTCCTGTTCGTTGTCTGCATCCTCCGCGCCTTCCAGCTCCAGATTCTCTCAGGTCCTGACTTGAAGAAGATGGCCACCCGGCAGCATTTTGGAACAATCCGGCTCTCGCCGGACCGCGGAACCATCTACGACCGGAACGGAAACCAGCTGGCCGTCAGCACCATGACCCTCTCTCTCTATGCACACCCAATGAAGGTCCGGAACAAGAAAAAGACGGCAAGAACCATTGCCAAGATCCTGAAATCGAAAAGCCAGCCCTATTACCGATTGAGAAGATTTTTCTACAAGAAGCTGCGACGTAAATCGTCCTTTGTGTGGCTCGCCCGGCAGCAGGAACCCCGGAAGGTCGAACGTATCGAAAAACTCAGGCTCCGGGGGATTGGAAGCATCCCCGAGCCGAAACGCTTCTACCCATGCCGTTCCCTGGCGGCCCAATGCATCGGCTACTGCAACATTGACGGCATCGGCCTGGACGGGATCGAGTTGAAATACAACAAGTACCTACGAGGCAAGCCGGTCCGCCTCCTCGTGGCGCGGGACGCCAAGGGAAACCCCATCATCACGCGCAGGCAGGAGGCCTTCGCCACGTCCGAAGTGCATCACCTCTACCTCACCATTGATGAAACGATTCAAAACATCGTGGAGGAGGAGCTCCTTCGCGCCGTCGTGAAACACCGGGCCAAGAGCGGAATGGCCATCGTGATGAATCCGAACACGGGCGAAATCCTTGCCATGGCCAACTGTCCCTATTTCAACCCCAACCGCCGCCCCACCCGGGGAACCGGCCTCAACCGGCGGAGGAACCGCGCGGTGACCGATTTCTTCGAGCCGGGCTCCATGTTCAAGCCGTTTCTGGTCGCCGCCGCCTTGGAAAGCCGCAAATACCGCGGCAACGAGACCATCTACTGCGAAAACGGTCACTTCCGCGTCGGACACCACATGATTCACGACGTCCATCCCCACAAGTACCTGAAGCTCGCGGAAGTCATCAAATACTCGAGCAACATCGGGGCGGCGAAAATCGGCCTGAGCCTCGGCAAAAACACCGTTTACAACACCTACCGAAAATTCGGATTCGGCCGGAAAACCGGCATCGGCCTGCCGGGGGAATCCCCCGGGGTGATGCAGTCACCGAAAAACCTTCCTCCTATCTCCCTGGCTACCATGTCCTTTGGACAGGGAATCGCCGTCACCGCCCTGCAACTGATCTCGGCCATCTCAGCCATCGCCAACAACGGCGTTCTTATGAAACCCTACATCGTCAAGAAGATCGTCGACGCCAAGGGGATGCCCCTCCTCGTGAACCAGCCTCTCCGGATTCGCCGGGTTATCTCTCCCCAGACCGCGCACCTCATCACTTCGTTCATGATCGGCGTCACCTCGGAAGGCGGAACCGCGCCCCGGGCCGCCATCGAGGGATTCAAGGTGGCCGGGAAGACAGGCACGTCTCAGAAACCCCGAACGGACGGGCGCAAAGGATATGATCCCACGAAGTTTATCGGCTCTTTCGTGGGCTTCGTTCCCGCGGACGATCCCAAGATAACGATCCTCGTGGTCATCGATGAACCCAAGGGAATCCCCTACGGAGGCGTGGTCGCGGCGCCGGCCTTCAAGGCGATGGCCACCCGCATCCTCCGCTACATGAACATAACGCCCAAGGTCCAGGCGGTCCCTCTCGTGGCCGTTTCTCACCCCTTTTCGAAGCCGGGGCTCGAAACGGCGGCAAGGGTCGTGAAGGCGGCCCATAGTAAAATCGAGGTGCAAAAAGGAGAGAAGAAACCGAGTGCCGAGACGATTCTCCTTCCCGACTTTTCCGGCATGAGCATGCGGAGCGTCATCCGCTGGGGAGCCCGGCACGGCATTAACCTAACCCTGAAAGGAAACGGGCAGGCAATCCGCCAGTCCCCAAAACCGGGGACGCCCGTTTCGCCCGGAGGGAGGTGTTCGGTATGGTTCACCTTCCCCTCTTAAAAGAGGACCCCATGTTATCCCCCCCAACATGGTCCATACAGGCTCTCCTTCCGGGACTCCCCCCCATCATTACCAGGACGGGGCCGGAGGATATAGAGATCACCGGGATCACGCACGATTCTCGGGATGTGAAACCGGGAACCCTTTTCGTGGCACTCCGTGGATTCTCCGTGGACGGTCACACCTTCATACCCGACGCCTTGCGCAAGGGGGCCTCCTGTATTGTTTTGGAGAATCCCGCCTGGATAGCGTTCGACTCGCCGGCGCTTTTTATCCAAGTGGCCGACACACGCCTGGCCCTGGCCACGCTGTCGGCGAACTACTACGGCAATCCTTCCAAGCAATTGACTCTAATCGGCATCACGGGAACCAACGGTAAAACAACGCTTACCTATCTTCTCGAGTCCATTCTTTCCAAGGCGGGCATTCCCACCGGCGTCATCGGCACTATCAATTACCGCTATGAGGGCAAAATCTTCGAGGCGAAAACCACCACGCCCGATGCCCTAGTCCTCCAGCGCACCCTACGGGAAATGCATTCAGCAGGAATCCGTGCCGTGGCGATGGAGGTCTCTTCGCACGCCCTTGCTCTTCACCGCGTGGATGCTTGCCACTTTGACCTAGCCGTCTGGTTGAATCTCTCCCAGGACCATCTCGATTTTCACGATGACATGGAAACCTATTTCCAGGCCAAGAAAACCCTCTTCAAACGCCACCTGACAGACAGCGATAAGCCCAAGAAAATGGCTGTCATCAACCTGGACGATGCCTACGGGAAGCGCCTCTTCCAAGAGATATCCTCCCTTCCGCGTCTCACCTACGGCACCTCTCCCATGACAGACGTTCATCCCCTCGAGGCCCGCCTGGACGCCACG
>JALSPC010000061.1 GCA_026986155.1 bacterium
AATGGACCGGGATATCTAATTTTTGGGGATTAGGTAAACAGCCAATTCAAAATTAAGCATTTCTACCACGCCATTTCAGGGATGTCAAGTGTACGGCAGACTCAAAAATGACGCGATGGTTTATACATTTCAACTTTTTCTTCAGTGGAAAAGGAAACGAAGGATGTGATATCCTACTTTTGCAGTTTGACATTCGGGGCTTGAAGTGAAAAGGAACGTAAAAATGGGAAGATGTTTGAGTAAATTTCTGAAGTCAGTATAGTTTTAAACGGGGAAGGATGTGGATTTAAAAAACTTTGAAGTGACCGATATCCCTTGGGCCCTTTTCGTGCGGTTCTGCGATATCTCCGTCGAGGCCCGCGCTCTCGTCTGAAAGGCTCCGTAAGATTACCTGGAAAACCTTGAAACCGCCCGGAGGCGCGCGTGTGTTACAGTCTCTCTCTCTACTCGGACGTCAAGACGCTCATGCGTCGCTTCGAGGCCCGCCCTGCCGAGGGCCTTTCAGTGGGCAGGGCCTATTATGTCTCCGCGTTTGCCTTTCCGGAAATCCCCGTTATCGCCAACGAGGCGCCGGGACTGATCCAGGCGTTCAGGTGGGGGCTTGTTCCCGCCTGGGTGGACAGCGAGACGAGGGCGAACGAGATACGGAAGAAAACGCTGAACGCTCGCTTCGAAACCCTCTTCCGGCGCCCCTCCTTCAAGGAGGCGGTGCGGAAACGCCGGTGTCTCGTCCTGGCGGACGGTTTCTTCGAGTTTCGGGAAGTGGGCGGACGGAAATATCCCTACTTCATCCACCTGAGATCCGGGGAACCCCTCGCCTTGGCCGGGCTTTGGGAGGCCTGGAGGCATCCAAGAACCGGCCGGATGGTGAAAACATTTTCCATCGTCACGGTGCCGGCCAATCCCCTCCTTGCCCGGATTCACAACACGAAAAAGCGGATGCCGCTCATCCTGGTCCCGGAGGTGGAAAGGGCGTGGCTGGATCGTCCCCTAAAGGAGGGCGAGATTTGGGAGTTGACTGCCAGGTTCGACGAGTCGATGCTCGAGGCCTATCCCGTGTCTCGGAGGATAGCTTCACGCAACGTGGATGGAACACGGATGGCGCTTCTCGAACGCCGCGACTACCCAGGACTCGAAGGGGATCAATCATGAAAAAACGGGTTCTCGTCACCGGCTCGACCGGGGGCATCGGGAAAGAAACGGCCAAACGACTCGCCCGGAAGGGCTGGCGCGTGATCGTCCACGGGAGGAACCGGGAGAAGATAGATGCCGCGGTTTTTCATCTCCGGGAAACGACGCGCAATCCCGCAATCACGGGGGTCGCGGGGGACCTGTCCTCCCTGAAAGAGGTGTGGACAATGTCACAGGCTTGCCTGAAGCGGTTCGATACCCTCGACTGTATCATAAACAACGCGGGGGTCTTCCAGGACCGCTACGAATCTTCGGCGGACGGTTGCAAGATGACCTTTGCCGTCAACCACCTCGTCCTTTTCTCTTGACCCGGGAACTTCTGTCTCTTTTGGAGAAATCCCAGGGTGGACGCATTGTCATCCTCGGTTCCATGGCACACGCCAGTAGTATCGATTTCAACATCCTCTTGTCCCGGGAATCTTTCGACGGATACGGGGCCTACGCAGTCTCGAAACTGTGCAACCTCCTGTTCGGTTTCAAACTTGCCCGGGATATGAAGGAAACGGGGATCACGGTAAACTGCCTGCATCCGGGCGTCATCAACACGAAGTTGCTCAAAAAGGGCTGGGGAGGTATTGGTGCCCCCGTGGAGAGAGGCGCCGATACGCCCGTGTTCCTGGCGGGCAGCCCCGAAGTGGCAGGCGTAACTGGACAGTACTTCGTAAACCGCGCGCCCGCCGCCCCTGCACCTGTTTCCCGTGAGATCCCCACGCAGGAGCGATTGTGGACACTTAGTGAGGAATTCCGCGGAAAGGCCTTGAATTCCTGAAAACCTGGCTTGCATTTTCATCCCGCTCTTCCTTCTTTGTGTCCTATTCCTGTGGCTAGGGGATTATTAAGGAGAAAATTTTTGAGAGTGGGTGTCACGGGTCGAGGTTACCTTGGGTTTAGTTCAACCTATCTCAATAATCACGGCCTGTTCGTCGCAGTTGGGAAACTTTACGCAGTTGAGGCAGTCGTGCCAGATCTTGTGAGGGAGGGTCGCCTTGTCTATCCGGCGGAATCCCTGGCGCTCGAAGTATTCAGGGATGTAGGTGAGGGCGAAAATTTGCCGGACCTTCAGCGCCCGAGCCTCATCCAGGCAGGCCGCGATGAGACGTCCCCCGATGCCATGGCCCGTTTTCGCCGCGCGCACTGCGAGGGAGCGAATCTCCGCGAGGTTTTCCCAGGTGACGTGCAGCGCGCAGACGCCGGCAATTTTCCCCGCCTCTTCGAAGACGAAAAAGTCCCGCAGGTTGTCGTAGATGTCGTGAAGGGAGCGGGGGAGCATTTCCCCCTTTTCCGCGTAGGGGGCGATGAGGGCCTGGAGGGCAGGCACGTCGGTCACGAAGGCCTTTCGAATCATGATTGGGTTCCTTTTCGGGATCGCGCCGCCGCGAAGAGCTCTCCGGCGTGCCGGCGCGTGGTGGCGGTGATGGTTTCCCCCCCCAGCATCCGGGCCAGTTCCTGGATCCGATCATCCCCGGAAAGGGGTCTCACCCCGATGCGCGTGTGATCGTCGGTTTCCGTCTTGGTAATAAGGAGGTGGTGATCCCCGTAGGCGGCAATCTGGGGGAGATGGGTGATGCAGAGCACCTGGGTTTGCCGGGCGATATGGGCGATGCGCCGTCCCACGACGTCGGCGACGCGCCCCCCGATCCCGGCGTCCACCTCGTCGAAGACGACGGTCTGGGTCGGGAGCCCGCCGGTGATGAGGGCCTTGGCGCTCAGGAGAATCCGGGAGAGTTCTCCGCCCGAGGCTACCTCACGGATGGGAAGAGGCGGCTCTCCCCGGTTGGCGGAGAAGAGGAAGGAGACGGTATCGAATCCCGCCTCAGAGGCGCGGGAGATATCCGGTTCGTCAGGAACGGCCTCCGGGTCGAAGGCGATCTGGAAGTCGGCCATGGTCATGCCCAGTTCCCGGAGAGAGGCCGTCATCTTCTCCGAGAAGGCCGTGGCGGCCTTCCGCCTCTCGGCAGAAAGGGCCCCGCCCTGCTCGGTGAGCTTACGGATTAGGGTCTTGCGTTTCTCCCGCAGGGCGGCGATCTCTTTATCCAGGTTTTCCGAAGCGGCAAGCTTTTCCTTCAGGCGCGCCTTGGTCTCCAGGACGGCCGAAACGTTCCCCCCGTATTTCTGGAAGAGGGCGGCGTAGGTGGAAAGGCGCGCCTCTACCTCCTCGAGGCGCTGGGGGTCGAATTCTATCCGGGCTCCATAGCGCTGAAGCGCCCCGGCCACCTCGTCGAGAAAGACCTCGGCCTCCCGGAGGTTCTTGAGGGGCTCTTCCATGCGGGAATCGATGGCGGCGATGGCCGAGAGGTTTTCGAGGGCGTTTTGCACCTGGGTGAGGGCGGAAGGTTCGCGCTCGTAGAGGAGGTCCAGGGCCTCCTTGAGGAGCCTGAGGAGGGTTTCCGCGTGGTTCATAACCGATTTCTCTTCCGCCAGGCGCGCGTATTCCTCTTCCGACAGGCCCGCCTCTGAGAT
>JALSPC010000062.1 GCA_026986155.1 bacterium
GTCAAGACCCTCCCGCAAGGCGGGAAAGTGGTATCGCGCCCGTATCGGCGCGGGAAGGGGATCCGTCAGATGGGGAGCGGCGTGACGCAGGGCCTCCCGGACAAGCTTCCTAAACGCCTTCTGGCCGATGGCGCCCACCTCGGGGTAGACGGGAAGCAGAACGCCGAAGTTTTCTGGGGTCCGGCCTTCTTCCATCCTCTCCATGTCGGGATGGTGCATCTCTAAAAGCAACCCAAAACGTTTCACCTCCCCGCAGAGGTGATAGACGGCCCCGACCTTCAGCTGTTTCTTGAAGTAGGCGACCCCCTTGAACCACTTGAGATTCAGGGCGCCCGTGCCGTCGGAGACCTGCGCCTCCAGGTAGGCCCGCTTGCCGAATCCCTTGGGGGTGAGCTTGAGGAGCTTCGCGATAATATAGGCGCTTTGACCAGGCCTGAGGTCCCGGATGGCGATCTTGCGCCGGCGGTCTTCGTATCGGAAGGGAAATCGGTCGAGCAGCCCGCCGAGGGTCGCGCAGCCCATCTTCCGGAGTGCTTCAAGCCTTGAGGGTCCCACGCCTTTCAAGCGGGAAACGGAGACGCCGAGGACCTTGATCATGGCCCGAATCTCGGGTTCACCGGGGAGTTCCCCGGGCGTAAGGGCCCAGACGGGACCCTCATGGGAAAGGAGCTCCGGGTCTTTTAAGAGTTCCAGGGCTTCCCGGATGCGCTGTTGCTTCCCGGTCTCTGGAAGGGCGTCGAAGCCGGCGAAGAGGCGGGTGACGCGCTGAACGAATTCAGGGGGAAAGAGGCGTTCCCTCGTGGCGGCCGCGGCCCACGCGCGAACGAAACGTTCCAGGTCCTTGACCACATGGAGATGTGCGAAGTCATCCTTCGCGGCGAACTGGAGCGGCCCCGTGAGACGCTGTAGGGACGCGAAGGGGTTCACCTACCTATCCAGCTTTTCCTTCAAAAGGGTGTTGACCATTTGGGGATTGGCCTTTCCCTTGGTCTTTTTCATGACCTGGCCCACAAAGAAACCGAGGAGTTTTGTTTTCCCACCCCTGTATCTTTCCACCTGCTCGGGATTTTCATCGAGAACCTCGTCAATGACGGCCTCGATGGCCCCCTGGTCGGTAACCTGGACGAGATTCTTCTCCCGGACGATCTTCTCCGGAGGGTCTCCCGTGGCGACCATTTCCGCGAAGACGGTCTTGGCGATCTTTCCGCTGATGGTTCCCTTCTCGATCATCTGGATCATCTCTCCCAGGTGCCTGGCCGTGACGGGGAATTGAGAGATTTCCTTTTCCCCTTCTTTCAGTTCCCGGAGCACCTCCACCATCACCCAGTTGCTGGCCTGTTTTGGGGCGTCGCAGACTTCAACACACGTCTCGAAGTAGTCGGCCACGGCCTTTTCCGCCGTAATGACCTCCGCGTCGTAGAGGGGGATGCCGTATTGCTCCACGAGCCGGTCCCGCTTCTCGGCGGGCAGTTCCGGGAGGGTCTTCCTTATCTCCTCCACCCACGTTTCCTCGACGACGAGGGGCAGGAGGTCCGGGTCGGGAAAGTATCGGTAGTCGTCCGCCTCCTCTTTCCCCCGCATGGTCCGGGTCACGCCGGCGGCGGCGTCCCAGAGGCGGGTTTCCTGAACCACCGTTTCGCCGCTCTCCAGGGCGGCGATCTGGCGTTCAATCTCGTATTCCAGCGCCTTTTCCACGTTCCGGAAGGAGTTCATGTTCTTCAGTTCCGTGCGGGTTCCAAAGGTATCGCTTCCCTTCGGCCGGATGGAGATGTTGGCGTCGCACCGAAAACTGCCTTCCTCCATGTTGCCGTCGGATATCTCCAGGTAGCGGAGGATGGCCCGCAGCGTCCGAAGGTAGGCGCCCGCCTCTTTGGGGGAGCGCATATCCGGTTCGCTGACGATCTCGATGAGGGGAACGCCGGAGCGGTTGTAGTCGACCAGGCTGTAGGGGGTGTCCGTGAATGAACCGGGATGGACGAGTTTTCCCGCGTCTTCCTCCATGTGAATGCGAGTCAGGCCGATGCGCTTCGTCTTGCCATCCACCAGGACTTCCACGTAGCCGTGCTCCGCGAGGGGCAGTTCATACTGGGAGATCTGGTATCCCTTGGGAAGATCGGGGTAGAAGTAGTTCTTCCGGGCGAAACGGCTGACCCGGGCGATGGCGCAGTGGGTGGCAAGGCCCATCTTGATGGCGTATTCCACGACCCTCTTGTTCAAAACCGGCAAAACCCCCGGCTGTCCCGTGCAGATGGGGCAGATGTGTGTGTTGGGGGGCGCGCCAAACTCGGTGGAACAGCCGCAGAAAATCTTCGTTTTCGTGTTCAGTTGCGCGTGAACCTCCAGGCCGATAACGGGTTCATACTCCATGTGCGGTCTCCTTT
Organism: bacterium; assembly: GCA_026986155.1. Lineage (GTDB taxonomy): Bacteria > Desulfobacterota > S145-22 > S145-22 > S145-22 > JAOZMY01. The sequence goes on from JALSPC010000062.1 coordinate 2,382, forward strand.
AGACTGTTTTCATCGCCGAAGCCGAGCCCTTCGCGGATATACCCGAGGGCCTCCGTGAGCCTGTCCGTCATCTCGCGAAAGTCCCCCTCGATCTCCCTGGGGAACAGTTCCAGCGTGATGGCGCCATTGTAATGGGTCGCCCGCAAGGATTCAAGGACCTCCCGCAGGGGCAGGATCCCTTTCCCCGGGAAGAGGTGTTCACGCCCGCCCGCGTAGTCGCTGAAATGAATGTTCTTGACCCTTCCGGTGGCGAGGAATCTTTGAACATCCCCAAGGAAGTTCTTCTCCCGCGTCCCCAGATGCGTCAAGTCGAGGGTCAAATCGAGATTGTGTCTCTCGGCAAACGCGATCAGGGCGTCCGTTTTGGACAGAAAGTAGAGGCCCACTTTGAATGTGCCGTGTGTGACGGGCATATTTTCGATGGTGACAGAGAGGAAGCGGCTCCCGAAGGTGTCCTGGAAATCCCGCACCCGTTTGAGGTCGCGGTAAAACCCCAGCTCCAGGTCCAGCCAGCGGGGGGGATGAAACGTCACGATGGGGATTCGGAACCGTTCGGCCAGCGCGATGGTTTTTTGGAGAGATTCGAAAAGTTTCCCCCATCCCTTGAGCCTGTAAAACGGGGCGTGGATCCCGCCGATGGGGCACGCCTTTAAGGTCTTTTTGATTTCTTCCTCTCCGCTGCTTCCCTGAAAACCGTGCCCGAGAACCAGTTCGACCCCGTTGAATCCAACGCGGCGGGCGATTTCCGCCGTGACCCAGGGGGGCTTTTTAAAGAGGGTGCCCGTGGAGAGGAGAACCTTCACGGGGCCGTTACTCCCGTGTGAAGCTCCGGGGACAATCCCTTGAAATCCAGAAAATCTTTCATTATGATGACATCGGCGGGGCGCATCGTGTAATCGGAATGTTACGCTTCCTCAAGGTTTCGGGTGTTGACTTTGGCGAAACATACCCCATTTTCATAACAAAGTCCATACGGGAAAGCCCATCAATGGAATGTGATGTGAAATTCACGGGAGAGTAAATGATGTTATGGCTTTACGCGCTTTGTCTCGTTGCCCTGGTCGTCTGTTCCGCCTTTTTTTCCGGCGCGGAGACGGCCATCTTCACCGCCAATTTTTACAAACTGCACCACCTGGAGCGGAAGGGAAACAGGAAGGCCTCGCTAATCCTCAGGATGCGGAAGGCCCCCGATGAACTCATCGGAGCGATTCTCATCGGGAACAATTTCGTCAACATCGCCGCGTCTTCCCTG
>JALSPC010000063.1 GCA_026986155.1 bacterium
TGGGACAGGTATTCCATCAGGAAGGCCCCTCCGAAGGTCCCGATGAGGGCCCCGATGATGGCTCCCAGTCCGAAGAGAATTGGAGCCATGAGAATCGCGAGGACAAGGCCGCTCATGAATGAAACGAGGACGACCCCCTTCGACGGTCGGGATCGTTGAACCCCTTTGATGCTGAGGAAGAATTCGAGGCCCTCTCCCGTGACGGCCAGGAGGAGGAGTAAAAGGAGACCCTTGAAGGTCAGCACGTTGAAATGGGTGGCCCAGCCGTAGACGATCGCGTCCAGGAGGATGATCCACGTTCCCGGGATCCCGAGGACAATGGAAAAGATGCCGACGAGCAGGAAAAGAAAGAAAAACCCGAGGCCGATCCACCCGAAAACGCTTGCCATATAGACCTATTTTTTCCGCTTCTTTTTCTTTCTGTTGTTGGTGGGCTTTTTCTTCTTGCCTGTCATCTTGGCGTTGGAGACAGGTTTGTCCCCCGCCGCGGTGTCAACACTCAACGCCGGCGCGGGCGTTGCTTTGTGTTTGTCAGGCTTGGGTTTGGATGATGTCGAGGGGCGCCTGGAGATTTTGGTGCCTTTCTTGCTTCTCCCCTGGGGCTCGAAAAAAAGCACCACCGGGCTGGCGATGTAGATGGAGGAATAGGTTCCGACGACCACACCGATGATGAGGGCAAAGGCAAAGTCGTGGATAACCCCGCCGCCCAGGAAGAAGAGGATCACGACCGTGATCAAAGTCGTGAGCGAGGTGAGGATGGTGCGGCTCAGGGTTTCGTTGATGCTCTGGTTGACCAGCTCCGGGAAGGTGATTTTCGAGAGCTTTTTCATGTTCTCCCGGATACGGTCATAGACCACGATGGTGTCATTGAGAGAATACCCGATGATGGTAAGGATCGCCGCCACGATGGCCAGGTTGATCTGCTTATTCGTAATGGAAAAGACCCCGATGGTGATCATGACGTCGTGGGCCAGGGCCACGATGGCCCCGATGGCGAACCAGAACTCAAACCGCCAGGTGATGTAGATGAGGATGGCAATCATGGAGAAGAGGATCGCCCACATCCCCTTGCGACGGAGGTCTTTCCCCACCTTGGGACCGACCATCTCGACCCGGCGTATCTCGACCTTGTCTTTGCCGAATTTCCGGATGAGGCGTTCCTTGACAAGTTCGGAGATCCCCTTGAGAGAGGTGGAGCTTTTTTCAATACGGATGAGGTATTCGTTTTCTGTTGACGACCCGATGCTCTGGATGACCACTTCGCCGAGTTTCAGCCCCTTCAGGGCGCTACGCACGTGAGAGATATCCGTCTCGGTGTGAATCTTCACCTGCACCAGGGTTCCTCCCCTGAAATCGATCCCATAGTTGGGACCTCCGTGGACGATGAGGGAAACGATGCCTGCCAGGATGAGGAGGAGTGAGAGGGAGATCGCGATGTAGCGAACCTTTACAAACTGGATATTCGTTCCGGGTTTGAAAAATTCCATGAATAATCCTTTCTATATACTGATTTTTCTGATTCTTCTCTTTTCAAAGGCGAGGTCGAAGACGGCCCGGCTGACGATGATCGCCGTGAACATACTGCTGATGATACCGATGCTCAGGGTAACGGCGAATCCCTTGATAGGGCCCGTTCCGAACTGGAAGAGGACAACCGCCGCGATGAGTGTTGTGACATTGGCGTCCAGAATCGTGATGAAGGCCTTGGAGAATCCCGCCTCCATGGCCGCTCGCGGCGTCTTCCCCACCCTCAGCTCCTCCCGTATGCGTTCGAAGATGAGCACGTTCGCGTCTACGGCCATACCAATCGTCAGGACGATACCGGCGATGCCGGGCAGCGTGAGGGTGGCGCGGAAGGCGGCGAGAACGGCGAAGATGAAGATAACGTTAAGAAACAATGCCAGGTCTGCCACGACTCCTGAGAGCTTGTAATAGAAAACCATGAAAAGGACCACAAGCAGGCCGCCGATGATGACGGAGGTGATGCCCTTTCGGATGGAATCCTGCCCGAGGGTTGGCCCCACAGTCCGTTTTTCCAGGATCTTGACGGGCGCGGGTAGGGCGCCGGCGCGGAGCACGATGGCGAGGTCGTGGGCCTCCTGGGTGGTAAACCGCCCGGTTATCTGGGCCCGCCCGCCGGCAATGCGCTCCTGGATAACGGGCGCCGAATAGACGTTGTTGTCGAGGATGATGGCGAGACGCTTCTTGACGTTCTCCCCTGTAATCTTTTCAAAGATCTCGGCGCCCCGGGAATCGAAGGTGATGGAGACGTAGGGTTCGCCGTACTGGGAATTGATGCGGACCTGGGCGTCCTTAAGCACGTCCCCCGTGAGCAGGGTCTTTTTCTTGATGAGGTAGGGCTTGCGGGTCACGGCGCCCGTGTCGGGGTCCACGATCCGCTGGTAAAGGATCTCGTCACCGGGAGGAACGTTGCCCTTCAGAGCCTCCTCAAGGCTGTGTTCGTCATCCACCAGCTTGAATTCCAACAAGGCCGTCTTCCCGATGAGCTGGATGGCCCTTTCCGGGTTTTTGACGCCGGGAAGCTGGACGAGGATGCGGTCCTTTCCCTGCCGGCTGATATCGGGCTCCGTGACGCCGAACTGGTCAATCCTGTTCCGGATGGTCTCAAGGGCCTGATCCACCGCCGCCCGCTCCATGGCCTCCTTGCGTTTCTGGGAGAGTTGTAACACGATGAGACCGTGACCCGCTTCAGTGGAGGACTTGACCACCTTCAATTCGGGGTAGCGCGAGGCGATAAGCGACGAAACGGATTCTTTGCTCTTGTTCGATTCCACATACTTGACCTGGATGGACAGCCCCTTCCGGACCGCGGAGACCACGAGGATCTCCTTCGACTTCAGGTAACTCTCCACGTCGTTCTTTGCCCTTTCCATGTAACTTTCAACGGCCTTCTCCGCCTGGACTTCCAGAATCAGGTGCATCCCGCCCTGGAGGTCGAGACCCAACTTGATTTTGTGGACAGAATCCTTCCACCAGTCGGGAAGATTGTCAGTCATGGACGGGGCCAGGGCGAAGATCGCCCCCACAACAAGGAGGATGATGATTGCAAAGCGAATTTTCAGGTCACGAAACATGCCATATCCCTTTCTCTTCGGTTTGTTGGTAAAAAACGCTTTCTCATACCCCATCTAATACGAAATTGCAAGTAAGTAGGGCGGCCCCAAGTTCCGCGATTGGTTTTATGTCTTTTGTTGGGTTCTTGTTTTGAGCTCAAAAGTGTTTGCCTGGCATCAAAAGTAAAGGATATACTTTATAATCCCGTCTGTTTTATCATGCTTCTCGCCTCGTCGGGTCTATGACAGTTTGTCTCTCACCATTATAACCGGATGAATCAACATGACTTTTCAAAATTTTTCCGCTGATATATCATGGGCTTCGCGATCCCCGGGGAAAAATAGAAACGGTTAAGGAACTTTCTCCTTTTTTGTAGAAGTATGATGGCGAAAATTTCTGATTTTCCCAAAGCTTTTTCTTTCCAATGCGCGTGCTTAAGTGATCTTACCCGAGCCTGTCAGCCCGGCATAAGATGATGATTCTTTTCTGATTTAGTCTCTTGAGTGGGTTCTGGAGGCGCAACCTTTGCGTGCGCCCAATATAAGCGAACACCGT
>JALSPC010000064.1 GCA_026986155.1 bacterium
TCCCCGTGGACCGTTCTGACCCCCGTGACCTTTCCGCCCTTTGTAAGGATATCGGTAACCTCGCAGGCCTCGTGGATTTTTACGCCACGCGCGCGGGCCTTTTGCACGTAACCCCGGAGCACTTCGTAGGGCCCCGCGTAGCCGTCTTTGGCGCAGAATGTCCCGCCGGAGAGGTCATCGGTGTTAAGGAAAGGCCAGCGTTTTTTTATCTCTCCCGGCGAGAGGGTTTCCACGTCGATCCCGAAGGAGCGCTGGAGTTTCGCCCCCGCCTTCAATCCCTCGAATTCCGCCGGGGTGGCGGCGAGAAAGAGGTAGCCTGAGGGATGGAACTCGGGGTTCACCCCGAACATTTCCTCGAAGTTCTCGAAGATCTTCATGCTCAAGAGGGAGAACGCGATATTGACCGGGGTGGTGAACTGGCACCGGATCCCGCCCGCGCACCGGCTCGTGGACCCTTCCCCCAGCAGTCCCTTTTCGAGCAGGACGATGATCCCGGCTTTTTTCTCCGGAAGGAAGGCGGCGATACTGGTTCCGATGATTCCGCCCCCGATGATGACGACGTCGGCTGTTTTTTCCATGGCCTATTCCTCCGTCGGGAGTTTCTCTGTGGATAGTGTTTTGGCAGGTTTTAAGAAAACATAGACGAACAGGAGGATGGCCACGATAACCCCGGCGAATTCCAGGCCTCTCGTGGGGAAGACCAGCACGATGGCCACCGCCAGGAAGAGGGCCCGGACCCAAGGGGGCAACGGCCGGTTGAAGAAGCCGATGATGGCGGCCGCCAGGCAGATGATACCGAGGGAGGTGAAGGCGATGCCGATGAAAGAGTGGCCGAGAGAGGTTTGCAAGAGGAGGGATTTCCGGAAGACGAAGGCGAAAGGGACGAGAAAGCCAGCGATACCCAGCTTGAAGGACTCCACGCCCGTGGCCATCATGTCAGACCCGGACAGGTTCGCCGCGGCGAAGGCCGTGACGGCGTCCGGGGGGGTCAAGTCGGCCAGGACCGCGTAATAGAAGACAAAGAGGTGGGCCGTGAGAAGCTCCACCCCGAAGGTGCGCAGGGCCCCGGCGCCCACCGTGACGGCAATGATGTAGGCGGCCGTGGTGGGAATCCCGGTTCCCAGGACACTGACTACCATGAAGATCATGACCATCACCAGCAGGAGGCTGCCATGGGAGGCGCTGACCAGGATGTTTCCGAACGCCAGGGCCGCGCCCGTCTGGGTCAGGGTGGCGACGATCATCCCGGACCCCGCCAGGGCCGCGGCGATCAGCCCCGCGTTGACGGAGGAGGTAAAAAGACAGTCGATGAGCTTTTTGGGCGTCATCCAGGTCTTTCGGTCCAGAAAGCTAAGCACGAACGTGAGGATGATGACGTAAAAGGCCGATTTGGCCGGGGAATACCCGTAACCCAGGAGAATGAGAATGGCGATGAAGGGGAGAAAGTAATAAGCGTGCCTGAGAAGAGGTTTGAGCTTGGGACGCTGTTTCTTGTCTACCGCCGCGATCTCCTTTCTTCTCGCGATGAGGTGGACCATGCTGAAGACGCCGAGGTAGTAGAGCAGGGCGGGAATGAGGGCGGTCTTGATGATGACGAAGTAGGGGATTCCCGTCACCTCTGACATGATGAAGGAGCCAGCCCCCATGATAGGCGGCATAATCTGTCCGCCCGTGCTGGCGATTGCCTCGACGGCGGCGCTCTGCTTGGCGGTAAAGCCGTTTTTCTTCATCAGGGGGATGGTGAAACTTCCCGTGGCGTAAACGTTTGCCACGGTGCTGCCGCTCACGGTGCCGTAGAGGGCGCTGGAAACCACGGCGATTTTGGCGGATCCGCCCCTCGCCCATCCCGCGGCCCACATGGCGAAGTCCACCAGGTAGTCCCCGACGCCGGCCGCCATCATGACGCCCGCGAAGAGGATATAGATGTATAAGATGTCGGCAGAAATCCCCGTAAGGAAGCCGAAGATGCCATCATCTCCGTCAAGGTACATGATCTCGATGACCCTCTCGAAGTGAAAGCCCTTGAAGTGGAACATCCCGGGCCAGTACTGGCAGGTGAAGATATAGACAAAGACGATGCCGATAGTGACGGCCATCCACTTGGAAAGCGCGCGCCGGCAGGCCTCCACCACGCCCAGGATGAGGAGACAGCCGAGAGTGGTCTGTGTAATGGTGACCGGGTCGAATCCCATGAACCGGGTGTTGAGCAGTTCCGCGTTGAGGATGGTGTAACCGCTGGCCACGATGGCGATGGCGGCCAGGACGAGGTCGACGGCGGAGGGCCGGTGCCTGGGCGATTTCTTCGTGGCGGGATACATGATGAAGACGATGGGCAGCAGGAGAAGGAGATGAAGGCCCCGCATGATGCGGGGCTCGGGGGTGCCGTATCCCGAGGTATAGAGATGGAACAGAGAGGCGAAGACCCCGTAGGCCATCAGGGAATACTTGGTGAATCCGGTCAGTTTCCTCATCTTCGTGGCACACGGCTGTTCGTGTTGATAGAAAAAGGGCATCTTCCGGCCGAGTCCCGGGAGATGCCCTTCGCAATATTGATTTTTAAGGTGTTGTCTCCTCCGATTATTTCAGGACCCCTTTCTCCTTGTAGAATTTTATGGCGCCTGGATGGAGGGGGATCCCCGTTCCCGTGGGGCCGTCTTCCAGCTTGTAGGGTTTCAGGCTGGCGTGGATCTGTCGGACCTTGTCGATGTTGTCGAAGATGGCCTTGGTGATCTTGTAGGCCACGTCGTCCGGAAGGCTCGCGTTGGTGGTAATCACGCTGCCGGCGGCTGCCGTGACGATGTCTTGGTTGGCGTTTTCCGCCTTGGGATAGGTTCCCGCCTTGATGGTTTTGGTGATGATCCCGAACTGCGAGAGGTATTTCAGCAGCCCCTTGGGGAAGGGAATCAAGCGGAGTTTTCGGCCCACGGAGGCCTCGGTGACCGCGGCGGCGGGGGCCGCCAGGAAGGTGAAGACGGCGTCCACGTTACGGTCCTTGAACTGGTTTGTCTGGCTACTGTAATTTCCCCGGAAGAACTTGAATCCCGCCTTTTTCAGGTCCTTGTAATTGGTCTTATAGTAGGCCAGAACCTTCCGGAAGACCCACTCGTCGGAGGTCCCGGAGGGGGAGACCGCAATGCGGATGGCCTTTTTCTTGCCAAAGATCTCGTCCATGCTCTTGAAGGGGGTGTTGGCGCCCACGTAGAAGTGGAAGTGGTTCATGCTCATGCCGCCGGCCAGGGCTCGCAGGTTTTTCAGTTTCGATTTATAGGGATCCTTCCCGTTGAAGGCGGCATTGTTAATGAACGGCAGCCCCCACCCCAGTTCACAATCGCCCCGGTTGATAAGGGCCGGGTTTTTCGTCCCTCCGCCGGGAACGACCTTGATCTTGATCCCCGTGGCCTGCTGGATAATCTGGGCCAGTCCCCCGGCCATCATGTACCATCCGCCGCCAACACCGCCGGCGGTCCAGGTCAGCGTTTTTCCCGCGTAACTCGCGCTGCCCACTCCGAGGGCCAGGCAAATGACCACAAATCCCAGTAAAATCTTTTTCATCCTCTCTCCTCCTTTTGGTTTTTATAACCATTTTTTACGCAAAAGGGGGTGTATTGTCAATAAGGATTCTCTCGAAG
>JALSPC010000065.1 GCA_026986155.1 bacterium
CGCATCGCGTTTTGGAGGGGGCTGTCCTGACGGCGGATTTCCTCATTCGGACCAAGCCCTGGATGGCCTGGGTGGAGAATCCATCCCTCAATGATTTTGAGATGTTGACGCGTCAGATCAATGAAACGGTTCGGAATTTCTCGGAAAGATACCGCGCCTACTACGAGCGAGGCGTCGCGCGGACCGGTCGAAAGTTTCCCATGTTCAATCCCCGTCCCAGGATTCTCGCCATCCCTGGCCTGGGCGTTTTTTGCTCCGGCGCTACCTTGAAAGAGGCCGCTATCTCTGCGGACCTGGCAAAGGCCATCTTGAAGGTTAAGCGGGATATTGTGGCGATGGGAGGGACTTATCGGAGCATCGACGAGGACAGCCTTTTCGAGATGGAGTACTGGGAACCGCAGATAGCCAAGCTTTCCGGGAACCTGGCAAAGCCCCTCGCGGGCAGGATCGCCGTGATTACCGGGGCCGCGGGGGCCATCGGGTCGGCCATTTGTAAGCGCCTTCTTAAAGAGGGAAGCGTCGTGGTGGGTACCGATCTGCCGGGTGATCGCCTCACGGCCCTGGAGGAAGATCTTTCGGGCCGGTTTGGGGAAAGCTTCTGGGCCCTTCCTATGGATGTAACGGACGAGGCCTCGGTCCGAGAAGCCTTCGATGCCGTTTGCCGCAGATTTGGAGGCGTGGACATCCTGATTTCCAACGCGGGGATCGCCTTCGTGAAGCCTTTGGACGAACTGGATCTGGAGGACTTCCGTCGCGTGGAAGGAGTCAACGTGGAGGGAACTCTCCTCTTTTTGAAATGGGGGGCAAGGGTGTTGAAGACGCAAAGGACGGGGGGAGACGTGGTTCACATCTCTACGAAGAATGTACCCTCTCCCGGGGCCAGTTTCGGGACCTACAGCGCCACCAAGGCCGCGGCCCACCAACTGGCCCGCGTGGCGAGCCTGGAGCTGGCGCCACATGGAATTCGCGTGAATAATCTTGCGCCCGACGCCGTCTTTAAAGGTGAAGGAAGAAAGTCTGGGTTGTGGGAGGTCTGTGGACCGGATAGGATGCGGGCCCGGGGCCTCGATGAAAAGGGATTGGAAGAATACTACCGAAACCGTAACCTATTGAAGATACAGGTGAGAGCGGACCACGTGGCCAATGGCGTCCTTTTCTTTGTGACACGGCAGACACCAACCACGGGAGCCACGTTGCCCATTGATGGGGGGCTGCCGGACGCGACACCGAGATGACCGGAGGCTACCTTGAATTTTGACCCTGAGTGTGGCATTTTAGGGCCACTTATCATGACAAGGAGGAATCGATGGAAGTTATTTTGATGGAAGACATTCCGGAGCTTGGACAGATTGGCGACGTGGTGAAGGTGAAGGATGGATATGCGAGGAATTTTCTGATTCCAAAGAACAAAGCGATCCGGGCAACCACGCGGAACCTGAAAAAACTCCAGCACGAAAAACAACTCGCCCAACATCGCGTCCAAAAGGTCCAGCAGAACGCCCAGGTTCTTAAGGAAAAGATTGAAGGCACTCAGTGCGTAATCAAAAAAGCGGCGGGCGAAACGGGTAAATTGTTTGGATCCGTGACCAGCATGGATATTGAGGCGTTTCTCAACGACAATGGAATCCCGGTGGGAAAGAAACAGATCCAGCTGGAGGAACCGATTAAATCCGTCGGCGTATTTGATGTTCCCATTCGCTTGATGGAAGGGGTCACCGCGACCCTGAAGGTGGAGGTTGAGGCGGAGGAGAAATGACGCTTCCCATTCCCAATCCACCGGCGGAACGCGTGCCGCCCCACAACGTGGAGGCGGAGCAGGCGATTTTGAGCGGGATTCTTCTTGATCCCGACGCGTTGGGGAATGTGATCGAGATCATTAAACCCGAAGATTTTTATCACGAGGCGCACCAAGCCATATACGAGCAGATGCTCAGTCTCTTCGAAAATGGCGATCCCATCGATATCATCACCCTGACGGAGAACCTCAAGACACGTCAGCTCCTTGAGCGGTGCGGGGGGGCGGGATACATCAGCGGCCTGACCGACCTGGTGGTGACCTCGGCGAATATCGTGCATTACGCGAAGATCGTCAAAGAAAAGGCCACCCTCCGAAAATTAATACAGGTCACGGGTGATATCTTTTCGCGGTGTTTCGAATTGGACACGGACCTTGATTCGTTTTTGGATGCCGTGGAGAACGAGATTTTTACCATCGCGGAGAACAAGGTTCATCCCGATTACTATCCCATCAAGGAAGTGGTGAAGGAGAGCTTTGAACGGATAGAGAAGCTAACCCAGTCCAGGGAATTCATTACGGGTGTCCCCAGCGGTTTCGATGACTTGGACAGGTACACGGCGGGTTTTCAACCCTCGGATCTCATCATCGTGGCGGGCCGGCCTGGGATGGGGAAAACCGCGTTTGCCTTGAACGTGGCGCAGTACTGCGCCAGCCAGCATGGCACCGGAGTGGGGATCTTTTCCCTGGAGATGTCTAAGAATCAGCTCGTGACTCGGATGCTCTGCTCGGAAGCGCAGGTCGATTCGCAGAGACTTCGACGCGGCTACATTGACGTTCCCGAGATGCAGCGTTTGATTCAGGCGGCCGGAAAATTGGCCGAGGCCCCCATCTTCATCGATGAATCGGCGACCACGGTTCTGGAGATACGCGCGACGGCACGCCGGATGATGGCGGAGCAGCATATAGGACTGATCATCGTTGACTATCTTCAGCTCATGAAAGGACACTTGAAGGTCGAGAGGCGGGAGCAGGAGATCTCTGCTATCTCCAGGTCCCTGAAGCTTCTGGCCAAGGAGCTGGATATCCCGATTATCGCCATTTCTCAGCTCAACCGCAAGGTGGAGGATAGGAAAGATCGACGTCCGGAGATGGCGGATCTGAGGGAATCCGGGGCCATCGAACAGGACGCCGACCTGATTCTTTTCATCTACAGGGATGAGGTCTATAATAGGGACGAATCGAATCCCAACCGAGGCGTCGCGGAGGTTATCATCGGGAAGCAGCGAAATGGCCCCACGGGGATCGTGAAACTTTCTTTCCTCAGTCAGTTTACGACGTTCCGGAACTTGGCGATGGCCCGGGACGAAACAATGATGCAATAAAAAAGACACGGGAGGATGGACATGAAGAGATATCTTGGAATTTGGTTGCTTGCGGGATTGGTGGTTGTCTTGTTTGCGTGCGCACCCACCGCGGAGGTAACGAGCGGGACGGGGGGGCCTTCCATCGGGCAGGCCCAGGCGGAGTACTATAACGGTCCCAAGGCCCGCATTGCTGTGGCAAGGTTTGACGTCAAGGCGGCGAAGGCCCGTGATATTTATGGGTATTCCGCTAAGATCGGTGACGGCTTGGCCGAAATGCTGACCACGGAGCTGTTCAATACAAATCGCTATATTGTCCTGGAGAGGCAACAGCTTCAGGATATCCTGAAAGAGCAGGATCTGGGAGCCTCGGGGCGTGTTCGTCCGAACACTGCCGCGCCGATTGGCCAAGTAGAAGGCGCCGAGATTCTGGTTTATGGCGCCGTGACGGCCTTCGAACCAAACTACCGCGGCGGCGGCGGGGGACTTGTTATTCCAGGTCTTCCCGTGGGATTGGGAGGCGGTGTGAAACAGGCCTATATGGCCATTGACTTGCGCCTTGTAGATACGCGAACCTCGAGGATCCTGGCCGCCACGTCGGTGGAAGGTAAATCGACCGACTTCGGCGCCATTTTCGGCGCGGCTATAGGGGGCGGAAGGACGCGGATGCCTTTCGGCCTTGGAGGGTGGAAGAATACCCCCATGGAAAAGGCGATCCGGGTCTGCATCAAGCGGGCCGTCGATTTCATCGTGAGCCGGACGCCTCCCCAATACTTTCATTACAACGCTCAGGGTATGCCGGTCAGCACGGCGCCCCAGCAGGGCGGCGGCGCCTATGCGCCTAAAAACCAGCCTCAGACCCAACCACGACCCAAGCAACAGATGAATCGCCCAGCCGCACAAAATGGGGGTGGCTCAAGCGACTTTGTCGTGGTCAAGGCCTTCAAGGCAAATATCCGAAAGTCCTATTCCACCTCCAGTCCCATCGTCACCACGGTGAACCAGGGCGAAAAGCTCGTGATTCTTCGCAAGAAGGGAGACTGGTACCAGGTTCAGACGGAATCCGGGAAGATGGGATGGGTCTACCGCTTCCTGACCCGTCCGAGTCGATAGGAGAACGATGAAATGAAGCGCCTTTTTGCCGGAAGTATCGTGGCCTTCCTGCTGCTGGGGACCATTGCGTCTCCGGCGGCGGCGAAGGTCATCTCCAAGCGTGTGGCGAGGATCTATCAGATTCGCATCTACCAGCGTGGCCCGAAGATGGGAGGGCCCCAAAAGACCTATTGGGACTTGAACGTGAATTACATCGGACCGGGGGACCTAAACAACCTCCTCAGCCTGGAGATTTTTGTCAACAATCGGATGGAGGTGGAGGCGGTCAAGATCGTTCGTAAGACCTATGACCGTAAGATTGTTTCTTCCCTCCTACGAAACGTGTCGGAGCTTTCTATTGAATATGTTCCGCCGGGATCTCCCGTTAGGGGGAAAGACCTGCCCATCACGGTTCTGAGCATGGATGAACTAAAGTTTCCGTGACGGCCGGATGAATCTCCCCAATTTCCTGACCCTTACGAGGATCCTGCTGGTCCCTTTTTTCGTGACGGCGGTAGTTTACCGGTACTTTTCGTGGGCCATCGTGATCTTTTTCGTGGCAGGAATAACAGATGGTCTGGACGGCCTGTTGGCCAGATCCCTTCATCAGAAGACACGGCTTGGGGCTTTCCTGGATCCTTTGGCGGACAAACTCCTTTTGACGTCTGCTTACATCACCCTTGGGATTCTACACCTCGTTCCTTTCTGGCTTCCCGTGGTAGTCGTCAGCCGGGACATCATCATCGCTCTGGGGATGTTGATCATTATGCTGCTTGGCTATAATTACGAGATTCGCCCGCGGATGGTGAGCAAGGCAACCACCGTTTTCCAGATCGTAACGGTCCTTGCTGTCTTGTGTGCCCAATACTGTTCCTTTATTTCCCGCCACCTCTTGGGGCTCTACGCGGTAACTGTCATTTTCACGGTGGTTTCGGGGGTCTATTATTTGTATCTCGGGATGAAAATCTTAAACCCATAAAAAGGGAGTTTATCATGTCTGGAATTTTTGACATCTTCGCAAGAGAGATTCTCGATTCGAGAGGAAATCCCACCGTCGAGGTGGAGGTGATGCTGGAAAGCGGGATCGTGGGGCGTGCCGCCGTTCCCTCTGGCGCATCGACAGGGGAACATGAGGCCGTTGAATTGAGGGACGGGGACCTGAATCGCTATCTTGGGAAGGGAGTTTTGAAGGCGGTGGAGAACGTGGAGGAAGAAATTGCTCCGCACCTCATTGGGATGGATGTCCTGGAACAGATGGAGATCGACGCCCTCATGATCGAACTGGACGGCACACCCAACAAGTCGAAATTGGGGGCGAACGCCATCCTCGGCGTATCCATGGCATGTGCACGCGCCGCGGCGGAATACCTGGATATTCCCCTATATAGATACCTTGGCGGCGCCTACGCGCATCTCCTGCCCGTGCCCATGATGAACATCCTTAACGGAGGGAAACACGCGGACAACAACGTGGACATCCAGGAGTTTATGATTGTCCCCGCGGGCGCGGAGACCGTGGCGGATGCCATCCGGATGGGCTCCGAGGTTTTCCACCGCCTCAAGGAGGTCTTAAAGGCCCAGGGGCATGTCACCTCCGTGGGGGACGAGGGCGGGTTTGCCCCGAACCTCTCTTCCAACCGCGAGGCCCTTGAGGTGATCGTTCAGGCGATTGAAAAGGCGGGATACACGCCGGGAAAGGATATCTTTCTGGCCATGGACCCTGCCGCGAGCGAGTTTTACGTGAATGGCCGCTATGTGATGAAGGCGGAGGAAAAATCTGAAAAGACTGCGGAAGAAATGGTTGACTTTTACGAGACGCTTATCAGGGATTTCCCCATCATTTCCATTGAAGACGGCTTAGCGGAGGATGATTGGGATGGCTGGATGATTATGACCCGCCGGCTGGGGGACAAGATCCAGTTAGTGGGTGATGACATCTTTGTGACCAACCCGCAGCGCCTTCAGCGGGGGATTGAAAAGGGGGTTGCCAACGCCATTTTGATCAAACTTAACCAAATCGGAACGGTTACCGAAACCCTGAAAACGATCGAGATGGCCAAGCGAGCAGGATTTGGTGTCGTTGTGTCCCACCGGTCCGGTGAAACAGAGGATACCACCATCGCAGACTTGGCCGTGTCCACGAACTGCGGTCAGATAAAAACGGGATCCGCTTCGAGAACGGACCGTATTTGTAAGTATAACCAGTTGATGCGTATAGAGGAAGAACTGGGTGACATCTCCGAGTTTGCCGGTATGCGAAATTTTATTTGACAAGCCCCTTTAAAAACCTTAATCTGGGGCAAGGGGGATACCCCTTGCCCCAAAAGTTTCATTCCTTTGAAGAATCTTCAAATTATTCCATCCAAGTTATAATTCCACATTTTGTTGACATGAAAAGCTTTTTGGGGGTATACAATATTTACTGGTTGAGGGATAAAAATTGAAAATGAACGAAAAAACTAAAGTGGCCAGATTGACGAGCACCTATTTCCTCATGGGTTTCATTTTAGGCCTGTTTCTTGTCGCCGCGGCATATGCAATACAGTTTATGACTGCTTCCGGTGAGGTATTCGAAGGCTCTCTCTGGGATATGGTTAAATCATTTCACCGGGTGAATCCCGTGCTTTTTCTCATGGACAATATCCCTTTGATCCTGGCGATAGCCGGCGCGATCATCGGCAGGAAGCAGCGGGAAAAAATGGAATATTTGATAGAACTTCAAGAGCTTCTCAGGGAACGTGACAGGCAGTTAAGATCGATAAGGTTTCGATATGCAAAAATTCTCGAAAAAACGGATGAATGTTTGTTTATCACAACACGTGAGGGAGAAGTTCTCGATATAAACAAAGCGGGTATCGACCTTTTAAGGATTGAAGCCTTATTCGGCACAATCCCGTCCTCGAAGGAGGAACTTCTCACCCTTTTGAACGAGAGACCAAACATTGCCGAAACCGTTTATGCCGATAGGAAAGACAGGAGCCTTCTTTTCTCAAAACTACAGGAGGATAAGGTTGTATCGAATTATCCATTGAGATTGAAGCGTTTTGATGGGGAAGTTTTTGATGCGCTTGTTACGGTGTCAGTCGAGATGAGTAATGAGGGCCGTTCCTTGATCTTTGGAAGAATTATTGATCTCAGTATTGTGAAACGGGCGGAGGTCTTGCTGAAAAAGACAAACGCGGAACTCGAGAAAAAAAACAGGGAGCTGATGGATGCGTTCACCAAACTGCAGGTGCTGAAAATACAGCGTGAGAGAGAAAGTCAGGAATTGAGCCGAAAGAATGCTGAGCTCAAAAGGCTCAACCGGCTCTTGGCTGAGATGGCTATCACGGACGGATTGACCGGTCTTTATAATCATAGACATTTCATGGGATACCTAAAAAGGGAATGGGAAAGGTCAAGGAGAAGCGGCAGAAGTTTTTGTGTCTTGATGGTAGACATTGATTATTTCAAGGCTTTTAATGACAAATGGGGGCATCAAGTCGGTGATCGGGCACTCGTAACGATTGCCAAAACGATTAAGAGTCAAACGCGGGAGTATGATATTGTATCACGATATGGTGGGGAGGAATTCGCCCTGATTTTACCCGAAACCGATTTGAACACCTGCTATACCGTAGCTCAGAGAATCCGAAAAGCCGTGGAACAAAGGACAATATTGATTAAGAACAGAGAGGCTAAAGACTGCTTGACGGTCAGTGTCGGCGTGACGTTTTTCCTGCCGAAGGAAGAGGATACGAGAACATTCGAGCAGGTTCTGCAGGATGCCGACGTGGCGCTATACCTGGCAAAAAACCGGGGCAGGAACAGGGTTGAGTTGTATCGGAGGGACATCCTTTCCGAGACCGCCAAGGTCATTCCCATCCCGGGGATAAACAGCGAGGAATGATTGCCGGCGTTCTTTTGGGAGGAGGGCTCTCTAAGCGTTTCGGCGCGCAGAAACTTCTAGTTCCCATTGGTCGTAATGAGACCTTAATCACGCGCGCCATGCGTGTTTGCATGGGTGTCCCATTGCATCCCCTTATCGTTGTGGTTTCCCCCGAACTTGTTGCTACCTTGAATCAAATGAACGAAATTGCCTTGAAACCGCTTGCCTCATTGAGGAGATTTGCCCTTGAAACACCGTGGGGAACGGCCAGACTCGTGGTCAACGAGACACCAGAAAGGGGGATGTCGGACTCCCTTAAGAAAGGTATGGCTGCCTTGACAGAATCGGAGCGGGAAGGCGGGGTGCTGATTACCCTGGCGGACCTTCCCGGAATATCACCGGAAACCATTCGGCGTCTGGTCGGGATCTATCGAGCCGGAGAGAAAAAGATCGTGCTTCCCACCTACGGGGGGAAGACCGGCCATCCCGTCATCATCCACGAGCCGAGCTTTCGGGAACGGATTCAATCCATTGAAGGAGACAGCGGGCTGCGGGAAATCATCCGTGAAAACGGTCAAGACGTTATGCGTGTACCGTGGCCGGACGATACGGTGGTGGCCGATGTGGATACTCCCTCGGATCTGCGCAAAATACTTGAAAAGGGGTGTTGAAAAGTTGGGTGTGACGGAAGATCTCTATAGTTTTGGAATGGAGCTTGCCGCTGGCGTAAGGGTGAGGGATGTCCGGATCGGCCTGGGATACACAGCAGCGCGGGTGGATACGGGAGACGTGGGGCTCGCCTATACCTTCCGGTTGGAGGCGGGGCATTCCTGCACGGCCATGGAAAAAGCGGGGGAACTGGCGGGAAGCGAGGCGGAGGAGCTCCTGGGTTTTATGAGGGAAGGGGATGCCATCTCCAGCGCCGTGGGGCTGGCTACCTTGAATGCCCTCCTCCAGCGCCGGATTCCCCGGGGCAGCGGCGGGGACTTTCTCGACCTCGTGGCGCTTCGGACCGGGGAGGCGGTCGGCATGGTGGGGTTTTTCGGCCCCGTGATCCCCGTGATAAAAAAGGCGGGGTGTGACCTGTCCATCTTCGAGAAGAACCTCGAGCGGGGAAAGGGGCTGTATCCCCCGTCGGAAATCCCGGAAAGACTGCCGCACTGTTCGGTGGTGATCCTCTCCGCGACCACGCTTATTAACCATACCTTCGACGGGATAATCGCGCACGCGAAAATGGCCCGGGCTGTGGTAATGCTGGGGCCGTCCACGCCCCTTGTCCCCGAGGTGATTGGCAAATATGGTGTTACGTTGCTTGCCGGGATGAGGGTAGTGGACCCTCAACGGGTCCTGCAAATCGTGAGCGAGGCCGGCGGAACCCGTAAATTGGGGAGAGCCGTGAAGAAAGTGGTTGTTTCCTGCGAAGATTCGGGTTAACCTCTCGTCCTGAGATTGAGAATCACGGAAGGAATGAGACAATGAAGAAGTTGAAAATCGAGGACGCCATCGGGAAACCTCTGGCAAACGACATGACCCAGATTATCCCCGGGAAGGTTAAGGGCCCGGCCTTCAAACGGGGCCATACCCTCAGGGAAGAGGATATTCCCCTGTTGCGCGACATGGGAAAGGCCCATGTCTACGTGCTCGACCCGGACAAGGGATACATCCACGAGGACGAAGCGGCGATCGCCCTGGCCGACGCCTACGGAGGCGATGAATTTAAACGGGTGGGTCCCAGCGAGGGCCGGATCAATCTCAAGGCGGGATTCTTCGGTCTCCTCAAGATCAATCTCTCTTTGCTGGAGACCGTCAATCGTTCCGGCGACATCATCTGTTCAACCGTTCACCAGCACACGGTCTGCGAAGAGGGAATGACCGTGGCGGCGACGCGGATCATCCCCGTGGCCATGGATGAGCTGGAATTTCAGCACGTTTTGGATGAAATCAATTCGGGGGGGCCTCTCTTGCGGCTGCTCCCCTTCACGCGGACGCGCGTCGGGGTAGCCGTCACGGGGGAAGAGGTCCATTCGGGACGGATTCCCGACAGCTCTATGAAAATTCTCGGACCGAAGGTCGCGGCCCTGGGGGGCGAGATCGTGAGCCACGCCACCTGTCCCGACGACGCGGAGGTCATCGGTGAGACACTTTCGACCATGATCCGTGAAAAGGGGTGCGACGTTGTCATCACCACGGGCGGGCTTTCAGTGGACCCGGATGACGTGACCCTGGAGGGTATGGAAACAAGCGGCGCGGAGATTGTTTCGTACGGGTCTCCCATCCTCCCCGGGGCCATGTTCGCCTGCGCCTATCTGGACGGGGTGCCTATCCTGGGGGTTCCCGCGGCCGTCTTTTACTTCAAGGCCACCGTCCTGGACATCTTCCTGCCCCGCGCCATGGCGGACGATCCCATTACCCGGGCCGACGTGGTAGCCCTGGGACACGGCGGGCTCTGCCTGAACTGCCAGGTCTGCACCTATCCCGTCTGCCCCTTTGGGAAGGGGGCGTGACGTGGGAAGCGTTTTGGAGCGCCTGCGCGCGAGGTTCCTGGAGGTCATCGCGCCGTACCCGTTCCTGAATGAACCGGTATCGGTGGTGGCCCGCCCCCTTACAGCGGAGGAGGCCATCGGCCGTCCCGAACACGATGACTACCCCCTCCTCAAGGGGAAAGAGCGTATGATGGAGGCCCGCTTCAAGGACGCCCCCGGGCAGGCCTACACCGACCAGGTGGGAAATTTCGAAGGGTCCCTCGGCGACGTCCTGGCCCTGCCCATGGATTCCAATTACCACCGGGCCGTGTTCGTGGCCGCGATCAACGCGGTGCTGAGGCACCTTGGGAGCATTGAGGAAAGTTGCCATTGTAAGGATGGCGATCCCGTCCGGTGCGCGCCGGAGCTGCCGGAGGCCCTTTCTGCCTTCTCTCCCAAGCGAGTGGGCATGATCGGCCATCAGCCGAGGCTGCTGGAGATCATTTCGCGGAATTACCGGGTTCGCATCTGCGACCGGGACCCCGACCAGGTCATGCGGGAAAAATCCGGCGTTGTAATCGAACCGCCGGAGAATTATAGGGAAATCGTGGCCTGGTGCGATCTTGTCGTGGCGACGGGAACGACCCTCGTCAACGACACCATCGACGCCTTCGTGTTGGAAGGCAAGCCGACCGTCTTCTACGGCATTACCATCACAGGGGCGGCGAAGCTTCTTGGATTGAACCATTTCTGTCCCCTGGGAAGATGAAACCGCTCGATTTGAAGATCCTGATCCGGGGTGCCGGAGAGATGGCGAGCGGCGTGGCCTACCGCCTGTTCAAAAGCCGCTTCCACATCGTGATGACGGAGATCCCGGTCCCCCTCTCGATCCGGAGGGCGGTCTGCTTTTCAGAGGCGGTTTTCGAAGGGAGGGCAGAGGTCGAGGACGTTCAGGCCGTCCGTGTCGCGGCGGCGGACGAAGTGACGGCAGCCTGGCGGCGCGGGCGTATCGCTGTCCTGGTGGATCCGGACCTGGCGATACGAAACAAGATTCCCTTCGACGCGGTGGTGGACGCAACCCTGGCCAAGCGGAACATCGGCACATACAAAGGATTCGCCCCCTTCGTTATCGGCCTGGGGCCCGGCTTCACGGCGGGCGGTGACGTGGACTGCGTCATTGAAACGAACCGGGGTCACCACCTGGGGCGTGTCATCTTTCAGGGAGCCGCACAGCCAGACACGGGGATCCCGGGCAGCACGCTGGGCTACACGGTGGAGCGGGTCCTGCGCGCCCCCACCGACGGGGTCTTCCAGGGGCTCAAGGCCATCGGGGGTCCTGTCTCGGCCGGGGAGGCGGTGGGCCGGGTAGGCGACCGTCCCATGGTTTCCAGAATTGACGGCGTCTTGAGGGGGATTCTCCGCGACGGCGTGAGGGTCCACGAGGGGATGAAGTCCGGGGATGTGGATCCTCGGGGAGACCGCGTCAACTGCTTTACCATCTCCGACAAGGCCCGTGCCGTGGCAGGGGGCGTTCTGGAGGCCATCCTTCACCGGTTCAACCGTTGAAACCCGCCATGTCACTGACCGTTCTTGATGTCATCCAAGCACTGGGATTTCCGGAAAAGGCCTGTGTCGCCCTGACGGGGGGCGGCGGCAAGACCACACTTCTCGGCGTCCTGGGGCGGGCCTTCACCTCCCTCGGTAGGCCGGTCCTGTTGACCACTACTACAAAGGTCCAGCGCCCCTTTCCCGTGGCGGTGGACTGGTTCGTCGAGGAAGACGATCCCGGCAAACTCGAGCGGGAAGTGCTTTCAAAGTGGACCCCGGGGACGTTGGGCATGGCGGTGGGCGGTCCCTTCGGGGGCCACAAGTGGGCGGGGGTGTCTCCCGGATGGGTGGATGGGTTCTTCAGTCAAATAGAAGAAGGGGTCATTCTGAACGAAGCGGACGGGGCGTTGCGCCTTCCCATCAAGGCCCCGGCCGACCATGAGCCGGTCATCCCCGAAACCACCACGCACGTGATCCCCGTCGTCGGGTTGTCCGTCCTCGGGGCGCCCCTCGACGAGACCCATGCCTTCCGGCCCCGATTAATCGCCGAACGGACCGGGCTTGCCATGGGATCGCCCATCACGAAAACCGCCGTGTCCCGCTTGATCGTCGACCCGAGGGGAATAACGAAGGGGGCGCCAGGTTTGGCTGAGATCATTCCCTTCCTGAACCAGGCGGATACCCCGGAGCTGGCGGCAGCGGGCGTGGATATCGGCAGGGAGATTTTATCGTTGTCAGACCGAATAGAAAGTGTTTTGGTCGGCAGACTTAAACCCGTTCCTTTGTTCCGGTTTTTTCAAAATAAGATAGGTTAATTGAAATTAAATGCCTACCTTCGGTCACGAGTTTTCCCCGCGCGCATATTCTCACGTTCGTGTCGGTAAGCTCGGTCAACGCTCAGGCTAAACCCAGGGGAAGAGAAAAAATACGGGAAAGATGATCCCAGGGTATCAAGATTCCTGGTCCTGTTCCTCCAGGCGCGCCTCCCAGTATTCCCGGAAGGCCTTGGCATTCTTTCGAATCCACTGCTGGGCAGCGGCGTTTCGCCCAATGTCCCGGCCCAACCGCTCACTCTCCTCCCAGCGGTAGATCTGGATCGCTTCGATCTCCCGACGGAGGATGTCCAATCGTGTCAGCCGCCTTTTCGGCCGCATGCGCGCGCCGCCTCCTTCGTGGTTATTCTTCTATCCAGACGGGCGAGCGCTTTTCCAGGAAGGCCTTCATTCCCTCCTGGGCGTCCGCCATCACGGCATTGGATGATATCACTTCCTTGGCATAATGAAAAGCCTTTCGTTCCGGCATCTCTATCTGCTGGTAAAAGGCCTGCTTGCCGATGTGCAGCACCAGAGAGCTGTAACTGGCGATCTTTTTCGCGAGGGTGAAAGTTGCTTCATCGAGTTTCTCTTTGGGAACCACCTTGTTGACCATCCCCGCCTCCATGGCATCCCTGGCGCTCACCATCTCGCCCGTCATCAGCATCTCCAGAGCCTTCTTGCGCCCCACGGACCGGGAGACGGCCACCATGGGCGTCGTGCAGAACAGCCCAATGGAAACGCCCGGCGTGGCGAACCGTGCCCCTTCTTCCGCCACGAGGAGGTCACAGGACGCGGCCAGTTGGCAACCCGCGGCTGTGGCGATACCGTGGACCTGGCCGATGACCGGTTGGGGAATGGTGTGCATCAGCTCCATCAGGTCGATGCAGGTCTGGAACAGGGTGCGGATGGAATTGAGGGGGTGATCCACCAGCTCGGTCAGGTCGTGCCCCGCGCAGAAGGCCGGTCCCGCCCCCTTGAGGATGACGACCCGCGCCTCTTTCCCCCGGCCGATGGCTTCGAACAGGTCGATGA
>JALSPC010000066.1 GCA_026986155.1 bacterium
ATAGGTGCCCACCACGGAGAGAACCACGATGATGGGAATCAGAATACCCTTCGGGAGCTCCACCATCTTCGTGAAGATGCGGATTCCCGTCAGACCGAAGACCAAGAGGAAAATGTTGGCCAGGACAAGGGAACCCACGATGAACCAGAATAGGTGGGGGGTTTCGATCATTAGCATGGGGCCGGGCTTCAGGCCGTGTATGTAGAGGGCGCCGATGATAACGGCGGTCACGGCGTCCCCCGGGATTCCCAGGGTCAGCATGGGGATGTAGGCCCCCCCGATGGCCGCGTTGTTGGCAGATTCCGGCGCGACGAGCCCTTCGTAGGCCCCCTCGCCGAACGGCCGGGAGGGATTCTTCACGGAGCGTTTCGCGTAACCGTAGGTGAGCAGGGCCGCGATATCCCCTCCCGTTCCGGGCAGGGAACCGATGAAGACGCCCACGATGGAGGATTTGATGGCCAGCGGCAGGTTCTTGATAACCCATTTCCAGGGAGGGATAATCTTGTCCACCCTCTGCTTAACAGGCTTCGCGTCGATGTTGCGGATCTGGGCCAGGGCTTCCGAGACACCGAAAAGGCCGATCATGGCGACCACATAGTGGATTCCCCCCATGAGTTGGACGTTGCCGAAGGTGAAACGTCCCTGGCCGGTGAGGGGATCCATGCCCACGAGCCCTAAAATCACGCCAAGGGCTCCCGCGAAGATCCCCTTGAACAACGATTTCCCCGAGAGACTGCCCACGAGGAGGATTCCCATGATGGCCAGGAGCATGTAGTCCCTCGGGGCGAACTTGAGGGAGAACTTCGAGAGGAGCGGACCCCCGATGGACAGGAAGATGACCCCGATGAAGCCACCCACCACGGAGACAACGGTCGTCAGGCCGATGGCGATTCCCGCTTCCCCCTTCTTGGCCAGGGGAAAGCCGTCAAAGGCAGTGGCGATGGCCGCCGGAGCGCCGGGTATGTTCAGCAGAATGGCCGACCTGGAGCCGCCGTAGACACCGCCGCAGTAGATTCCCACCATCAGGGCCAGGGCCTCGTTGACACCCCACGAGAAGGTGAACGAGATGAGCAGGGAAACCGCCATGGTGACCGACAGGCCGGGAATGGCCCCCACATAGATGCCCGCGAAGGTTCCCGCGGCGATCAGGGCGAGGAGCTTGATGTGAAGCAGCGGCATGAGAAAGTAGGAAAGATGATGGATGTTTCCCACGGAGGTCTCCCGTTATGGCAATAGGACCAGAAAAACGTAACGAAATAAAAGATATATGATGAAGACGTTCAAGAGTGAAACCCACGTTGCCTTGAAGGGGGGAGCCCCCTTCAAAAAAACGATCGAGGTCCAGAGGAATAAGAGGGTGGACACCAGGAAACCGATATGCCCCAGCAGGTATCCATAGACCACGATCAAAAACGTAAATCCGAGCATGACGAGCGAGAAGAGATCACCGGCCGCCTTGCGGAGTTCCTCTGCCGTCTTCTTGAAGGGGGGCCGCTCTTTCCGGGAGGCTTCCCGCAAGGCCATGACACAGGAAAAGATCATGATGGCCCCGACGAACATGGGAAACGCGCCGGGGGAGGAGAGGGAGGAAAACCCGGAGATACGGACGGCGAAGACGAGCACGGCGACGCTGAGAACAAGCAAGAGCCAGAGAAACGCGGTCTCGCCGGGTTTTCTCGTTTCGGGTTTTTCCTCCATCTTTCCTCCTTTACGTCAGGGACGTCAGGGTTTCGGGATTCCCAGCTTGGCGGGCGAGACCTTGGCGCCGCCGGCCTCGTAGATCATCCAACACGACACGGACTGCCAGTGCTTGAGGAACTTGTCAGCCTCTTTGCCGGAAAGCCCCATAGGAACGGCCCCGAAGTCCTTCAGGAACTTCTGGAATTTTGGATCATCGAATCCTTTCTTGAAGGCCTCGACGAGTTTCTTCCGTGCCTTTTCGGGGATTCCTTTCTTCGCCCACACGCCGTAGAACGGTCCCCAGGGAAGGTATTTCTTGTATTCGGGATAGACGCTGGTGATAGTGGGCACTCCTTCCAGGCCGGGGACGGGCTTGTCGGAAACGACGGCGAGCGCCTTCAGGCGTTTCGCACGGAGATGCTCCCGGGCCGCCGTGACGCCGACCGAGCTGAATTCCACGTGACCACCCTCCATGGCCGTGATGGCGGGGCCTTCACCGCCGAATGGGATGGGGTTGAATGTCACACCGTTGACCGTCTTGAGCAGCGCGCCCACCACGTAGGGGAGACCGCCCGGTCCCGTGGATCCCATGTTGATCTTTCCTGGGCGTTTCTTGGCATCTTCGATAAGATCTTTCAGGCTCTTCCAGGGCGTGTTGACGTTCGCCACGATGACCGCGACGCCGCGGGCCAGCACGTTGATGGGTTCGAAATCCTTGTAATCGAGCTTTGAGATTCCAAGAAGACGGTAGAGCTGCGGATTCTCGGCCCCGTAAAGCAGGGTATAACCGTCGGCCTTCTGGTTATAGACCCACTGCGTGGCAATCGCGCCGGTGGCCCCGGGCTTGTTCTGGAGGATAATCTTCTTGCCGAGGTAAGGTTCCACGAGCGGCGTGATGGAACGGGCGACGTTGTCCGTGGCACCGCCGGCGCCCCACATGATGATTCCCGTTAGATCTTTCTCGGGAAACCCGCCCGCGAGGACGGTGCCGCCCATAAGCCCGATGGCGATTACGATGGTTAACACCAGTTTCAAATGCTTGATCTTCATTTTCTCCCCCTGTTTTGGTCTTTGACGTTTTGTGGATATGCTGTTTAGAAATCCACACCCATATTCACGTCTTTCCTTAAGCGATCACCCCCCTTCTTCTGTAGTCTTCGATGGTTTCCTCCCCGTAGCCGAGACCCCTCATGATTTCATCCGTGTGTTCTCCCAGGCGGGGAGGGAACCGCATGGGTTCATGGGAAACGGCACTAAATTTCGGCGCCAGGCCGCAAACGGTGATGCCTCCCAGTTCCTCGTCGGAAATTTCCTTCAGGAGACGCCTGTGCCGAACCTGCGGCTGGTGGACAGCCTTTTCAAAGGAGTTCACGGTTCCAGAAGGGATGCCGTGGGCGTTGAGAATTTCCTCCCACTCCTCGGCGGTCTTTTCCCTGAGGCGTTCGTTCAAAATCCTGGACAGCACGGACCTGTTCTTTTTGCGCGTGTCCCGCTCGGCAAACCTGGGATCCGTGATCAGTTCCTCCAGGCCGAGAATCCTGCAGAGCTCCTGCCATTGCTCGTCCTTGTTGGCGGAGATGTTCAGCAGGCCGTCCTTGGCTTCGAAGGCCCCGGAAGGCGCGGCGGTGAAGTTTTCGTTTCCCATCCGAACGGGTTTTTGGCCCGCGATCAGGTAGTTGGAGAGAATCCACCCCATCATGGGGATGATGGCGTCGAGAAGCGCCACGTCGATCATCTGTCCCTTCCCCGTCCTGCTCCGGAAGAAGAGGGCACCGAGTATAGCCATGACGGCCGTGAGACCCCCCACGGTGTCCGTGATGGGTGCCCCAACACGGAGGGGCCCGCTCTCCGGCGTGCCGGTAATATCCATCAGTCCGCTCTTGCCCTGGATGATCTGATCATAGGCGGGGTTTTTCGCCAGCGGCCCTCCCCGTCCGAACCCGGAGATGCCGCAGTAGATGATGTCTTCACGGATTTCCTTGAGCACGTGGTATCCGAGCCCAAGTTTGTCCATGACATCGGGCCTGAAATTTTCCAGGACCACGTCGGCTTTTTTGACGAGCCGTTTGAAGATTTCCTTTCCCTCGGGGGACTTCAGGTCGATGCCTATGCTCTTCTTGTTCGCGTTCTGGGCGAGGAAGGACGTGCCCATGGCGCGCCGGTTCATGTCGGGCGAAGCGCCAAGCTTTCTCGCAAGATCGCCACCCTTTGGATGCTCGATCTTGATGGTCTCGGCCCCCAGGAGACTCAGGAGATATCCTGCGAAAGGGCCGGCCAGGACGTTCGTGACGTCGAGAACGGTGATGCCGGTCAGGATGTCCATGGGTGCTTTTCCTTTCTCAGCGGGTTGGAGTTGGAAGGGAAATTCGCTTCCCCGATCATGGGGCCGGTGTTCCAGAATTTTCCGGAATAACCCAGCAAGGAGGAAAGATTACGGGCATGCTTCCAGAGAACGTTCAGGAGGTTTCGTTGTTTTTCTTCCGTGAATCGGGCCGCCGGTCCGGATATGCTCAGCGAACCATATAAGCGCTGCCTCTCCCCCCAGATGGGGACGGCGATGGCGGCCGCGGAGAGATCGCGCTCCCCGAAGCTTATGGCGAATCCGGCATGCCTTATCTTTTGAAGACGATCGGTCAGGGTGCCGAAATCCGTGATGGTTTTAGGGGTTAAGGGTGCCAGGGACATGGATTTCAGCGATTCCAGGACGGAAGGGTCTTCACAGAATGCGAGAAGCAGCTTGCCGCTCGCCCCCGTGTAGATGGGGAGTTTCTGCCCGGGCTCCACCGAATCTCGGATGTGCTGCGGGCTCTGAACCCGGCAGAGGCAGAGACGATCCAGCCCGTCCCGGACGTAGACGGCGGCGGTTTCTCCCGTTTCCTTCGCGATATCTTCCAAGATGGGTTCGGAAAGATGCACCAGGTCGAGGGAATGGTAGTAGATCTCCCCGAGGATGAAGACCTGGGGCCCGAGGGTGATTTGCTTGCCTTCTTTCCTGAGGTACCCCCATTTTTCGAGTGTTCTCACCAGGCGGTGAACGGTGCTTTTATAGAAGCCGAGCCTTTCGCTGAGCTCGGTCAGGGTATAGGCATCCTTTTCGAAGGAAAAGGCGTTGAGAAGCTGGAGAGCCCGCGCGACAGCGATGATTTCCGGGGATTGCCGCGTCATGATGGCGTCTCCGCGGAGCAGGTGGAAGATGGAAGGCCGGCGAGCCTGCCCGGCAATTTCCTGCTCAGGGTCTTTTCCAGGGCGCGCGTGACGGAACAGAGGGAAGAAACGTCGATCCCGGTCTCAATGCCCATTTCGCTGAGCATGAAGGCGGCGTCTTCCGTCGCAATGTTGCCGGCGGCGTTCGGGATGAAGGGGCATCCGCCCAACCCTCCAAGACAGGCGTCGAAGATCGTGGCCCCGGCGGTAAGCCCGCTCAACAGGTTCGCGAGCCCCATTCCCCGCGTGTCATGGAGATGGAGAGAGATGGGAATGGAACCGGCGATATCCTTCGCCTTTTTCACGATGTCGTGCACCAGCCGGGGATTTCCGAGGCCGGCGGTGTCGGCCAGGTTGATCTCGTCCACGTTCAATGCCGTGTATCGCTCCACGAGCCGGTAGACCCGCTCGGGAGGTATCTTTCCCTCGTAGGCGCACCCAAAGGCGGTCATGACGCCGGCCCGCACGATGATCCCGTGGTCCTTGGCGTTTCGAATCAGTGATTCGATGCGCGTCCAGGCCTCCTCTGTGGAGCAATTCGTGTTTTTTCGGCTGTGGGTCTCGCTGGCGGAAACGGACATGCTTAGATGTTCGACACCGCAGGCGATGGCCCTTTCCAGCCCCTTTTTGTTCAGGACAAGGGCCGTGTAGGTAACTCCGGTTTTCCGGGGAAGCCTTCGGAAGAGTTCATCCGTGTCCGCCATCTGGGGGACCCATTTCGGGTGGACGAAGGACCCCACCTGGATCCTCTTGATCCCGGCTCCGATGAGGGCCTGGACGAGAGAGAGCTTTTCTTCCGTGGAAAAGAGACGATTCTCATTCTGGAGGCCGTCGCGCAGGGCTTCTTCCTCAATGATAACATGGTCCGGAATGGGAAGGGACATAACGCCTCCTTTGTTCCATTGTATAGAACAATATTTTACTGTATAGAAATAATAGGGGATCGCTTGTCCATTGTCAAGGTGTTTCGCGAGCACGACGCCTTTTTCTCCGTTTCCCGCAACGGGATCGGTGCCGAACGTGGTGCTTATGCGGCAGGATAGGATAAACCGTGATCTGGATTT
Organism: bacterium; assembly: GCA_026986155.1. Classification (GTDB taxonomy): domain Bacteria; phylum Desulfobacterota; class S145-22; order S145-22; family S145-22; genus JAOZMY01. The sequence goes on from JALSPC010000066.1 coordinate 5,949, forward strand.
GGGTGCTTAATTTCTGCCCCTGAAATCGAATCTTCTTGATTCGCTTACGTTAACGGGTTGCGAAGTCGCGGAATGCCCCTTCCCCGGGGAGTGGAACTCCGGAGCCTTGACGTCTCTTGCAGAATATTGGTATCTTCATTTAAAAGGTGGGATAGGTATGGAGAGCGGAGGGTAGGTTCGTTTCATCGATATCATCAAAAAAGACCGGATCGAGACCGCCATAAGTTTCTGGTACGAGATGCACAAGGGGATCCAGGAGACGTTGCGGGAATTTTGAAGAAGGTGTTTCCGTCGGGTCTTTTCGATTAAGACGGGGACCTTGGTGAAACCAACAACCAGATGAAAAAGGAGGCAGCAATGTCACAGAAGAAAATCTTGATGTTCGTGGGGGATTTCGTGGAAGACTACGAGGCCATGGTGCCTTTTCAGATGCTCGCCATGGCGGGCTACCAGGTGGATGCCGTCTGCCCCGACAAAAAGGCGGGAGACACGGTCAAGACCGCCATCCACGATTTCGAGGGCGACCAGACCTATACGGAGAAGGTGGGTCACAACTTTCACATCACCGCCGATTTCGACAGCGTCAACACCAGCGATTACGCCGGGCTGGTCATCCCCGGCGGGCGCGCCCCGGAATACCTGCGCCTGAATCCGAGGATCCTCGAGATCACCCGGGAGTTCTTCGAGACAAACAAGCCGGTGGCGGCCATCTGCCATGGACCCCAGATCCTCGCTGCCGCCGGGGTCCTAAAGGGACGGGAATGCTGCGCCTATCCCGCGGTCGGGCCGGACATCGAGCGGGCCGGCGGGAAGTGGATCGCGAACAACGAGACCTTCTCCAACGCATATGTGGAGGGCAACCTGGTGAGCGCCCCCGCCTGGCCGGCGCACCCGGAGTGGATTCGGAAGTTTCTCGAGGTGCTGGGCGCGAAGATAGAAATATAACCTCACGATTGACGCTGGAAAGGGAGCCGGGACGGTTGAGGGGTACCCTGGTCCCCCTCTTTTCAAGGGTTATGATATCCGGTTACATGGTCCGGTGTTGTCTTGAAATATCGGCGCAACGGGATTGACCGGGAATGAACGTCCGGGCGATCCCGCATGTTTCTTGAATTCCCGACCGTTCGGCGGTATACAAGGCGCATGCGCGAAGACATCTGTGAAAAAACACTGGATTTTCTTGAAATCATCCGCCGCCTACGGGCGCCCGACGGCTGTCCCTGGGATCGGGAGCAAACCCACGCCTCCCTCAAGTCTTACGTGATCGAGGAGGCCTACGAACTGGTGGAGGCCGTCGATTCGGGGGATGACGGGCGCATCAAGGAGGAACTGGGGGACGTGTTGCTCCAGATCGTCCTCCATTGCCAGATCGCCTCGGAGCGGAGGGCGTTCGGTTTCGGGGACGTGCTGGACACCATCTCCCGGAAGATGATCTACCGCCATCCCCACGTCTTCGGGAAAACCAGTGTTTCCTCCGCCAAAGAGGTGGAGGCGAACTGGAGCAAGCTGAAACGGGCAGAGAAGAAGACCGATTCCGTTCTGGATGGTATTCCGAAGGTCTTGCCGGGGCTCCTAGCCGCGCACCGGACTTCTGAGCGGGCGTCGAAGGTGGGGTTCGACTGGCCGGATGTTTCGTCCATCTTCGACAAGCTGGACGAGGAGCTATCTGAGGTGCGAGAGGCCTACCGTCGTGGGGATACCCGACAAATCCTGGAGGAACTGGGGGACCTCCTCTTCGTCATCGTGAACCTGATTCGCAGGCTCGGGGGAAACGCGGAGGAAGTGATGCGCCGCGCCACGGAGAAATTCAGCAAACGTTTCCGGGAGATGGAAAAGGCCCTCGCAAAGGAGGGCCGCACGATGGATGAACTGGGCATCGAAGAGATGGACGGGATATGGGAGACAATCAAACGCGCGGAGCGAGTTTCATAGGATCACGCCCAAAATTCTTGCTAAGTCGAACAGCTTGGGTTCGATTTTTTTCTTGTTTTCCATTACTTCTTTGAAAGGAACCTCGACGAACTTGCTTTTCATAAGGCCAATCATTACTCCTGATTTCCCTTCTTTCAGGGCCTTGACGGCCTCCACACCCATGCGGCTTGCCAGGGTCCGATCGAAGACGCTGGTGACCCCGCCCCGCTGAATGTGTCCCAGGACGGTAATACGGGTTTCAAAACCGATGTGGTTCTTAAGCTTTCTCTGAATGGTGTAGGCGCTGGCAGCCCCTTCCGCCACGATGATAATACTGTCTGTTTTGCCTTCTTTAAATCTTTCCGCAAGCTTTTCACCTATCTTTTCAAGGTCATAGGGAAACTCGGGAACGAGAGCGGCTTCCGCCCCGCAGGAGAGAGAGGACATGATGGCCAGGTATCCCGATTCCCGGCCCATGACCTCGATGATGAAGGCGCGTTCGTGTGAGGATGCCGTATCTTTTATGGTGTCGATGGCCCACGTGATGGTGTTGAGGCAGGTGTCGACCCCGATGGCCATGTCTGTCCCGTAAACATCGTTGTCGATGGTGGCGGGGATTCCCGTGACTTTCATGCCAAGTTCATTTAGGGCGTTCGCGCCGCGAAGAGAGCCATCTCCGCCGATGACCACCAAGCCCTCGATCCCCAGCTCTTCCAAGGATTTGAGCCCTTCTTTCTGGCCACGATCCGTCTTGAATTCTTCACATCGCGCGCTTTTGAGGATAGTCCCGCCCCGGTTGAGAATCCCGCTGACGCTGGAGGAATCCATGACCCGATAATTTCTATCCAAAATCCCAGCAAATCCTTGAATAAAACCGTAGACCTCCAATCCCATCTCAAGGGCAGAACGAACCACCGCCCTGATGGCGGCGTTCATACCCGATGAGTCTCCTCCGCTCGTCAGGACGCCAATTCGTTTCATGATCGATCCGACTCCCTTATCTAATATCTAACAAAGGTTATGAGATATGTTCCACTTTGCCGGCGGTTTTTAATTTTTCGATTTTCTGAATCAAAATGTCCTGTTTGGGATAACCCCTGTTTAAAAGATCTTCAAAGATCTCCAGAGCCTTTTCCATATCAAGGGAATCTTCGTAAGCCATACCAATGTAAAAACGGATTAATTCTTTCCGGAATGGAGAGAGGTTCGCCTGCTCCAGGAGGTTTTCAAAAAAGGCGATGGCGTCTCGCATTCTATCCATCGCAAAAAAACATTCATAAATGAGACGAGTGGAATCCTCGAAGTAATCTGGACTATTTAGAACGATGCTAAATTCCTCAATGGCACTCTCATAAAGTTCCATTTCCATGTAGGCCACGCCCAGATCGTAATGTTCCGTGACATCTTCTTCCGTAATTTGTTTGCGAATTTGTTCTTTTGCTTCACGGATGATTTCATCGGGGGTAGTCGTTCTTGACGTTATCTGAACTTCCTTGTCCGCTTTGAGCGCTTCAATGAAATTTTTCTGATTGTTGGCTGTCCCTGTTAGTTTTTCAAGGGTTTCCCGGGCATTTTCATTCTTCGGATCCAATTCGAGGGCCTTTTGGATCTGAATGATGGCCTCTCCGAAAAGGTTTTGGCGCATATAAAGATCCGCCAATTTTATAAGAAATTGGGGATCTTGAGCATCGAGCGTGGAAATTTTTTTTACGATGGCGATTCCTTTATTGATGAATCCGTCTTCAATACAAAGGTCCGCCGCCTGGGTGTAATATTTTATCGCTTCTTTCTTTTTGCGTTTTGAGCTAAAATAGTCTCCAAGTTTTAAAATCGCCTTGATATCTTTTGGGTTTTTCTCAACCCTGTTGAGAAGTCCCTTTACATCTATCTTGACGCTTTTTTTTCTGATGCCGAAAATTTTGCTAAGCAAACCCGTCTTTGCCAATGTATTTTCCTGCTTTAAGTGTCTATCATATAACTTTTTAGAAAAAACCATAAAAAAAGTCAAGTAACGAAACAGCTTTTACTCTTTTCACACAAATTATTCAAGGGTCACGTAACCCTCCTTTTTTAGAGGGGTGTTCTTCTAGACAATTTTCCGCCCAGATTCGATCCGCTAATCGTCCTTACCGCGCGGCCCCGGGTCTCTACATCCTGCAACATCTCCTCTCCAAGGCCCGGATGGGAAACCACTGAGCGGGGCGGCCGTTACCGTTGACACAAAGGTGCTTTAGTGATTTAAAAAGCCTGGTGGGAAATAGGAATTTCCAGGAAGGAGACCCTTTCAATGACAGAGCACCAGGAAAAGACCCTCGCGCCGGTGGGCTTTTTCGCCGGCATGCCGGAGAGCTTGCGACGAGGTCTCCAAAAAATCGCAACGGAGAAGATCTTCAGCAAGGGAGAAATGATTTTCTACGAGGGAGATGAGAGCCTGGGATTTTACCTCCTCGTCTCCGGGCTCATCAAGATCTACAAGGTCTCCCCCGAAGGCAAGGAACAGATCCTTCAGTTCATCCGGCCCAACGAAACCTTCGGGGAAGTGGTGGTCTTCTCCGGAAAATCCTTTCCCGCCAACGCCGAGGCGGTTCGTGAAAGCCGGACGCTTCACTTTCCGCGGAAGGGATTCCTCGAGTTCATCCGGAACAATCCCAACGTGGCCCTCACTATGCTCGCCATCCTCTCGGAACGACTCAGGCGATTCACGGTCCAGGTGGAGAACCTCTCGCTCAAGGAGGTGCCGGGACGCCTGGCGACCTATTTCCTCTATTTGTCCCGCCAGGAGGACAAAGGGGACGCCTTCACCCTCGAAATATCCAAAGGGCAGCTCGCCAGCCTCCTGGGAACCATCCCCGAGACGCTGTCGCGCATCCTGACGCGCATGAAGGAATACGGCATCATCGACGTGAACGGAAACCATATCCGCCTCCTCGATTTCCCCCGTCTCATTTCCCTCTCCCAGGGAGACAAGCTGGGATAGGCATGGGCCGTTTTAATACAACGCGGCCGGGCCTTTATCCGCCGGAAGATTCGTGACACGCAAAAAGAAAATCGCGCTAGTTTACCCGAATGCCATCCATAATGATCCCGCGTTCTTCCTTGACAGATGAAAATGAAATAGATACACCATAAATACACAAAAAATACGCTTCGCGACGCCAAGGGAAAGGGCATGAAGACAGCCAAGAGATTGGACGCATTCGAGGCGTATGGGGAAACGGCCATGAACGCCATCTTGGCGAAAATGAGTGAAGAGGGAAAAGATGTCATCAACCTGGGGCTCGGAAACCCGGACGTTCGGCTGACGGAAGAACAGCAGAAGGTCCTGGCCGACGCTTGCATGAATCACGATAATCACTACTACCCGAGTTTCTACTCCACGATGCAGCTCAAGGAGGCCGTTGCAGCCAAGTACCAGCGGCGCTTCGGAGCCTCCTGCGACCCGGAAACGGAGGGGCTCCCCCTCATGAGGCCCGCTCAGAGGATTTTTCATGCCCACACCTGCATGCTGGTCCCGAAGAATATCGCCTTGGTGCCCGACCCGAGCTACCTCGCGTACGAGGGCGGGGACAGGATTGCGGGCGGCGTTGTTGAGCCCGTCCCCTCCTCAGAGAAAACGGGTTCCTGCCCAATCTGGATGGCATCGACCCAGGCACGGCGCGAAAGGCGAAGATGATCTGGGTCAACTACCCCAAGAACCAACCTTCTACATCTTTCGAAGGTTCAGTAAAGTGTAACCGATTTCAAGGAATGGTGTCTGAGGGTGTTGGACGCCATCACCGTCTGGACGATCCCCGGCTCCATATATGGAAAACACGGGAAGGATACGATCGGATCATCCTGACCCACCCAGTGACCCTGCTCGAGGAGGCGATGGAAAGATTGAAGGAGTTCGTGAAAACTTGGCCGAAACACGGGCACGATCTACGAATTACGCCGAACTTGTGAACAGAAATAATGGACTTATGAATTGAGGACAAGGTGGAATCGAACCGGATTTACCAATCGATCAAGGAAAAAATCATTTGGCTTGAATACGAGCCAGAGCGTGTCCTGAACCTGAGTGAACTGGCAGAACATTGCGGGACAAGCCGGACGCCCATCAAGGAGGTCCTCATCTTCCTCCAGGCTGAGGGGTGGGTGCTGAGGACGGGCTCCCATTTCATGGTAACGCCTCTCAGCCTGAACCGAATCAGGGAAATCACGGAGATACGGGCGTCATTGGAGACCCAGGCCTATCTCTGGGCCATGCAGCGAATAAGCGTGGAGGAACTCATCGCCCTGACCCACCTGGAAAACGAGATAGCGGGAATCGAGTGCGCCATCTCCAACAAGCGCCTGATCGCGCTCGATTCAAGGCTCCACGCAATGCTATACAGGGCCTCCAGGAATGCCCAGACAGCCCGGCTGCTGGAGAACCTGTTGGCGCAATACCTGCGCTTCTGGCTCTCCATCCCCCGCGAGATCGACATCCCATCCTTTTTCGAAGAAACGAAGAGGATAATCCGGGCAGTAAAGGGGAAGGATGAAAAGGGCTTAAGAGCAGCCAGCGAAGAGCACATTCGCAAATCTTTCGAAGAAATCATGGGAACGTTCTAACAAAACAGATCAAAGGAGGAGCAAGGCATGATCGTTCGCGAAGTAAAAGATGTCCCGGCAATCGAGGTGAAGGAAATTACGCATCACGGGAAAAAGATCCCCGTCACGGGATGCAAGATCAAATGGCTGGTGGACCCTGAAACTGGGGGGAACAAATACAACCACAACTTTTCCTTCAGATATTTTGTCCTCGAACCGGGCGGAGAGATTCCCATGCACGAGCACGCCTACGAAGAGGCCGTGTTCATGTTGCAGGGCTCCCTCCTTTTTTCAACGGAGGAGGAAACCATCGAGGTGCATCCCGGGCAAGTAATCTACACCCACACCTTCGAACCCCACGCCCTGAAAAACCATACCGACACGCCGGCCATCTTCACGTGCTCCATCGACAACGTGGGATAGAGAGAAAAAAGGATTATGAATGGGATACGCATCTTCAAGGAACTTCCCAGGGATGATCCCGTGGCGAACGGAAAGGATCCGGGAGATGTCCCTTATGGCGAAATTTCAGTAAAGCGGCTCTTAGAGATCTTCCCCGCCTGGGTGGAAAGCCGGGATCGCTATACCCCCCACCAGGAATTCGTGGAGAAATTAAAGGGTACCGCCCCCGTGGCCATCAGAATATTCTTCGGCGCTTGGTGCCCGGACTGTGGCGTGATGGTTCCCCGTTTCCTTAAGATTCTCGATGCGGCGGGGCTGACAGGCCGCCTCGACGTTTCGCTCTGCGCTCTGGATCGCTTGAAAAGGTTTCCGGAAGGCCTGGTCAACCGGTACGGGATCAAGTTCGTGCCCACCTTCGTGTTCGAGCGTGTGGGGAAGGAAATCGGCCGAATCGTTGAAACGCCTTCATCTCCATCCCTTGAGGAAGACATGTGGAAAATACTAGGGGAATAACGTTGCGTGCCTTTCCAGCCACGCTCATCTAATCGATCGTATAATTTTCAGGGAAGAAGACAGGACAAGCCCGGCCTTCTCTTGACAAAATTACCCCTATATGTTGTGTTTTGCATGAAATAAATCACAACATATAGGGGTAAAAGCGATGGCGAGCCGTAAAAAGAAAGGAATTCCATCCGGACTTGAGACACCAAGGGTGAGTGACAACGCCCTGACCGTCCTGAAGCGGCGATATCTTATCAAGGATTCGGAGGGGAATCCCCTGGAAACACCGGCGGAGATGTTCTGGCGCGTGGCCCGCTTCATCGCCCAGGCGGATGGGAGATACGACGCGTCCGCCGATATCGAGGACCTGGCGCGGCGGTTCTATCAGCTCATGGCGCGTTTCGATTTCCTTCCCAATTCCCCCACGCTGATGAACGCGGGACGGGAGCTGGGTCAGTTATCCGCCTGCTTCGTGCTGCCCATCGAGGATTCCATGGAGAGTATCTTCACCACCCTGAAGCACGCG
>JALSPC010000067.1 GCA_026986155.1 bacterium
TCTACTCCTGGCGGGGGGCCAACAAGGAAAACATCCGGCTGTTCCGCGAGGACTTCCCGGAGGCGGTGGTCATCAAGCTGGAGCAGAACTACCGCTCCACGAAGACCATCCTGAAGTGCGCCTCCCACCTCATCCGCCACAACACCTCCCGCACGGAGAAGACCCTCTGGACGGAAAACGCCCCGGGAGATCCCATCCTCCTCTACGAGGCGGACGACGAGGAAGACGAGGCCCGATGGGTCATCGAAACCGCGCAATCCCTTCACGGGGAGGGATTCCCTTGGCACGCCTTCGCCATCTTCTACCGAACCAACGCCCAGTCCCGCGTCTTCGAGGAACAGCTCATTCGGCGGGGCATCCCCTACCAGATCTTCGGGGGCTTCAAGTTCTACGACCGGAAGGAGATCAAGGACCTGCTGGCCTACCTGAAGGTTCTCGTCAACCCGGGGGACGAGATGGCCGTCCGGCGGGCCATCGCCGCGCCGTCCCGGGGGATAGGGAAGGTGACCCTCGACCAGGTGAAGACCTTCGCCGTCACGCGACATCTCCCCTTTTTCGAGGCCATGGGGAAGATCTGCGAGGACCCCGGGTTCAGGATGAAAAAGAAGGTCCAGCCCTTCCACGCGTGGATGACGGAGGTCAGGTCCTTCGTTGGGCGGGAGAAGATCTCCCGCATCCTCGAGAAGATCGTGGCGGAGTCGGGCTACCTCCTCCCCTACCGGGGAAGCAGCGATCCCCAGGCCCAATCCATCGTGGAGAACGTTCAGGAGTTGATCGCCGCCGTGACCGCCTACGAGGAAGAGGCCGAGGCCCCCTCCCTGGAGGCGTTTCTCGACCAGGTTTCCCTCATGACCGACACGGACACCTTCAACGCCTCCGCGGGGAAGGTCACCCTCATGACGCTGCACAGCGCCAAAGGGCTGGAATTCCCCGTGGTGTTCATCACCGGTCTCGAAGAGGGGCTCTTTCCCCACGAGCGGAGCCTGATGGACGAGACGAAGGTGGACGAGGAACGGCGCCTCTTCTACGTGGGCATCACCCGAAGCCGTCAGCGCCTCTTCCTGAGTCACTGCGTGGTGCGCAACCAGTTCGGGCGCGCCGCTTTCCGTCCCCCTTCCCGGTTTCTCCGGGAGCTGCCCGCCGACACCCTCAAGCGTTGCGCCATTGGGAAGGCAACTCCGCAGAAAACCGATCGGCGGCGTCGGCCCGCGTCCCCGCATCCGATTTCTTCCGACATCCCCGCCGCCCCCCGCGAACCCCACATGCCGCCGGGAAACGGCGACGACTTCCGGGTGGGACAACAGGTCCTCCACCCCACCTTCGGCAAGGGAACCATCAAGGTCAGGGAGGTGGCAAACGCCCATCCCAAGCTCCTCATCCACTTCGAAGGTGTGGGGCTGAAACTCATCTATCCCAAATTCGTGGAGTTGAAGCGCTTATGACGCGCGTCTCCCCCCTCACCGTCGCCCTCTTCCAGTTCGACATCAAGAAGGGGGACCTCGCCGCCAACCTGGAGGCCGTCTCGACCGCGGCGCGGGACGCCTCGGAGCGCGGCGCGGACTGGCTGATTCTCCCGGAGCTCTTCAGCAGCGGCTACGACCTGGAAAACGCCAAGGAATGGGGCGCGCGCAACACGGATGAGGCCATCCCAGAGATCCGGCGCCTCGCCGCCGACTGCCGGCTTGCCATCGCCGGATCCTACATGCTACCCCTCTCGAACGGGGGAATCGGCAACACCCTCGTCTGGGTAGACGATACGGGCCGCGAGGCGGGCCGCTACACGAAACTGCACCGTTTCAGGCCCATGGACGAGGACCGCTACCTGACGCCGGGCGACACGCCCTCCCTCGTCGAAACATCCTACGGAAAGGTGGGGTTGTCCATCTGCTACGACCTCCGGTTTCCCGAGCTTTTCCGCTATTACCAGAAGGCCGGCGCCCGCTTCGTCGTCCTACCCAGCCAGTGGCCCGACCCGCGTCTCAGGCACTTCAGGACCCTGGCCCTCGCCCGCGCCATCGAGAACCAGGTGGTGATGCTGGCGGTGAACCGCGTTGGAAAGGAGGGGGACAACACCTTCTCCGGCCATTCCATGGTGGTGAATCCCTGGGGAGACATCATCTGCGACGCGCGGGACGAGGAGATCCTCCTCGTCTGCATGTTCGACCCCACGGAAATCACGAAGATCCGGAAAGACTTCCCCGTCGCAGGCGACATCCGCCACGATGTCTGGAAGTAGGACGGTTTTTCCCTCTACGCTTTAAGATTGACGCCAAGTTTTTTTGTGCCCACTTCCGCAATTCTGGATGGCAACACGCGCCCCTTCATTCAGCTTTCCACGCTGGCTTTTTTCGTTTCCCTGAAAAAATTCTTTACCTCCTCCATGAGGGTGTAGAGAATCGGGAAATAGACCAGGGTCAGAAAGGTCCCCACGAGCAAGCCCCCGGCGGCTACCACGGCGAGAGGTGAGAGCCGCTCCAGACCGATGGCCCATTCCAGGGCGATGGGGAGCATCCCGACGATGGTGGTGCCCGCCGTCATCAGGATGGGCCGGGTCCGGACCCTGACACTGCCCACGATGGCGTCTTCCAGGGATTCGCCGCGCGCGCGGGCCTCGAGGATGAAATCGATAAGGAGGATGGAGTTTTTCAGGACGACGCCGGCAAGGAGAATCAGGCCCATGAAGGCGGGCATGCACCCGTGCTTCCCGGCGATCAGCATCCCCCACGCCGCCCCGATGAGGGCCAGCGGAATGGCCACCATGATGACGATGGGATTGACGAACGACTTGAAGGTCGGAATCAGGGAGAGGTAGAGTAGGAATATGGCGATAACCATGCTCATCCCCAGCCTTCCAAAGGATTCCTTCATCTGCTTGATGGCCCCTTCGTGGGAGATCTTGTAACCGTCGGGAAGGGGAAGCCCTTTCAACGCCTTGACGACCCCGCTCTGCAGGAAAGTGATGGGTGCCTTGGACCGGTAGGCGTGGATATCAACCACGTTGAGGAGATTCCGGTGGGTAATGAGGCTCTGGACGTGGTGTTTCTCGAAGTGGGCGACCAGTTTCAGGGGGATAAGCCCTCCCTTCGGCGTCGTGATATACATCTGGTTCAGCCGGTTGAGTTCACTCCGGTCGGCGTAGGGATAACGGACCCGCATGATCATGCCGTCCTCGTTGGGGACACGGAAGATACTGGCCGGCACCCCCCGGAGGGCGATGCCCACCTGCTGGGAGATGGTAAAGGGGTCCAACCCGTAAAACCGCGCCTTTAGGGGATCGACGATGAGCTGAATCTCCGTCTTATTCCGATCCCACGTCCGCGACAGGGAGGTAAACCCAGGGACCTTTTCCAGTCGCTTGAGGGCCGCGCTGCCCAGGGAATCCAGAACCTTGGCGTCCGGTCCGCTGATCATCACATCCACCGGGGCGAGGATGGTGGACAGGGGCGTGGCGCCGAAATCGTAGGCGTGGAGGTATTTTAGCCCCTCGATTTCGTGGGATTGCCTTCTTATCTCGTCTTCTATCTGCCAGATGGTTTTCTTTCGATGGAACCGGTCGATCATGTTGACGGTCAAGGCGCCCTGCTGGGGGTTTTTCCCCCTACCGAAACTGACGACTCCCGGTTCGGACCCGAGGGTGCTTGAGACACTCAAGACCCCCGGCATCTTTAGAATCCCCGATTCTATCCGGCTCAAGATCTTCTCCGTCGAGGCGAGTGACCGGTTGTTCTCCACCTCGAAGGCCACTTTCACAATTCCCGTGTCCATGGGCGGCATCAGGTTCCGGCCGATGGTCGTCTTCATCTGCCGGGCGCTGACCCCGAAGGCGGCCGCCCCGATCAGCAGAAAGATGAACTTGTGGCGCATGCCCACCTTCAAGATGCCGATGAAGAAATTCTGGATGGGACGCACCACCGCGTCGCTGGCGCGCTTGACCCATTTCTCCATCTTGCGCTGTTTTCCCTTTAGGATATAAGGGGCAAGAAGGGGAATGAGGGTGATGGAGACGAAGTAGGAACTGATGAGGGCCACGATGAGCGAAGCGCAGAAGGGGCGCAGCACGGTTTGGACATACCCCCCGATAAAGAGAATCGGAAAGAGGACCATGATGTTCGTCCCGGTTCCCGCGAAGACGGCCAGCATAACCTCGTTGGTGCCCTCGAGCACCGCCTGGCGCAGGGGCTCCTCCACCTCGTGGTAGTGCCGTTCAATGTTTTCGATGACTACGATGGCGTCATCCACCAACATCCCCACGGCCACGATAACCGCCGTCAGGGTCACAATATTGAATTCGAACCCGAAAAGCCACATGAGGGCGAAGGTCATGACGTAGGTGAAGGGGATGGAGATCCCCGTGATTACCGCCCCGCGGAAATCCCCGAGAAAGAGAAAGATGGTGATGACGGTTAGGATTATCGCGTCTCGCAACGCCCCCATCATGTTCTGGATGCTGAGGTTGATGATCCGTTCCTGCGTGTCGGTGATCTCGAAATCGAGACCGGGATATTGTTTCTTCAAGGTCGGGAGATATTTCTTGACCGACTCGATGGTCTTGAGGGTGTTGCCCCCGTAGGCACGCAGGATGTTCAGGGCGATGGCCGGTTTCCCGTTGCCATGGTAGGCGGAGGTGCGCTCCTTGTAGCCCCGCTTGATTTCCGCCACATCCCGCAGGTGAATCGGCTCCTTCCCGCCGCCGCCCAAGACGATGTTGCCGATCCGATCGATGGCGAAGTATTCTCCCGATGTCTTTATGAGAAACTGGTGGCGCCGGTTGATCATCAGCCCGTTGGGAATATTGAGGTTTTCGTGTTTAACGGCGGCGATGACATCGGCCAGGCCCAGGTGAAACCGGTGCAGCTTATTCGGGTCCACGAGGATCTCCACCTCACGCTTGTAGCCCCCGAAGACCTCCACGTTCGCCACGTGGGGCAGGCGCAGCAGGGCCTCCTTGATGGGGTTGTCCGCCAGTTCCCGCACCATGGCCAGGTTGTAGTGACTTCCCTCCCTCGGAAAAACCGCCAGGGTCATGGTCGGCATGGTTGCGTCGCTGATCTTGAAAACCTGCGAATCCCGTATGTCCCTGGGAAGGAGCGGTTTGACCTTCTGAAGCTCGGCGATAACGTCCGTGGCCGCGGCCTCCAATCCCTTGGAATACTCGAATTCCGCCAGGACGACGGACACCTCGTCCTTGGACGTGGAGGTAATCTGCCGCAGCGCGTCGATGGTGGAAAGTTCCTTTTCGATGGGGCGGGTCACATTATCGGCAACGTCCCGCGAAGAGGCCCCAGGCTCCACGGTCACTACGGCGATCTGGGGACGGTTGGAATCTGGGAACAGGGCCCAGTCCATTCGATGGTAGCCAAAGATACCCAGGATGGCCACCATGAGGATAAAGGTCATCACGAGATAGGGTTTTTTTAGGTATCCTTCAACGATATTCATTTTATCGCCTCCCTGTCAAAAACACCCACGATCTTGACGGACTGTCCTATGTAGAGTGTCATCAAGCGGCTCTCATGGGCGCAAACGACTCGCAAGCCTTCCTTCAACCCTTCCGAGGCAAGCGCGGTATGCGTGTCTCCCGTGTCGAGGACCTTTACCGGCACCGGGGAGATTTTCCCCCCGGCAACGCCGAAGATCAGCGCCTTTTGTCCCTGGTGTAAAACGGCCTCCACCGGGACGATCCAGACGTCCTTCAAAATCCCCAGTTCAACCTTGACGGGAACGATCTCGCCCAGCTTGTAAGGACAGGCGACTTCCCCGAAATCTGCCTCGATGATGCCCAGGGAGCGTGGGGAGGCGGCGGGGTAAATCCGGGAGACCTTCAGGGAGAGGCTTCCAACATAGACCGGCGACCCCACGGAAATACGCCCCAAATCCTCCGGCGTCACCTCCACCTTCACCTTGTAGGACGCCTTTCGGATGATCCGGCAGACCGGCTGTCCGGGGAAAACCACGTCCCCTTCCTTAACGAAATACCTGGACAGGACACCCGTCGCGGGGCTTTTGATCCTCGTGTAGGTCAATTTCGTTTCAACCTGGGCTATCTCGTTCTCAAGGGCGGAGATCTGTCCCTTGACGGCGGCCAGCCTGTTCTCGCTCAGCTCCCACGCCTCCTCTGAGAGGGCGCCGTTTTTGTAGAGGAGCGTGTTCCGTTTGTAGATGGCGGCAAGGTTCTTTTCCTGGGTCTTCAGAGAAGAAATGCGCGCCTTTAAAACCTTGATTTTCGCCTTCAATTCCTTGACGGTGCCATTGTTCCGGCTGTCGAGAGCAACGAGGAGTTCGCCCTTGGAAACGGCATCTCCCTCGAGATGAAGCCTGCGATCCACCTGCCCGCTGATTCTCGCCTTAATCTCCATGACACCGTTGGAATCCACCTTCCCGAGGTAACGGGCCATTTTCACGAACGATGCCTTTCTGACCTTCGCGACCCTGACAGGCAGGGGGTAATGGACCACCGCCTTTTCTTTCCTGAGTTCCGCGCGCCGCTTCAGGACGAGTTTCCTGCCCCCGACGACCGCGGCGGCCAAAAGAACGATAACGACGACGATTTTCAGAATTCGTTTCATTTTACTTCCTCCTCTAACACCATGCTTAGATATGATCGCGAGGTAAGCCATTGATAGACGCTTGCCACGAACTGACTGTTTGAATAGGCCAATTCGGCCTTGGCGCGCAGCATGTCATCGATGTCGCCCGCGCCGTTTTCGTATTTCAGGGTTTCGACCCGGTCCACTTCCTTTCCCAGGTCGACCCTCGATTTGAAACTCTCTACGAGGGACTCGGCGGTCTTGACCTTGGCTACCGCCTCTCCCACCTCCTTCAAAATCTTTTGCCGGAGTTCGAAAACGTGCATGCGTTCCTCCAGGACCTTCACGCTTGCCGCCTCAACCCGGATTCGCCTTCTCCCCGCGTCGAACAGGGGAAGCTCCAGGCGCAGGCCCACGTTCCACTCCTCCGTCCCGGAGATATCATCGCCATCGTAGGTCCTCATGGCGCCCACGGCTACCACGGAAGGCAAGCGTTCCGCCTTCGCGAGGCCGACCCGTTTGTCGGCGATCTTGACCCTGTTTTCCAGCGCGGCAAGGTCCGAACGGGAGGTCAGGGCACGGGAATAAAGCGTTTTAATGTCCTGCGCGAGCGGAAAAACCCTTTTTGGAAAATCGATGGGACGGAGATCTATCGACGCGCTGACATCCTTTACCCCCATCAGGGTCTGGAGGGCAATCTCAAGGGCCTTCCGCTGATTGACGATCTTGTCTTCCGCCGCCTGCCAGCGCTTGATGGAATAGACGATCTTGAACTTGTTGATGGGGGGAAATTTGCCGTACTTGATCCCGAGCTCCGTGTGCTTCAAAACGCTGTTCAGGGATTTGAGATTTTCCTGGACCGCCTTCTCTTCGCCATTCAGGGCGAGGATGGCATGGTAAACCTCCGTCACGTTATGGCGGATCACCGCCTTTAAGCGCTTGAGCGCCAGCCGGCTGGAGAGCTCGTTGAGCCTGGAGATATCGATGGAAAGGGGAATCTTCCCTCCCAGGTAGATGGGAAGCTTGTAGGTCAGGTCGAATCCCCACCGCGTGTCATCGAACTGGATGCCGTGGCGCATCCTGTAAGGCGTCATGGGCGTGGCGATCAAGTCGTCCTCGGATTTATTGAGGGATGCCCCGCCGGTCAATTCTCCCCAGCGGACCGTCTTGGCAATCTTGATATTCAGGCCCGCCCGGGCCAGGCGCTTTTCGTAGGCCTGGACCGACGGATTGTTCTTCAGGGCCTCCTGGATCGCCGACTGCAGGGTCAGCGGCTCCGATGCCCACCCGGGCGCGGCAACCAGGAAGAACACCAAGGGTATGAAAAAAATCCCCAACGTCTTTTTCATCATTCTATTCCCCCTTCTAAAACGGATTTTATATGCCGGAACACATCCTCCGCGACGAGCGTGATCTCTTCCTTGCCTCCCGACAGCTTGAAAATGGTCAGAAGATGCTGCAAAGCGCCGAGAAAGAGGATGGCCGCCGCCTCCGGCCGGACACGCCGTGAGACCTCTCCCTTCTCGATCCCCGCCTCCAGGATACCGCGAATCCGGCGGTGATAATCGTTCAACAAGGCAAACATGTATCGGCGCACATCCGGGTAGGCATGGAAAAAGGATTCTGACAGCAGCTCCAGGGTAATGGCCTTTCTCTCCTTCAGGTATGAGAGGTGATACCCGAAAATCGTGCGGAGCTTCTCCAGGGTGTTCGACGGACGTCCCGCGATGTCATCCACGCGGGAGAGGAGTTCCTCGTGAATCTGTCGTATCATGGCGACGATCAACGCCTGCTTGCTCGCGAAGTGCCGGTAGATGGCCGGCTCCGTGATGTTTACCCTGTCGGCGATGGCCTTCATGGTCAGGCCCTGCGCCCCGCTCTCCGCGAAGATGTCCATGCACGTGCGGACAATTTCCTCTTTTCTCGTCATTCTGTTCCCCGATGTTAGTTATTGATAATTAACATAAGGCCTGGATCATCAAGTGTCAAGGAAAAACATCGCGAGGGAAGAAAAAAATTCGAAGGCCGGGTGTTAATGCCCCCGTCCGAAGCGCGGGAGGCTGAGGAATCAGGAAATGTCGCGGTTTCTTTTCAGGGGAAACGTTTCTCCGGGCAGGAGGGGCGCGATCAGAACGGGCAGGTTACTCTCCTCCTTGATCCTGGTCAGGAGGTGGATGGGGAGATCAAGAGGTTCGTCGGAGATCTGGTAGGTGCCCCAGTGGCAGGGAATCAGGGTGGATGCCTTCAGGTCGCGGGCGGCCCTGACGGCCTCGTAGGGCGAAAGGTGGACGGGTTTCATGAGCCACCGGGGGGCGAAGGCCCCGATGGGCAGGAGGGCCACGTCGATCTTGAACCGGCTTCCTATTTCCCGGTATCCGTGGAAGTAACCGGAATCACCCCCGAAATAGATACTGCCCGCGGGGCTTTCGATGAGAAAGGCCCCCCAAAGGGTAAGGTTCGTGTCCCGCAGGGTCCGGCGGGACCAGTGCTGCGTGGGCAGAAAGGTGAGGGTGAGGTTCCCGAACGATACTTGATCATACCAGTCCATGCAGATGGGGGATCCCTTTTTCGCGTTGTGGAAGTAACGCTCGAATCCCAGGGGGGTGAAGGCGGTCTTTCGCCTGAGGAGACGGAGGGCCCGGGGGCTAAAGTGGTCGTAGTGGTTGTGAGAGATGAGAACGGCCTGGGTTATCTCCCGGAGAACCTTTCTCGAGACGGGCAGCCGGGTTCGGCGTTTCAGGTAAGGAGAGAGGTTGGAAAAGACGGGGTCTGTTATAAGAACGGAGCCGCCCACCTGGAGGAGGAAGGTGGCGTGTCCCAGGAAGGTAATCGTGATATCGCCTTGGAAGACCTTTCGGAGGTCGACGGGAACGACGGGAGGCGGGGTCCCTTTCGGAAGATGACGGTAGGTGTTCCGTTCCAGTTTCCAGCGGATGACATTGGCGAGGGTCCTTGGATCAATGGATTGCCAGGGGTTCACGAACTTCCCGTCACGCCCGTGATGCCACCGTTCCCGGCACATCCGCTCCAGGGGCATTCCCTCGGGCGGGAGGGGGTGGTGGGGTTCTCCTTTCCTTCGTTTTCCCGCGAATCTCATGCCTGTTTCACCTTTGTCCCGGGGGTATGCCGGCAGATCGTCACGTATGGACAGTTAGGGCAGGCTTTCGAATCGTAAGGGGCAATCCGCGGGTTGAAGGTCATGTGCCCGATGAGGTAGCGGATGAGGGCCGCGATCCGGTCCTGGGCAAGGGCCTCGTCGCTCATGGGGTTCCGGAGGATCTCCCCCGGGGGAGCGGCGAGAAGGCAGAGGGCCGCCTCCACCCGTTCCGCCTCTTTCGGCACGGCCGCCTCCCGGAAGAGGTAGAGATAGACGGGAAGTTGGATGGAGTGAAGAACCGCTCTGAGCCGGGCAAGGGCCTCGAGGGAGTAGTCTGAAAAGTCGAAGGACGCGAGGAATTCCCCGAGCTTTTTGTTCGGCGTCTTGGCCGATTTCCCCGTTTTGTAGTCGAGGATGCGCCAGCGGACGGGGGCGCCGGGGGTTTCCTCGATGGCGTCGATCCGGTCCGCCTTTCCGACGATCCGGTAATCGTCCAGATTCGTCTCAAAGGTTTTTTCCGTTTCGACCACCCGGAGGCGATGATACCGGCTCGATTCCTTTTCCGCCTCGGAGAAGAAGACGTTCAGGCGGTAGCACGTCAGGTGGGCGAGAAGCTCGATCCGGAAGTCGGAAAGGGAGGAAAACCGCTCCCGGACGGCGGGTGTTACCCGCGCCAGGGCCGTTTCCCGGATCTTTTTCAGGAGGATGGGGGTCAGGGCGGCGCCCCGGTTTGCCGAGAAGGCCTTGTCCAGGATTTCATGCACCATGGCGCCCACATCCGCGGCGGACTGGCTTTCCTGGACCCCTACCACCTCCGGCATTCCCACGATTCTCCCCAGGTAGAACCGGTAGGGACAGGTGAGGTAGTCGTCCAGCAGGGAGGGGGAGATTTGCCTCGAGAGGCACGCGGCGAGGCGTTTGTCGTAGAGGTCGGGGCGCCCCACCTCCGGCTTGACGAGGGCTGGGAGCCGGAGGGTGAAGGTGTCGACCAGGCTACGCTCCAGGTCCTCGATGGAGTCATCCGGGGCACCCTTCACGCGTTTCATCTCCTCTTCCAGGAGGAGCTGTTCCACGAAGCGGCTCCGCACGCGTTTTTCATCCCCCGTGACGCCCCGCTGGTAGAAGACGTGGACGCTTTCCCGGGAACCGTCCACGAGCCGGAAGAAGTGGTAGCGGAAGAGGGCCTCGCGCATCCTCCATGAGGGCAGCCCCACCAGGGGATTCAGGGCGGGCGGGAGGAGGGGATCGATCTTGGCGGACCGGGGGAGGATGCCCTCGTTCACGTCGAGGATGAAGAGGCGGTTGAAGTTCAGAAGCCGGGATTCGAGCATTCCCATCACCTGAATGCCCTTCAGAGGGTTGCCCTCGAAGGGGATATGGAGGGGGGAGACGAGGTGACGAAGGACAGTGCAGAGGACCCGGGAAGAGGAGAGGTCCCGGGAGGCGTGGCGGGAGAGGGTGAGATTTGGCAGAACCCGGTCGAGGAAGTTCTGGACCATCTGGCGTTCCATGCCGGCGTTTTCATCCCCTATCAAGGCGTCCTTGAAACCGTGGACCAACCGGACGAGGATACCGCCCGCTGCCTTGAGGGTTCGTGCCGCGGCGAAGGGAGACAGGATTTCTTCGTTGAGCCTCCGGCAGAGCCGGACGTCCCTTTCCGGGAGGGAGCCCGATGCCTTGAGGGTCTCGAGGCGGACAAAGGAGAGATTCCGGGAGAGGATTTCCTCTCGAAGCCGGCGCGCCGTCTCTTCGAAGGGGGCTCCCCCGATCTGGAGGCGCGGGACGAAGGGGTGGGAGAGGAACCTGTCCAGGGCCGCGTGGTGGAACCCCTTTTGGGGATCGCGGGTCAGGACGAGTTCCGCGAGGCTGTCAATGAGGCGGAAAAAGACGCTCCGCTCGAAGGGGAACCCGAGAGTGACATTCATTTGGGTATCTTGGGTGTCGGAGGTGTCGGTAGGCAGGGCGTAGAGCGCGGGGAAGAGGGACTGGCTGTCCGGGAGGATGGCGCCCGTGTCGAGGGGTGGGGCGTTCTTGTCCGGCACCTGCAGGATCCGCCCGAGTTGCTTCATTTCTGCGTGGGTGTCGAAGGATTCGTGAAAGGTGATGGACGGTGTCGCCGGTTGGGCGGTGTTTCCATTTATCTCGACCGGTTTGATCCCCCAAAAGGTCCCGTCCCTCCATCGCGCGTAAATCCGGTAGGGATCGGATACCGGGTGGCGGCCCATCAGGTCGGTGTGAAAGAAGACCGTGGTGTCGCCCCTTTGGAAGAGATGCAGGAAGATGGATTTCTGCGCCTCGGTCAGCAGGGCGAAGCCGGCGAGGATGAAAGGGCCCGTGAGGCGGTCTTTCAGGGCGTTCAGGCGGCGAAAAATATCCCCTCGGTAGGTCAGGTTTTCTTCTTCCATGACGCGCTGGTAGTCCCCGTAGAGGACGTCCAGGGAGCTAAGGATTTCCCTCGCCTGGGGGACGACCTCGTCGATGTAGGGGAGGGGGGCCACCGAGGGGATGAGGTTTTGGTCGAGCTCGTCGAACAGATTGGAGAGATGGATGCACCACGGGAAGACCCGCTCCGCGTTTCCCCCCAGGCGCTGGTAAAGCGCGGGGTGGGAAAGAACGATGTCGTGCAGGGTGAAGAATCGGTCGATGTCGCACTGGAAGGTGGGAGGGGCGGGGGAGAGGGCGAAGACGGTCTCCTTCGCGAAATCCTCCAGGGCGGCGGCCGTAACCTTGAGCAGGAGGGGAGACGCGAGCTCTTTTTCAAAGAAGCGCACCGCGCGGCGGTTGGGGAAGAGAACAGTGAGGGAGTCCCCGCGGGCCAGGCGTTCCCTGGCGCGGGCGGTCACGGCCGCGATGAAATCGGATCCCACGTCCACGGCAATCAGCTCAGACATGGCGCAGCTCTCCCGTTTCCAGGTAGTAGAGAAACCCGTCTATCCTCCCGCCGACGCCGAGATGCCGGAGGATGCGCAGGTAGCGACGGACCTGCGCCGCGTGAAAGGCCTCTTTCTTTCCCGTTTTGAACTCCAGGAGGCGGAAGGCGTCGCCCCGCCGGACGAGCCTGTCCACGCGGATGATTTCTCCCTTGACCGAGACGAACTCCTTTTCCGTCCATACATCGTCGATGTCAAAAAAGTAATCCCGGAGGTTCTCGAGGGTCGTGATGATGAGGCGGGTGAGGTTGCGCGTGGTTTCTTCGTCCGGGACGATTCCCATGCGCCCGTGGGCCGTGGCGAGGGCCCGGCGCGCCGTCTCCGGAAGGGCAGCGTCGGGGGCGAGGCGTCCGATGGCGCCCAGGGCCGCGTGGGCGATGTTTCCCAGGCGGCGGGCCCGCTCGTCCAGCCAGGTCTCCTTGGAGCTTTCAGGGGGTAGCCGCAGGTGGGACCGGATGTCCCGGACGTCGGCGGCCTTTGTGTCTTCGGCGGCTGTTACCAGCGCCTCTTTTTTCTCCTCGGGAGACCGGAGGCTCCCGAGGCTGAATCGATTCGTCCCCTTGGGGAGGTAGCCGTGGTGGGCGGCGAGGTGACGGAAGATCTTCCCGACGGTTAACCCCCGCTTCGGCGGAGGAACGACCAGATAGAGGCCCTCCTTGGCCCGGGTGAGGGCCACGTAGAAGAGGTTGAAGCTCTCGACGAACTCCTTCCGCTTCAGCTCGCGCTTCAGGCGGGCGGCCGTCTCGTTGAACGTGCAGAGGGTGGCGGTCAGGCGGGCGAATCGGCCGGGGCTCAGCTCGACGATTTCCCCGTGATTCCGGGGAATCATGTCCCAGTCGAGGAAGGGGACGATGACCACGGCCGCCTCCAATCCCTTGGCCTTGTGAATGGTCATGAGCCGGATCGCGTCGGGGGCCTCGGGAAGGGTGAGATGGGTTTCCCCCGAGGCCTCGTAGAAGGCCTCCACCATTTCCCGCAGGTGGTGGACGCCCCGCTGTTCCTGGATGAGAACCTGCTCAAGGAGGCGGTCTAAGAGGGACGCGCTGCCTCGGAATTTTTCGGGGAGCTTAAAGACGGCGATGATCTCCCGGGTAAGCTCGTAGGGGGTCAGCCGGGCGGCGCTTTCCCGGAGAAGGGTTAGGGGCGCGTAAAGCGCGGGGTATTTTCCCCGGAAATATGTCTCGAAGGTGTC
>JALSPC010000068.1 GCA_026986155.1 bacterium
AGTACCCAACTCACGATGGAAGCCGTTCCGATGATCAGGAATACGATCCCGGTAATCTTGGCCGTGTTGATGAACATGGGCGGTAAGTCCGAGGGTTTGAGACTTTTCAACACGAAAAATCCTATGACCAGGGCGTATGCCACCGCCACCGCGGCGGCCTCTGTAGGGGTAAAGGCGCCGGAAAGAATCCCGCCCAGGATGATGACGGGCATCAATAATGGAATGATCGCCTCCTTGAAGCCGATCAGCTTTTCCTTGAAGGTTGTCTTTTCACTTTTGGGATAGCCCCGTTTGATGGAAATGATCGCCGAAAGGACCATCAACAACCCCCCCAGGAGCAACCCCGGAAGAAACCCGGCGGCGAATAATCCCGCGATGGACACATTCATCAAAGACCCGTAAATAACCATCATGTTCGACGGTGGGATTGTCGGCCCGATGATGGAAGATGCGGCTGTCACGGACGCGGAGAAATCGAGGTCATACCCGTCTTCCTCCATCGCGGGAATAAGCATGGTGCCGATTGCGGCGGTGTCCGAGACCGCCGCGCCGGTCATCCCCGCAAAGAAGATGCTGGCGATAATATTGGCGTGGGCCAAACCTCCCCGCCAGTGTCCCACCAGGGTATTTGAAAATTTGACAAGTCGGGACGTGATTCCCGTTTTGTTCATGATTTCACCGGCAAGAATAAAAAAAGGCATGGCCATCAATGTAAACATATCGAGGCCGGAAAAAAATTGCAGCGGCGCCATCGAGAACAAGGAGATATTGTGGCCCATGAGATACAGACCCAGCAGCCCCGTTATCCCGATGGTGAAGCCTATGGGAACACCCAGGACAAGGGCCGTGAAGAAAACGACGATCATGGAAAAAAACATGAAAATACCCTCAAATATCTATAACTTCTTTTTCAATGGGTGTCACATCAGGTGAGCTCACATCCAGAATATATCTCAATAAAAGCTGTATCAGGGCGATGACCATGGAAACGGGAATCGCCAGCGTGGGTAGAACCATTGTTATCCCCAGGCCCTGGGAAATTTGAGTCCCCGCTTCCATAACCATGCGAACCGAGTAGTAGATCATAACGACGAGGAATCCCAGAGTCGCGAGAAAGACAATGGTTTCCAGGATGATCTTCACAACCCTTGATTTCGTGATATCGAAGAGAAAGGTCAGGCCCACGTGTCCCTTCTCCTTTATTCCGATACTGACGGCGAGGGAAGCCGCCCAGATCATCATGTATCGGGAGAGCTCCTCGGGCCAACTCAAGGGCATTTGCAGGACATATCTGAAGAAAACCCCTAACAGGACCACGATTGTCATGCCGGACATGAAAACAAAGCATAGGAATGAAACGAATCTGTTGATGGCATCCGAGGACCTGCGCATCATAAATATGAATCCTTTTTCGCTTGATTCCATCAGAACTTCCCAAAAAAAACTGGAGTAGTTTTTTAGGCTACTCCAGGTCTCAGGTTCGGGTTACGCGTTACTGGCCAAGCTCGTGCTCCGCGTCGGCGATGGCCTTCAGGAACTTTTTGACCCATATTTTCCCCTCGTCTCCGTATTTCTCCTCCAGGAACTTCGTGGCCGCCGGGATCGTGGCATCCTTGAACTGTTTCATTTCCTCGGGAGTCGGCACGTAGACCTTCATCTTCGACATTAGCACGGGCAAGCCTTTGTCCGTTGAATCGATGATCCGACTGAGTCCCCTGCCCGCAAGAATGGCGATTCTCGCCGCATCGTCCACAACCCGTTTATGCGCAGGGGAGAGGGAATTGTAGAACTTTGCGTTCATGACCCAGATATAAGGCGCGTATATATGGTTCGTCAATGTGGCATACTTCTGGACCTCGTAGAATTTTGCCATGTTGATGATTGAAACGGGGTTCATCTGGCCGTCTACCACGCCGGTCTGGAGGGACGTGTAAACCTCCGACCAGGCGATGGGCGTAGGAGAAGCGCCGAGGGCCTTTATGATCGCCATGTGAAGGGGGACCGTCATGGTTCTTATCTTTAATCCCTTCATGTCTTTTGGACTTCTTACCTCGTGCTTGGAATTGGTGATGATGAAAAAGCCGCCCGATTCGCCGAAACCGAGGACATGAAACCCTGACTTTTTCTCTATATCTTTCGCCAAGGCCTTCCCGAATTGCCCATCATACACTTTATAGCAGACATTGTAACTGGAAAAGGCAAAGGGCATGTTCGTAATATCAATCATTGGGTAGAACGTGGACATCCCTCCCGTGGAAGAGATATAGGACTGGACGACCCCGCTTTTGACCTGGACCATCGTTTCCCTTTCCTTTCCCAGAACCCCGCTGGGGAAAAGCTTGACCTTAATCTGCCCGTTTGAATTCGCCTCAACGGCAGATTTGAAGGCGGCCGCCATTGCCGCAGAAGGAATATCGAAAGGTTTCTGCGCGTTCAAATGCGCGAGCTTGATCGTGATTTCCTTTGCGTTCAGATTAAATGGAATAAAAATTGAAATCACAAAAACTGCCAAGACAGCCAATAAACACTTTCTTTTCATACATATCTCCTTTCCTTTTACAGGTATTTGTAACCATTTAACATGGATAAAAATTCCTGTCAATTCAATATTGGCCAAAAAATTGGTAGGCTTTTCATCCTCCCCAGGTATTTCCGAAGGGAAATCACGCATTAAAGAATCAGATGTGTGTTGTGCCATAAACGGCAGTGATACTATGTTGTAATCCTTGAAACCTTCATGCGGCACAAGGAAAGAATCCTTGCCAGATGGAGACTGGGCGTCTAGTGATCGTCTGGAAGGATTGGACGGTTTTTTATCCAGCCAAAGTCAGGGCGCCCATGGATATATAAAATTCGCAACGCTCATAACTATGATTTATCTGAATTGCGGTGCCTGTCGGAATCATCGTGAATTCCACATGAAATAAAAAAGAACCATAAAAATTCTTCCCGAAGGGGATCCCCACAAAAAATGGACCTGTTGACATTCGTGACGGTTTATTTATATTTGAAGGTGGCAATGAAGTCTGCCTTCAAACGCCTCCAGCGGGCTGATGACTTCTACCTGAAAAGGGGTAGAAGTCTCTTTCTCTACCCCATCCCTGTAAACGGATGGGGATTTTTCGGCCCCACCGGGAAAGAATCGGGAGAGAATCATGTTGGATGCCTACACCGCCTATCATCGCCAAACGGACGAGGTGCTGGAACGCGCCCTCCGGTATGCCGCGGATGCCCACACTCCCACGTTTGCCTCCTCTCTGGCGCAGCTCCACCAAAAACTCCTGGACAACCGGTTCTACCTCGTGGTGTTAGGCCAGTTCAAGCGAGGAAAGAGCACCTTCATTAACAGCCTGATCGGGGATACTCTGCTTCCCACGTCCATCGTGCCCCTGACGTCCATTGTCACGGTCCTCCGTTATGGAAAGCGGCAGGCCATCGAGGTCCTGTTTAAGGACGGCACGCGCCGGGAAATTGAACGGGACGCCTTGGCGGACTACGTGACGGAAAAGGGAAATCCCCAAAATGTCAAGCGGGTGGAGCGCGTGGAGATTTCCTATCCCTCGGAATACCTCAAGCAAGGAGTTCACATCATCGATACCCCCGGCGTGGGGTCCATCTTTTCCAACAACACGGAGATGACCTACGATTTTCTCCCCCACGTGGACGCGGCCCTTTTCCTGCTGGCCGGAGATCCGCCCATCAGCGAGGCGGAGCTATCTTTTCTAAAGGATATCCGGAAGTTCGTCGAAAAAATCTTCTTCATCCAGAACAAGGTGGACTACCTGGACGCGGCGGAGCGGGAAGAATCCCTCGCTTTTTCGAAAAAGGTCATCGAAGAAACCCTGGGCGGGAATTCCGTGGTGATTCATCCCCTTTCCGCCAAAAAGGCCTTGCTCGGAAAGATCCGGGGAGACGACGCCCTGCTCGCGGAAAGTTACCTGCCCGGGTTCGAGAGAACCCTCAACGACTTTCTCATGAGAGAAAAGGGGAAGGTGTTTCTGGCTTCTATCCTCAAAGGGGCGAGGAAACACATTGGCGACGAGATCGTTTCCCTAAAGGTCGAATTGAAGGCCATCGCCACGCCACTGAAGGACTTGGAGGAGAAAATTTCCCTGTTCGGGGAACAGTTGCGGAAGATTCAGGAAGAGAAGCGAGACAATGGCTATTTCTTCGAAGCGGAGACGAAACGCCTCATCGACATGTTCGACCGTGACCTTTGGGAGTTAAAGGAACGTCAACTGCCCGCCCTTATGGCGGAGCTGGAAGAGACCGCCCGGAAGAACCAGGATCTGAATGTCAAGGACTATGTCGATATTCTCGAAAAGGTGTTGAACGACGGAATCGTTAGGACCTTCGATGCGTGGATAACCCGTCAGGAAGAGCATTTGAACAAGGAATACTCGCGGATATCCCAAAAGTTCTCGGACAGGGCAAACGAGATTATCGACAGCCTTCTCGAGGTCTCCGCCCGCCTGTTCGGGATCCGTCTAGAACGGGTTCAGGGAGAGGAAACCATCCAGGAGGACACCCGGCTCTATTACCTCATGGGGGATCGTCCGAAGTTTTTCGACCTGGAAGGGGCCATCGATTTTTTCTCGCGCTCCGTCCTTCCAAAGGGGTTTTCGCGCGGTCACGCCCTGAAGAAAATCCTCAAGAAGCTTCCTGATCGGATAGACGCCAATTGCGGCCGCGTCAAGGCGGATTTTACCCTGAGAATCCGGGAAAGTTTCATGCAGTTCAGGTACGATTTGAATCAAAAGATCGACGCGACGGCCGATTCCATCGAAAAGGCCCTGGAAAGGGCCATGGATTTGAAACAGGTCAGCGCGGAAACGGTCAAAGAGCGGAAGACCGCCCTTGTCGCCCGTCTTGATGAGGCCTTGCGTCTGAACACCGACGTTTCGGAACTCATGAATGAAATCACGGGGGAATGAGGCGCGCAACCGGTGAAACCCATCGTGGAACCGTCAGCATGCGCCGGAGAAGCGGTAGAAGGGATGAGGGACAGAAAGCCATGCATGTTTACTGCCATATTATTTTGGTTTGTAAAAAGGTAACCGCTAAAATAATGCCTCGTTCACCGGCCAGAAATCGAAGGGGAGTTTCCGTAGTTCCTCGATGGCGATGCGCTTGGAGATTTCCAGGGAGAGCCAAGTGTCGATGCGGTCGAGCATGAAGTGATAGATTTGGGCCTTCGTCCGGTGATGCAAGGCCATGCCGCTGGTGAGGTTGTAGGCGGTATAGCGGTAGAGCTTGTCGGCGTCGCTGACGATGACGCGGTTCAGGTTGGTGGTATCCGGCTTGTTGCCCTCAAGATCCTCGTGGGTCCGGACGATCTCCACGATGGGGCCGATGAGGCCTTGGGGGTAATCGAGCGACCTCAGGATCTCCTCCGCCAGTTTCGCGCCCTCCGTCAGGTGGCGTTCCTTGACGCGGGTGTCGTACTTCGCGTTGGCCTTGTCGGGGAAGGTGGTTTTCATGTAAACGTCTCCGTCGTCGATCCGGGCGTAGCCGATGTCGTGGAGCATGACGGCGGGAATGACGATGTCCGTGTCTCCCCCGGCGCCTTCCCGCAGGAGGCGCCAGGCGAAATCGGTGCTGATCCGGGTGTGGATCAGGTCGATGGACCGCCCTTTTCGCAGGTAGGGCTTGCAGGCTTGCCAGAGCCGGTCGAATTTCATCCTACGCCCCCATCTCGCCCCAGCGCCGGAAGAGGTGATGCGCGATGCCGAACTGGTCGAGGACCTTGCCCACGCTGTGGTTGATGATGTCGTCGATGGTCTTGGGCTTGTGGTAGAAGGCGGGAATGGGCGGGAAGACGACGGCGCCCGATTCCGTGACCCGCTCCATCAGCTTCAGGTGTCCCAGGTGGAGCGGGGTTTCCCGGACCACCAGGACGGTCTTGCGGCGCTCTTTCAGGCTGACGTCGGCGGCGCGGATGAGGAGGGTGTCGTTGAAGGAATTGGCGACGCCGGAGAGGGTTTTCATGGAGCAGGGAATGATGACCATGCCCAGCGTCAGAAACGACCCGCTGCTCACCGGCGCGCCCAGGTCGCCGGGATCGTAGACCCGGTGGGCCATGGCCTCCAGGTCTTTTGCCGTGTAATCCGTTTCAATCTCCAGGTTTTTTCTGCCCGCCTCCGAGATGATCAGGTGAATCTCCAGCGGAAGCCGGGAGGCGATTTCCAGGAACCGGACGCCGTAGATGACGCCGCTGGCGCCCGAAATGCCGACGACGAGTCTGTCCATGCATGGGTCCTTTCGTTATTTGTTAGAGGGTTGAAGATGCCGTTTCATGCACCGTGACGCAGCTACGCTGCCTTGTGTGTTTGTTCGTGTCTTTATAGTTCGGTCCCCACAATCTTCGGCAGGCAGATCCTCCTTCAGACTAACAAAAGGCTGAAGCCCGAAGACTGAAGGCTGAAGTAAAACACACTTCGGACTTCAGTCTTCAGCCTCTTTCAACTTTCCCACCTTCGCCGTCGTCTCCGCGATGATGGTTTGCGTGAGGGTATCGCAGGCGGCCGCAATCTTCCCGATGGCGCCCGGCGTGAGGTTGTCCCAGTGGATGCCGGCCGTGACGACCACCGTCCGGTTGAGGGCGGCGGCGACGCGCGTGGCCATCGTCTGAACCACGGTATCCTCCTTGTGGCCCATGACGGTGTAGACGGAGGTGGTGGCGCTGAGGAGCTCGGGATCCTTCAGGCTGGGACGGGGGTGGGCGATGCCCACGGCGCCGATATGGGGATGCGTGCCGCCCCAGACGGCGATCAGGAGATCGTCCCCCAGGACACGGATGGCCGCCTCGATGGGATAATCACCGTTTGTCTTCGTCGTCCATTCCATTTTCACACAGTTCGATCGTCGTTTAAGGGGGTTATGGGAGATCCCGTCCCGGTTTCCTTTTTAACAATTCTTCGTATTCTTCGTGGTTGCCGATCCAAACCCAGATATAACCCTTCATCGTCTTTCTCGCCCAATGCCCTGCGAGATAAATCCACCCGGATCGAATAGAAATTTCCTATTCTCTTAAAGTGAAGAGAAGGATGTTTCGGATTTTCTTTCAGACATTCAAATGCCTTGTCCGCAGATTTTTTTGTTTTCTGACTTAGATTCTGGTAACATTTCCAGAAACGTCTCGTCGCGCGGTGTTTCATAAATCTTTGAGGGTCCCCGCATTCCTTTCATCCTTCGCTTCCTTGATGAGAAAATCCAAGATGCCTTTCTCGGCGTCTCTTTGGATTTCCTGCTCCCAAATCTTGTCATCGAAGTCGTAGAACCATTTCCTGAAGCTTTTATAGTCCTTTTTTGAGAGGGATTGAACTTGCTTTCCGATTTCATTGAGAGCGGGCATTTCATCCTCCTGGAGCTAAGCCGGGCAATTCCCCAATAGTGTTACAAAGACATTTTAACTTCAGGTATGTCATGTGTCAAATGAACGTTGAACCATTCAACGGAGTCCCAAAATCTCCATCAGCGGTTCCAGGGAGGGCAGCAGGTGGTCCGGATGGAGGGGTTCCATCTCTCGCCGCGTGTTTTCCCCCTGGGCGGCGACCGCCACGTGGCAGCCCGCCTTTTTCGCCGTGCGAATGTCGGTCCGGCTGTCCCCGATGAAGAGGACGTCCGGCGGCACCAGGCCCAGCAGGCCGATGGCGCGTTCAAGTCCCTCCGGCTCGGGCTTGAGAAACCGCACCTCGTCGCGGGAGAGGGTGACCGGAAACACCCGGTCCCAGCCCATCAGGAGGAGGATGCCGTCCATGGCCTTGCGTCCCACGTTGGAACAGAGGGCGATGGGAATCCCCCGGTCCTTGAGGGCCGCGAGCAGGTCCCCCGCCCCGGGCTGCGCTCCCCAGCGGGTCAGGGCGTCCTTGTCGTACGTGTCGTAGATGTCGTCGACGACCTTCAGGAAGCGGTTTTCTTCCTCCGGATCGGGCGCGGCACGGATGCCGGTATTGTAAAGCTCGGCGTAGTCGGAGATCCCGAGGAGCGGGGCGGTCCAGCCCCACCCCGCGATTTCTTCCTTGACCCGGGCCACGGCCTCGCCGATCTTCCACTGGAAGTCCACGAGGGTGCCTTCCAGGTCGAAGATGACGCCACGGTAAGGACCCGCTGCGGTTGGCATTCCGTTTCTCCCGGAAAAAGGGTTATCCCGCCTGCGTGATGGCGGCGGTGACCTTCGTCATGAGGTCCATAAGGGATTCGGCACCCTTCTTTTGCTTCAGGCTGCTGAGTTCCGACTTGTCCACGTAGAGGATGGCACCCGTCTCGCAGAATCGCGCGCACTGGGGATCGCCGCCGCAGAGGTCGCACTTGATGACGCGGTTTTCCACCCAGTCGAAGCCCATGGCGCCGAAGGGGCAGACGTTCATGCAGGTGCGGCAGCCGATGCAGAGGGTGTAGTTGACCTCCAGAGCGCCCGTTTCCGGGTTCCGCGCGATGGCGTGGCCCGGGCAGGCCGCCGCGCAGGGGGCGTCCTCGCACTGCTGGCAGACGACGGGGAGGATTTTTCCCTCCATCTCCCACTTGACGACCTTGATGCGGGCCCGGTAGGGGTTGACGACCCGCTCGTGCTTCACGGAACAGACCTGCTCGCACAACCGGCAGCCGGTGCATTTTTCGGGATCTATGACCAGGATTTTCGACATGTTCGCCTCCCGTCCTTCTTATAGTTTATGGGTGGGTTCGTTTTCCAGGCCGAGGGCCTTCAGTTTCTTCTCCGTCGGCTGGCCGTTTTCGTCCCACTCATGGAGTTTGTAGTATTCATCGACCATCTTCCTGAACTTGTCCCGGTCGATGGACTTGCCCCGGACGACGGGAAGGCCCCGGTCGGTCTTTTCGTCGAAGTAACGGTCGGGCAGCCAGTCCATCTCCTTCGTCAGGCCTTCCCGCAGGTTGAAGAGCCGTTCCATCGTGTAGGCCCGGTCCGCGATGTCCCAGAGGTCTTTCGGGGTGAACTCGAGGCCCGTGTTCAGGTAGATGAGTTTGGGCCATTCGCTGAAGTTGGGCATGTTGGGGCCCAAAAAAACGGTGTGATACTTGCAGATGCCGAGGCAGTCCACCGTTTCGTAGCACATCTCCTGCCAGAGGACCTCCCAGGGCTTCCCCTCGTAGTCCCGGTAGTCCGAGGTAAGGGGGCCGTCGTAGGGAACGGGGTTGCCGAAGATCTTCCGCAGGACCTTTTCGGGAAGGTGGTAAAGGTCGATGGCGGGACGGCTGCGCAGGTGGTCGGAGCCCCGTGAGGCCGTGGCGATGTTCAGCGCCAGGGCCGGCGTGGGCCGCTCGTCGGAGTGGAGGTTGCTCATCCCCTTCACGTGGATGAGATACTTGATGGCGTCCTTGCCGATCTTTTCCGCCGCCTTGAGGGGGCCTTCCGCCAGGATGTCGCCGATGCCGCGGCGCTGGGCGATCTGGTGGACCGCCTCGATGACCGCCTCGTCGTTTCCGAACCGGAGGTCGAGCCCGTCCGTGTCCTTCGTGGTAAGGATGCCCTTTTCGAAGAGCTCCATGGCCCAGGCGATCATGCTGCCCGTCTCCAGGGTGTCGAGACCGTAGGTGTTGACCAGGTGATTCCCCACCAGGACGGTCTGCTTGGTGGTGCAGCCCACCTCGGCGCCGAACGCCCCGAGGGAGGTGTATTCCGGTCCCTCCACGTAGGCGCCCGTGTAGGGCCCCTTCTTGATGAAGTAACGACCCCGGCAGTGCACCTGGCAGCCGAAGCACCCGGCCGTCCCGATCATCTCCTCCTCGATGGACTCGGGCTCGATGTCGTCGGCGTGGGGAATCTGGTTGGACTGGAAGTTCCGGACGCGGACCAGCCCCGTGGAGTTGGTGGTGCCCCAGATGAAGAGGGTGCCCAGTTTCTGCATGGTCTTGGAGACCTTGGCGGAGGTGACCTGCGTGATGATTTCCTTGTTGTAGTCCAGGGCCTCCTCGGGAAAGGCGATCTTGATGTCCATACGGCCGCGGGCGGCGATGGCCTTGAGGTTCTTGGAACCGAAGAGGGCACCCATGCCGGTGCGGCCCGCCGCGTTTTTCAGCGAGGTCATCACGCAGGCGAAGCGGACGAGGTTTTCCCCCGCCACGCCGATGGTCATGACCTGGATATCGTCGTCACCCAGCTCATCGCGCACCAGGGTCTGGGTCTGGTGGGCGTCGTGTCCCCACAGGTGCGAGGCGTCGCGGATCTCGATCTCGCCGTCGTGAATCCAGAGATAGACGGGGCCGTCGGCCTTGCCCGTGATGACCAGGTGGTCAAAACCGGCCAGCCGCATCTCGGGCCCGAAGAAGCCGCCCATGTTGGCGGAGCCCACCAGCCCGGTGAGGGGGGATTTCCCCGCGATGTGCACCCGGGCGGACGCGGAGGCGAGGGTTCCCGTCAGGAGCCCCGCGCTCACGAGCGCCACGTTGTCGGGCCCCAGGGGATCGGCCCCCGGCTTGACGTGGTTGTATAACAGGTACATGTCCAGCCCGCGGCCCCCCAGGTAACGCCTGCGCATCTCGAGGGGGATGGGGGCGGTTCGGACCCGCCGGTTGGTCAGGTCGATATAGGCGATTTTTCTGCTCAGGGCCATCCTAATTTCCTCCTTTTTCAGCCATGGATTTCTGTGTCTGCGCCTCGTTCACGTCCCAGACGGGCCCCCGGATGCGGGGTTCCCCCGGGCCGAACCACGACAGGCGCCACGCGTACCCGCAGTTGGGGCAGGTAAAGATCTTGGCCCCGGGGGGCGGGGTCAGGCGCTCGAAACAGTTGAGACAGCGAAACTGCCCGGACGTGCGCCCCCTGACGGTCTTCTTGGCCGTGCTTTCTTCCTTCGTCTTTGACATGGATGCCTCCCTTTCAAATTTTATCGCGATGGATGGAAATAAACGCCATGGATGGCCTTTCCAAACCCCATCGTCTCGTGTCAATCCGTTCATGTTCGAAGTCCGAAGGCGAAAGGGCACGGGGGTTCCGCCGTGCAAAACCTTCGGGCTACAGACTTCGAACCTTCAGCCTACGTAACCATCTCCCGGAAGGCCGCGACCACCGCCTCGGCGAACGCCGGGTCTTCCAGATTCGCGTCGACCTCGCGGACGATGATACCCTCTTTCAGGCTGTTTTTCAAAACCTTTGTGAAGAGGGCGTCTTCTTCCGGGTCGTAGGCGGGGCTGCCTTCCCGGTCCACGGCGGACCATCCCTTCCGGGGAATGACCACGCGGACGGGTCCCTTTGCCCGGTTGAGTTTCTCGGCGAAGGCCCGCGCCACCGCCTCCATCTCCTCCGGGGAGATACGGATCCAGGTGCGATGCCTGTCCAGATCCACCTTGCGGCGCGCGTGGTATTCGGGCTTGTATTGCGATTTTCGCGGGGTCATGAAGTTGACGCTGCAGGGGGCGATGACCTGGGGGAGCCCCATGTCGCCCGCCGCCTCCATGCGGCGGGGACCGGAGGACCGCATCCCCTTCCAGAGCGCCTCGCCCACGCCCCCCGGCGCCAGGTCGATGACGGCGTCGAAGAGCCCCTGGCGGACCATGTCCTCCATGGCGGCATCCGAGATGCCCGCGGCGGAAAACCCGATGACCTGGCAGCCTGCCTTCTCCAGTTGTTTCCGGACGGCGCTGGCGCAGTGCTCGCAGGGGCCCAGCATGGTCAGCGCCACGGCGGTCCGCCCCTCCGCCCGCCTCCCTTCCGGCGCGGGAACCCGGGCCATGGCGCAGATGGCCTGGGCGGCCCGGTCCAGCGCCTGTTTCAGCAGGGCGCTCAGGCCGGCGATCTCGATGACGGTGTGGAACAGGGCGATGTCTCCCTTGCCGATGTAGCGGGTCGAAAGGCCCGGAAGCGCGGCGGTGGACGAGACCATCAGCTTGGCCACGCCGAAGGGGAGGGCGCGCATCACCTCGGTGGCCATGAGGGAGCCGGTGGAGCCGCCCAGGCCGATAACGCCCTGGATCTTCCCGCCGGCGTGCAGGTCCTTCGCGAGGAACCTGGCGCCGTCGATCATGACGGCCGTAATCTTCGCCCGTTCACGGGAGGCGCGGATCTCCTCGATGGTGCTCCCGCCCGCCCTGGCCACCTCGGCGGCGGGAATGTCGGCCGGGGGAACCCCGGCGTCCGGCGACCCCATGGAGAGGTCCATGAGGATGGCCCGGGCGCCGAGGGATTCGATCCTGTCTTTCAGGTAGAGGGTCTCCTGCGCCTTGGTGTCGAGGGTGGAGATGAGCAGGACGGCGGGGGAGGGCATATCATTTCCCCTCTTTGGAGAGTTTTTCCTCGATATCCTTCTTCAGGGCCTTCTTGTTCACCTTGCCGGAGTCTCCCACCGTGGGAAGCTGGTCCATGATTTCGAGGCGTTCCGGCAGCTTGTACTTGGCGATCTTCTTTTCCAGAAGAAAGGCCACCATCTCCTCGAAGGTGAGGGTTTCGCCCTGCTTGCAGACCACGTAGGCACAGGCGCGCTCCCCGAACTCCTTGTCCGGCATCCCCACGATGGCCACGTTGGCGACCTTGGGATGTTCGTTGAGCAGGCCCTCGATCTCCGCGGGGTAGATGTTCTGGCCGCCGCGGATGATCATGTCCTTCTGCCGGCCGAGGATCCACATGCAGCCGCGGTCGAACTTGACGATGTCGCCCGTGGTGGTCCAGCCGTTTTCCTTAAAGACCGTCGCGGTCATCTCCGGGTCGCGGTAGTAGCCCGCCGGGGCGTGGGGGCCGCGGAACCAGAGGATGCCCGGTTCGCCCTCGGGAACGGGATTGCCGTCTTCGTTCTTGAGAACCACCTGGTTTCCGGGCAGCGGCCGGCCGACCGTGCGGCGCCGCAGCTCGACGGGATCGTCCACGCGGCAGCCCGAGACGGAGCCCACGTCCTGGGTCCCCAGGTCGCTGGTGATGACCGCCTGGAAGCGTTCCTCCACCTCTTCCGCCACCTGGGGAGAGAGGTATCCGCCCGCCGAGCGGATGAACCGGAGGGAACCGAGGTCGTATTTCGTCTCATCCGCCTCGAGCATCCGGACGAGGTGCGTGGGTACCACGCCGATGGCCGTGGCCTTCTCTTTCTCGATGAGTTCCAGGGCGCTCTCCGCAGAGAATTCCTCCATCAGGACGACCTTCGCGCCGGCCAGGGGCGCGGCGAAGTAGGTGAGGGTTCCGGCCGCGCCGCCCGCGTGGGGGGCGACCGCCACGGTGATGTCCTCGTGGGTGAGATCCCAGAGGTCGATCCGTGCCTTGGAGGTG
Source organism: bacterium (assembly GCA_026986155.1). Classification (GTDB taxonomy): domain Bacteria; phylum Desulfobacterota; class S145-22; order S145-22; family S145-22; genus JAOZMY01. The sequence continues at coordinate 13,211 of JALSPC010000068.1, forward strand.
CACAGCCGCGAGGCAATGGGCCATTCCACCAGCTTGGGAAGCCCCGTGGTGCCCGTGGTGCTGGTGAGGAGTCCCACATCCTCCTTGGGGTTGAAGCGGCGTTCGCGGAACAGCCCCTCGCCGTAGGACTTCTTGAGACCCTCGTGGGCGAGTTTCACGAGGGAAACGCAGTTCTCACCCGCCCCGGCGGGAACCTCTTCGTCCAGGAGGAAGAAATGCCGGATGGCAGGCTGCTTCTGCTGGATCTCGCGGAACATCTCCAGGTAGTTGAACTTCCGGTAGAGGCTGGGAAAGACGACGGCCTGGGCCTGGGTCTTCTCGGCCATGAATTCCAGTTCCTTGTGCCGCAGGTAGGGATAGACCGTCAGGGCGATGAGCCCGGCCCGCTCGCTGGCGATGCGGGCGAGGAACCCGTAGACGCTGTTGGGGGACTGGATGATGATGCGGGTGTCCTTCTCGAAGCCCATGTCGATCCACTGGC
>JALSPC010000069.1 GCA_026986155.1 bacterium
GATGGCGCTGGAGGAGGTGGGGGTGCTCGGGACGGCCCTGGGATGCCTCTACGCCCTCGTGTCCATCGTGGGCGAGGCGATTCACGCGTTCGGCACGGATGCGCAAAAAGAGAAATACCTGAAACCGATGATCGAGGGGCGCATCGGCGCCGCGGAGGGGCTCACGGAACCGCGGGGCGGATCCGACTTTTTCGGGGCGACCACCGTGGCCCGCCGGGAGGGAGACACCTTCTACCTGAACGGCCAGAAACGGTTCATCGTGGGCGCGGAGGGGGCCGATGTCCTCCTTATCTACGCGAAGGTGGAGGATATCGACGAGCCGAAAAACGCCATGACGGCCTTCCTGGTGGAACGTGGCCCCGGGGTGACGGTGGAGTATCTCTACGGACTGATGGGAACCCGGGGCGGCGGAACGGGGCGCCTCTTGTTCAGGGACGCGCCGGTGCCGGTGGAAAACGTCCTGGGAGGCGAGGCGGGCATCGGCAACGGGACCCGCGTCTTTCACCAGATGATGATACCCGAGCGGCTGACCTCCGCCGGCGCGGCAGTGGGCATGGGACGGGCCGCCATTGAGATCGCGGCCCGTTACGCGGACAAGCGGACGGCCTTCGGACAGCGTATCCGGAACTACGAGGGGGTCAGTTTCAAGGTCAGCGAGAGCCTCACCCTCCTGGACGCCGCCCGGGCCTTGAACCACGCGGCCGGCCGCACGGTGGATACCCACCAGACCTCCGGCGGGAAGGTGCGACGTCTCGTCTCAGAGGCGAAAAAGTTCGCCACCGACGCCGCCTGGACCGTGGTGAACCACGCTATGCAGATTCTGGGAGGCATCGGCTACACCGACATTTACCCCGTGGAGCGGCTCCTTCGGGATACCCGCCTGATCACCATCTGGACGGGGACCAACGAGATTATGAATCTCGTCATCCAGCACGAATTTTACCGGGAGTTTCTCGAGGCGCCTCCCTCGGGCCGTGACCTGGAAGCGGACGCCGCCGGCGCGGAACACGCGGCGGAAAAGGTTTACAGTTAAGGATTTGGGGGAGCCGAAAGCAAAATACAGTTTTCGGGCTAAAAGGTAATAATGATGCGCAAACTTTGACGAGAGATAAAGCGTTTTACGTGAAAGTGGCGCATGTCCGATAGCTGATAGCCCGTAACTGGGAGGGGGTTGTTTCAATTTTTACGCTTTTTTGAAAAATCCGTTTTGCCTCGATTGCAAAAAAGGCATAGTATGATTCGATAATCATGTAATAATAGATAGTTATGGCATATTCTCTCATGGAAGAAAGAGACAAACATGTAATCCATGGGAGGGAGTAATGTGCAGGTTAAGATTTCTTGATTACGACATCCACCTCAGCTATCGGATCAAGAGACGGAGTGCCAGATACTGGACCGATATTTTTTCCGGTTTATGGGGATAAAGGCCTCCGAGAAGGGTCCGGCCGCGACGACGCTATGGCGATTTCGAGAGGGATTGGTCAAAGCGAAGGTAGTGGAGAAACTCTTCAAGCGATTTGACCGGTTTTTGGGGGACAACGGGTATCGAGCGGGGAAGGGTCAGATTGTGGGCGAGCATCGTGAGAGTCCGATTCAGCGCAACAGTCGGGAGGAGAACCAGAAGATTAAGGAGGGAAGAGAGAAAGAGATAGAGGGGTGGTCGGAGGTGAAGCGGAGGTAGCAGGACACGGAAGCCCGTTGGACGAGGAAACATGACAAGAATCATTTTGGCTACAAGAATCATATATCGGGAGCACTGCATTACAAAGGATACCGGCACAAGAAGCTAAGTGAACGTGAGAAACGGGGGAACCATGCCCTCAAAGGGTGAGGGATGTGACATTCGAAGAAGACCGTTGCCAGATTCGCAAGGACAATGGCCCTCGCGAAATGGCTTCCCTGAGGAATTAGGCCATGTCTCTACCGCGGTTGGCTGGAGCCGATTGCGCAGAAGAAGCCGGACGGATACTGCGTCGGGACATGCGATAGGGTGCCTCGCTTGCTCATCATAGATATCTGAAAACTTTGATCACGGAACAGTGGAGATTGGCAACGATTTGTTGACACGCGCGGGATTTTGGGATAAAATTAAAAATTCAAAAAGGCTCGAACAAGGGGACGTATGTTTGAATCACTGACGGAACGGCTGAACACCGTTTTCAAGAAGCTTAAAGGACAGGGGCGGATCACCGAGGAGAACGTGAAGGACGCCCTGCGTCAGATCCGCCTGTCGCTGCTCGAGGCAGACGTCAACTACAAGGTTGTCAAAACGTTTATCGCCGCGGTGCAGGAAAAGGCCGTCGGGCAGGAGGTCCTGTCCAGTATCACCCCGGGCCAGCTCATCGTCAAGATCGTCCACGACGAACTTGTGGAACTGCTGGGCACGACCCATACGCAGCTTTCCCTCGCGGGGTCGCCCCCCTACCCGGTCTTGCTTGTGGGGCTGCAGGGCTCCGGGAAGACGACCACCATCGCCAAGCTGGCGCACATGTTGAAGAAGGGCAACCGGCACCGTCCCTACCTGGTGCCCGCCGACGTCTACCGTCCGGCCGCCATCGACCAGCTCACGACCCTGGCGAAACAGGTGAATGTCCCTTGTTACCCGTCCGACCCGTCGGACAATCCCGTAGACATCTGCAAAAAGGCCGTGAAGGAGGCCCTGAAGGCGGGGTGTGACGTCGTTCTCATCGACACGGCCGGCCGCCTGCAGGTGGACGAGCCACTGATGGAGGAGCTCTGGAAGATCAAGGGGGCGGTACAACCCTCCGACATCCTCCTGGTGGTGGACGCCATGACGGGGCAGGAAGCGGTCAAGGTGGCCGAGGCCTTCCACGAACGGCTCGATATCGGCGGCGTCATCCTCACCAAGCTGGACGGCGACGCCCGGGGCGGGGCCGCCCTGTCCATCAAGGCGGTCATTGGACGCCCCATCAAGTACGTGGGCGTGGGTGAGAAGATCGAGGACCTGGAGGCCTTCCACCCGGACCGGATGGCATCGCGCATCCTGGGTATGGGCGACATCCTCACGCTGGTGGAAAAAGCGCAGGATACCTTCGACGAAAAACAGGTCGAGAAGTTCGAAAAGAAGCTGAAGAAGAACGCCTTCACGCTGGAGGACTTTCGCGACCAGTTGCAGCAGATACGCAAGATGGGGTCCCTGGAGAGCCTGCTCGCCATGATCCCGGGCATGCAGAAACTGAAGGGCAACCCGGCGCTCCAGCCCGATGAGAGGGAACTCATCAAGATCGAGGCAATCATCAATTCCATGACCCGCAAGGAGCGGCTCAATCACGCCATTATCAACGGCAGCCGCCGGAAGCGAATCGCCCGAGGAAGCGGCACGACTGTTCAAGACGTGAATAATTTGCTAAAACGTTACGTGCAGGCAAAAAAGATGATGAAACGTTTCAGCAAGATGGGAAAAAGAAAATCGTTCGGAAAGGGGGCGTTCCCCTTTCCCATGTAAAGGAGGTGAAACCGTATGGCTGTAAGTATCCGGCTGGCCCGTTTCGGTGCCAAAAAGAAACCTTTCTACC
>JALSPC010000070.1 GCA_026986155.1 bacterium
CTTCCCACGTCACCGTTCTTGTCAAAGGTCTTGTCGCCGGTCACGCCCTTGTAGCCCTTGCTGACTTCAAAGAGGGCCTTGCGGATGCCGTCCGGGGTCGTGCCGCCCTTGGCGATGGCCTTGGCGACCAGGTGGACCATGTCATAGTTGTATTCCGCGAAGATGCCGATCTTCTTGTCGCCGTATTTCTTCTTCCACAGGGCCGCGAAGTGCTTGTACTGGGGGGAGTCGGTGGAGAAGGCGGGGTAGGTTCCGATGAGCCCTTCCACGGCCTTTCCAGCCAGCTTGACCAGCTTGCCCGACTTGGCGGCGGACCCGGCGATCCACTGGGTCTTGATGCCCAGCTCGTAGGCCTGCTTGAAGATGACGGCGCCGTCCTTCACATAGACCAGGGCCACGGCCGCCTTGGGGTGGAGCTTCTTTATCTGGAGCAGTTCCGCTCGGTAGTCCGTCTTCCCCTGATCGTAGGGAATCTCCGTCAAGACCTTTCCGCCGGCCTTGGTGAAGTTCTTCACGAATTCGTCCTTGAGTCCCTTGCCCCAGTCGTTGTTGATGTAGAGAACGGGGACCTCCTTGTAACCGAGTTTTGTCACGAGCTGGGCCACGCCCTTCCCCTGGAGCTTGTCGGAGGGAAAGACGCGGAAGACATATTTACCCGCCTTGGTGATGGCCGGGGAGGCGCTCTCCGCCCCGATAAGGACCACGTGAGCGCTCTCGCAGATAGGGGCGACGGCCAGGAAGTTTGTGCTGGCGGCCGGTCCCAGGATAATGGGAACCTTGTGGATGTCGATGAGCTTTCGAACGGCGGCCACGCTGTCCTTCGCCGTCCCCTTTCCGTCCTCGTAGATGACCTCTAGTTTCTTCCCGTTGATGCCGCCGTTGGCGTTGATCTCCGAGACCGCCAGATCGATGGCCATCTTGAATCCCTGTCCGTAGACGGCCAAGTTTCCGGACAGGGGCTGCACGGCCCCGATCTTGATGGTCTTGTCCGCGGCGAGACCGAACTGGCCCAGCGCGAAGACGCAACCCAGGATGACGGTTAGAATGATGAATCCCTTCTTCATAATCTACCTCCCATATTTTTCGGGTGTTTTACCTTTTTTTATCGATTCGTTCAAGGGGAACGGGGACGGTCGAGTCCGTGTGGGATTTTCGGCGAGCGTCAGGATTTTTTCGGGCGCGTGTAGATGGTCTTGTATCCCTCTCGGTTTCCGCCGAAGCAGGCCTGGCAGGTCAGGTCGGGATCGTCGGGAGAGACCGGCTCCACGCGCACCTCGAAGCCGATGGACTCGTACATCTCCACGAACTCGTCCACCCGGTCGGCGTCGCAGGTGAACTTCTTTTTCCAGCCTTCCCGTGCCAGCCGTTCGTCGCGCGTGAGCGCGGTGTTTTCGGACATCGCTCGATTCCTTTACGGTTCAGTCCCCTTTGGGGAGCGATTGCTGGACCGCCTTGATGGTCTCTTCGCGAATGAGCTTGACCACCTTTTTCTTCAGGTCCAGGAACATGGGCGTCATCTTGATGTCGGGAGAGCGGGGATGGGGCACGTCAACCTTGATCTCTTCCTTGATGCGGCCGGGACGGGCCGTCATCACGTAGACTACGTCTCCCAGGAAGATGGCCTCGTCGATGTCGTGGGTGACGAAGAGGACCGTCATGCGGGTCTCTTCCATGAGTTGGAGGAGAAGTTCCTGCATCAGGGCGCGGGTCTGGGCGTCGAGGGCGCCGAAGGGCTCGTCGAGCAGGAGGATCTCGGGGTTGTTCGCCATGGCCCGAGCGATGGCGACCCGCTGTTTCATCCCGCCCGAGAGGGCCTTGGGGAAGTAGGTATCGAAACCCGTAAGCCCCACCTTGTCCAGGTAGTAACGGACGATGTCGTCGATCTCCCCCTTGGAAACCTTCTTAAGTCTAAGGCCGAAGGCGATGTTTTCCCTGACGGTCAGCCAGGGATACAGGGTGTAGGACTGGAAGACCATGCCGCGGTCCGCCCCCGGGTCGCGCGTTTCCCGCCCGTCCAGCAGAACCCGCCCCGAGGTGGGGCGTTCCAGGCCCGCCACGATCTTCAGGAGGGTGGACTTGCCGCAGCCCGAGGTCCCCACGATTGTGACGAATTCCGATTTCTCCACGTAGGCGGAGATGTTTTCCAGGGCCACCACCGCGTCGCCCTTCGGCGTGGCAAAGCGTTTCGTGACGTTTTCGATGACGAGTTTCTTTTCTCCCATTACACGGACGCCTTTTCGGACCAGGGAAGCAGCCAGATGGTGAGGTACTTGAAGGTTTGGTCGGTGATGAGCCCCAGAAGCCCTATGACGAACAGCCCCACGAAGATGACGTCGGTCTGCATGCCCCGCATGGCCTGGAGGATCATGTAGCCCAGGCCCTTCTCGGCGGAGACCAGTTCCGCCACGATAAGGTAGGTCCAGGCCCATCCCATGGTGATGCGCAGATTGTCCATGATGCCCGGCAGCGAGGCGGGGATGAGGACCCGAAGGGTGACGTCCCGTTTCCGCGCCCCCAGGGTGTAGGCGACCTGGAGTAGGTCCTTCGGCACGTTGGCCGAGACGTCGGCGATGAGGAAGGTGAGCTGGAAGAGGGTGCCCAGAAAGATGACGGCGATCTTTTCCACGTCCCCGATGCCGATCCAGAGGATGAGCAGGGGGATCATGGCGCTGACGGGCAGATAGCGGACGAAGTTGATGATGGGCTCGATGAGGGCTTCCACGAACTTGAAGCTCCCCATGAGGATGCCCGCGGGGACGGCGAGGATGGCGGCGAGGACGAATCCCACCACGACCACGTAGAGGCTGGTCCAGATGTTGGGGTAGATCTCTCCCGAGGCGAAGAGGTGCCAGGCTGTCTTGAGCATGGCGGTGGGCGAGGGGAGGAACATCTCGTCCACGATACCGCCGTAGGTGAGGATGACCCAGCCGGCCAGGACGGCGACGACGGAGAAGGTCGTGAGGCTGAGGTAGATCCGCGGGCGGATGGCCTCTTTCGGTTTCAGAAAGTCAAAGTCGGTCCAGCGGCGGGGCAATCTTCCGTTACCGGGGGGAGGGGGCGATGAATCCTCTCGCGTTGTCTGATTTTTCATGGTGATTTTACCTACTTGAAATGCGGGTTCCTGTCAAGGAAACACGGCTCGAGACCGGTATTTTCCCCAACCAGGGGCGTCCCGCGTTCGAATTTATTCCGTGTCGGCCCTCACGCGTGTTGACATGGGCGCAAAATCTTGTTTGAATGCGAGAAAAAGGAGGGAGAGGGATGAAGAAAGCAGCAATCATTTTAACGGTTATAGGTTTGTTGTTCTTCATGGGAAATGGCGTTTGCCAGGCGGCCAAACCCATTGTGCTGGGGTGTCCCCTGTCCACGGGGTTCCTCTACGGGTGGGACGCTGAGCGGGCCATCAAACTGGCTGTCTCGGAGATCAACGCCAAGGGAGGCGTCAAGGTGGGCAATGAAAAACGCCCCCTCAAGGTGGAGGTCATCGACACCCGCGACCTGGAGCCCGGCGTCCCGGTG
>JALSPC010000071.1 GCA_026986155.1 bacterium
CTGGGACTGGGCCGCCTTGATCTGGGCCGAAACCTGGGCCTCTTTTGCCTTGATGACCTTGATCATCTCCCGGGCCCGGCCCAATCCCGCCTTGGCTGCCTTGTATTTCGCCTCTACCTCGTCGAATTCCTGTCGAGAGACGGACTCCGTCTTGATCAGGTTCTTGAAGCGGTTGTAGGTGACCTCCGCCAGGTGATACTGGGCCTTGGCAGCCTCCAGGGCTTCCAGGGCCTCGCGGAGGTGCGCTTGAACCTCCACCTTCGCCTGCATGGCCGCCTTCTGGCCCGCCTCCGCCATTTTGACCTTGGCGTTGATTTCGGGGCTTGAGATGGAGACGAGCTTCTGTCCTTTTTTGACGTGGTCTCCCTCCTTCACGTAGATGGCCCGGATGTAGCCCATAACCTTGGGAGACACCATGATCGTCTTCTCGGATCTGACCGTTCCGGTGGCCTCGTAGGGGGGATGAACGGCCTGTTTGTGGACCTGGTAGAGCTTTGTCACATGAATGGTGGGGCGTTCAACCTTCTTTTTCTCCGCCGACTTGTTACATCCGGCGCCGAGCAGAAGGAGCAAGATGAAAACTGTCCCGATTCCTTTCTTCATGGTCGTCTCCTCTTATTCAATCATTCTGCGTTTTTCCGGGAATTCCTTGCTCAGTTTTCCAATGACGAACCGCAGCCTTGCCAACCCCGTTTCGTAGTTGTAAAGGGCCTGCGTGAGCCGCACCTCGGCGGACTTCAATGCCACCTCCCGGTCGAGAACATCCACGATAGTGGTGAGGCGGTTCTTGTAACGGTCCTTGACGATTCTCAGGCTCTCCTTCGCCTGTGCCACGGCGTTTTGCGCCACCTTGATCTGCAGAGCGGCCGTCTTTATCTTGAGATAGGCCTGTTTGACCTGGAGCTTGATCCCGCTCTCCATCCGAAGCCGCAGAAAATGAACCCGCTCGTAGTCCGCCAGGGCCTTGTCGTATTTCGCCTTGTCATATCCCCCTCGGAAGATGTTCAGATTGGCCATGATCATCAGAGACCAGTTCTTCCCGCCGTCATCGGCGAAGTTCTTGTCGTAGTTCTCCCAGTTGCCCATGAGGTTGACCGAGGGTAGAAAGTGCAGTTTCGATTTCTTTATCTCTTTCATGAGGGCCTTTTCCTTGAACTTGAGGCTTTTAAGGTCGTTCCGTCGTGTCAAGGCCTGGTTCCAGAAGGTCTCCAGTGGCTGGGACGGGGGTGGTCCGCCCACCATTGTGCCGGTAAGCTTGTATTCCCAGGGGAGGGGGAACCCGATGGCGTCGTTCAAGGCCGACTTGGCGACGGCCACCATGTTCTTGGCGCGGATTTCCTCTTCTTGGAGGCTCAAGAGATAGACCCGGGCGCTCAAGAGGTCCGATTTGACCACCAGGCCCTGCTTATACATCGATTCGGCGATCTTGACATGTTGCCTGGCCGTCTTGACCGCGTCCTGGATGACGTTGTGAAAGGCCTGGGCCATCAGCACCCCGTCATAAGCGTCGATGACTGAGAGAATCACGGCCTTTTCCTTTTGGGTCTTTTCCTCCCGGGTGCTTTCCACCATCAGCTTTGCCTGCTGGTGCCCGATCCACACGTCCCCGCCGTTGAAGATGGGCTGCACGATTTGAAGACGGGTCAGGAAGTTGTTCAGGGTCGGCGGATCGTTCAGGCGGTCGATCCGCATGTCGGACATGACGAATTTCCCCTGGTTCAGGCGCATTCCGAAGAAGTAGACAGGATTGTTGCTACGGGAAAAGATCTCGGACAGGTCGAGCCTCGGAAAGAAGCCGGAGGCGGCCATCGATTTACGGGCCTGGGAGGACTGGTATTTCGCGCGGGCGGCCTTAACCTCCAGGTTTTGCTTCAGGGCGATATCAATGGCGTCCGCGAGCGTCAGAGACGCGGGCGGTGTGGCAATTCCCCCTTTGCCAGCAGCGGCAACCCAGGAAGAAAGTGAAAAGATTATCAGGAAGATGAGTGGGAGCGTGATTTCAAATCGATACCTGCGCATGGTTATCTCTCCGTTTGATCGGATGGGCCGTTGCTGTTTACGTCAATAGTTCCATACACTTATTCTCGCTCTTGTTGCCGGCATTCCTTTGTCGCGTGGGCGCAATTTACAAGGTTTTATATAGGCACCCCCGGGGCAAAAGTCAAGGGAACAAGGAAAATTGTTTTGGGAGACACCCTTGACAAATTTATTTATTAAAATTAAACTAATTTTGAATCGAGAGAAAACGGGATTGGGGTAGGATGGAAGAAATCAGCAGGAAACTGAAGGCGTTGGCCATCGGGGAAAAGATCCGGCGGATCCGCCAGTCCAAGGGATTGACCCTGGAGGATATTTCCCAACGGACGGGGTTGTCCAAGGCGTTGATCTCTCGGATAGAGAATGAACACGTCTCTCCGCCCATCGCGACCCTTTTGCGTATCGCGTCGGCCCTGAAGGTGGAGATCAGCCACTTTTTCACCGACCACACCTCCCCCTACCGCGTGACGGTGGTGCGGCACCACGAGCGCTCCTCGACGCGGGATTCCATGATCGCCGCGGGACAGGACGCGGGCTATACCTACGAACTTTTGGCCTTCAAGAAGGACGACAAACACATGGAACCCTTCATCGTCGCGTTCGACCTGAAGGCGAGGGAAGAGGTTCCCATGCAAGTGCACAAGGGGGAGGAGTTCCTCCATGTCCTGGAAGGGCGGCTGGAATTCTTCACGGAGAACGAGGTGATTATCCTGGAAAGGGGGGACAGTATCTACTTCGATTCGGGGATTCCCCACGGTTACAGGGGATTGGGTGAAAAACCGCCCAAGGCCCTGGTCGTGGTCTACGCGCCATGAAAGAAAATGGGCGCAGGGAGGAAACAGATGCTTGAGATTCGATTTCACGGCAGGGGCGGTCAGGGGGCCGTGGTAGCCTCTAAGATGCTGGCGGTGGCCTTTTTCAAGGAGGGAAAGGGCGTCCAGTCGTTTCCCACCTACGGCGCGGAGCGCCGGGGAGCGCCGGTGGCGGCCTTCATCCGCGTGGATGACAAACCCGTCTTGTATCACCATAATATTTACACCCCAACCCACGTGGTGGTCCTGGATCCCTCCCTGATGGAGCGGGTGGATGTCACGCAGGGATTGAAAAAAGGGGGATTCGTCCTGGTCAATACGAAACTCGCGCCCACCGATTTCCCGGACCTGGAAGGATTCGAGGTCCACGTGGTGGACGCGAGCGGGATCGCGGTCAAACACGGCCTGGGAAGTCCGGAGAATCCCATCGTAAACACGGCGGTTCTCGGCGCTTTTGCCAAGGCGAGCGGACTCGTGGGGCTTCCGGCCGTCCTGGAGGCGGTGAAGGAGGAGAGTCCCATCAAGGTGAAGGCGAACCTCGCCGCCGCGGAAGAGGCGTATAACAAGGTCACTTAACGGACCAACAAATTTACGGAACGCGGGGGAAATATGCTCGGGAAATTAGTTCGGTTCAATGCGATTGGAGAGCTTCCGGAATCGCCGGTAACCGTTGGGAACACGCTGTGGAACCCCACAGGGACGTGGCGAAGCGTCCGGCCCCTTCACGTCTCCCGCCTGTCGCCCTGCATGCAGGGATGCCCGGCGGGAAACCCCATCGAGGCCTTCATCCGGAAGATCGAGGAGGGGGACGTGGACGGGGCGTTGGCGCTCATTCGGGAGGAAAACCCCCTTCCCGGCGTGTGCGGCCGGGTCTGTTTTCATCCCTGCGAGGGGATGTGCAACCGGGGAGCCATGGACCAGCCCGTGGCCATCCACGAACTGGAACGCTGGGTGGCCGAGCGCGGGAAATGGCAGCCGCCCGCTCCCGGGAAAGAGAGCGGAAAGTCAGTGGCCGTTGTGGGCTCCGGCCCCGCGGGACTGGCGGCGGCCTATCACCTGCGGAGGCTGGGGCACGCCGTGACCATCTTCGAGAAGGAAAAAGAGCCGGGCGGGCTCTTGCGCTACGGCATTCCCGCCTACCGCCTTCCCAAGAAGGTCCTGGATAGGGAGATCCGGCACCTGAAGGCCATGGAAATCGCCTTCGAAACGGGCGCGACCCTGACGGAAGAGGGGTTTGAAAAAAGGGCTTTTAACGCCGTCCTGTTCGCTGTGGGGGCGCAGAAATTCCGAGACCCGCGCCTGGTGCACCAGGAGGGGGAAGGGGTTTGGCGAGCCCTGGAACTTCTCAAAAGGGTGAACGCAGGTGAAATCGGAAAATTGAGCGGCAAGGCCGTGGTCATCGGCGGGGGAAACGCCGCCATCGACGCCGCGCGCTGCGCCCTGCGCCTCGGGGCGGAGGTGACGGTGGCCTACCGCCGCGCGCGCGAGGACATGCCGGCCTTCGACGAGGAGGTGACGGCGGCCGAGGCGGAAGGGATCTCCTTCGTTTTTCTCGCCGCGCCGCAGAGCGTCAAGCGGAATGGAAAAGGAGAAGTCATCGGGGTTGGGTTCGCCCGCGCGGTGACGGGAAAAAAGGATGCCTCGGGGCGGCACGCTATCTCCATCGACCCGCACGACACCTTTTCCATGGACGCGGATATCGTTGTCCTGGCAACGGGTGAGGAACCCGCTGAACTTCCCTGGCAGGTCGATTATAAACCGGGACCCACCCTATGCGAGACGGACCGGCCCGGGGTCTTCGTGGCTGGGGACGTGGTGGGGACTGACCGGACGGTGGCCTATGCCATCGGGTGGGGAAAACGGGCGGCCGTGGCGATCGACGGATACTTGAAGGGGGAAGTTCCCAAAATGGAAAAGATCGCCCTGCCGGGAGGCGCGGGGATCTCCCTGCGCGCCTACCGGGGAGAGATTGAAATCCCTGCCGGGGAGGCCGTTTCGTTCGAGGCGGTCAACGAGTTCTATTTCCAAGACGTAAAACGGGTCAGCCCCGGGCAGGTGCCCGCAGCGCAGCGGGCTTCCGGTTTCAGCGAGGTCGTCAAGACCCTGGCCAAGCCCCAAGCCATGAAAGAGGCGAGTCGCTGTTTCCACTGCGGGGACTGTGTCATGTGCGACAATTGCCTGATCTTTTGCCCTGATGTCGCCATCACCCGAAAGGAGGACGCCCCGGGATACGACGTGGACCTGGATCACTGCAAGGGATGCGGGATATGCGCCCGTGAGTGTCCCCGCGGGGCCATCATCATGGTGGAGGAACGGGTATGAAAAAGGTATTGATGGGGAATTTCGCCGCATCCCACGGGGTGCGCCTGTCCCGGGCTCAGGTTATTTCTGCCTACCCGATCACACCCCAGACCCACGTGGTGGAAGAGTTGTCCGCCATGGTGGCGCGGGGGGACCTGGAAGCCAAGTTCATCAAGGTGGAATCGGAACACTCGGCCCTGGCCTGCTGTATCGCCGCCTCCGTGATGGGGGCGCGGGCCTTTACCGCTACCAGCTCCCACGGTCTTCTCCTCATGCACGAGCTATTGCACTGGGCGGCGGGGGGACGTCTGCCCATCGTGATGGTGGCCGTTAACCGGGCCATCGCCCCGGGATGGAACATCTGGAACGAGCAGACCGATACCCTTTCCCAGCGCGACACGGGCTGGATACAGCTCTACTGCGCCAGCAACCAGGAAATCCTCGACACAGTCATCCAGGCTTTCAGGTTGGCGGAGTCCGTCAAGATCCCGGTGATGGTCATCTACGACGCCTTCATTCTTTCCCATACCTACGAACCGGTGGATATCCCGGAACAGGATACCATCGACGGTTTCCTGCCTCCCCTGGACAATCCGGAAGCCCTGAAGGTGGGGGAAGCGCGGGCCTTCGGCAGCGTGACCAATCCTGATTTCCACATGGAGTTCCGTATCAAGATGCACAATAGCTACCGACGGGCGATGGAGGAATTTGAGCAGGTTGACAGGGACTACGCGGCGCTGACGGGGCGGGGCTACGGAATAGTGGAACCCTACCGTTGCGACGACGCGGACCTGATCATGGTCGCCGCCGGATCGCTGGCGGGGCCCGTCCGCATGGTGGTGGACGACCTCAGGGAAAAGGGAATCAAGGCGGGGCGCGTCAAGCTGAAGATGTTTCGCCCCTTCCCCGCGGCGCAACTGAAAGAGGCCCTGAAACCGGCGAAAAAGATCCTCGTTCTGGACCGGAACCTGTCGCCTGGGACGGGGGGTATCTTCGCCCATGAGATACGGTCGGCGATGAAGGACGATTCGCGGCCCATCTGGGGCTTCGTGGCCGGTCTGGGCGGCAGGGATATTACGCCCGAGCTCATCGCGTCCATGTTCTTCGACGCCCTCGGGGCCGAGGCGCCCGTTTCCAACACCATCTTCAAGGGGGTCCGGTTATGATTGAACCTACATACGTGATGGAGGAATCGGAGGAGCTGCTATTCCCCGGTCACCTGGCGTGCCAGGGTTGCGGGGCCACCATCGCCATGCGTTACGTCCTCAAGGCCCTGGGCAGGAAAACGGTTGTGGTCATTCCCGCCTGCTGCTGGTCGATTATTTCGGGCCTGTTTCCCTCCTCCTGTCTGGACGTGCCATTGATTCACACCGCCTTCGAGACAGCCGCCGCCGCGGCTACGGGTGTGCGCGCGGCCCTTGACGTGCAGGGGCAGGAAGACGTCAACGTCCTGGCCTGGGCGGGGGACGGTGGGACCTTCGACATCGGGTTCCAGGCCCTCTCCGGGGCGGCGGAGCGCAACGAAAACATCATCTACTGCTGCTACGACAACGAGGCCTACATGAACACGGGGATCCAGCGCTCTTCCGCAACGCCCGTGGGGGCGTGGACGACGACCACCCCCAAGGGGGGGCTGGAGGACAGGCCCAAGAAGGACATCGTTCCCATCATGGCGGCCCACAGGATTCCCTATACCGCCACGGCGAACGTGGCCTTCCCCGACGATCTTTACCGGAAGGTCAAGAAGGCTCTTTCCTACAAGGGGATGAAGTTCATCCATATCCTCTCCCCGTGCCCCACCGGCTGGCGGATTCCCTCCTCCGAGTCCATCGAAGTGGCGCGCCTGGCAACCCTGACGAACCTCTTTCCCCTCTACGAGGTGGAAAACGGGGACACGTGGCGGGTGACTTACCATCCCTCCAGGAAGATGCCCGTGGAAAAATACCTGGACGCTCAGGCCCGTTTTCGGCTGATGAGCGGAGAGGATAGAGACCAGATTCAGAAAAACGTGGATAAAAGTTGGCAAGAATTGCTAAAAAGATCGGGTTGAAACACTTGAGGCCTCCGGAGCCGTTAGGGAAAGATTCACCGCAAAGCGAAGAGGGTGTCCTATAAGGCGCCGATCAAGTTAGAGTTCATCGATGAACTCGCCTGTTACGCCACGGGAATGGTATTGCGGCGCCTTTTGGAGGAACGGGTCCAGTTCGCAAAAATTTCCGTCTGACTAACTCGGCGTGTTGTTTCCCCAAACAGGGAGCTGTCCCGCGCGTGGGCGCGACACGCGCCTTTTTTTCTTGACATCCGCCCGGCGGGCGTTTATGACGGTTCCGGGACGGATTTACGAACCCGTTTGAAATCTTCCAATCGAAAGCGACTTTTGGAGAGATGAGATGTTTACGCGTCTGATTTTGCCGGATATCGAGGAACTGATCGAGAAGAAAGACTGGAACGCCCTGAAACAAGTCCTGAGCGGGATCGATGTCCACGACATCGCGGAGCTGCTTGGAACCCTCGATGAGAAGGAGGCGGTGATTGTTTTCCGCCTTGTCTCAAGGGAAAAACAGGCAGACGTTTTCGCGGAGCTGGATCCCTCGTTACAGGAATATCTTTTGAGACATATCGTCGGGCGGGATCTTCAGGCGCTTATAGAAGACCTGTCCCCGGACGACAGGACCGCCCTGTTCGAGGACCTGCCCGGCCAGATGACCCAGAAACTGCTTAACATCCTGTCGCCGGAGGAGCGAAAGGAATCCCTGGAGCTTTTGGGGTATCCCGAGGAGAGCGTGGGCCGCCTCATGACACCCGATTACGTGGCGGTGCGGCCCGGATGGACCATCGAGAAGGCCATCGCCCATATCAAGGAAAAGGGGCGGGACGCGGAGACCATCAACATGATCTACGTGGTGGACGACCGCTGGAAACTGCTGGACGATATCCCTATCCGGCGTTTCCTCCTCGCGGCGCCGGAACGGAGGGTTTCGGATATCATGGACCGCAAGTTCGTGGCCATCGGCGTCCTCGAGGACCGGGAGGAGGCCTACCTGGTAATCAAGAAGTACAACCTCAACGTCCTGCCGGTGTTGGACGACGAGGGTATCCTACTGGGGATCGTGACGGTGGATGATATCCTGGACGTTCTGGAAGAAGAAATCACGGAGGATTTCCAGAAATCATCGGCCATCGTTCCCATCGAGGAAAGCTACTACGCGGTCGGCATCTCGACCCTCTACAAGAAGCGCGTGGGGTGGCTCATGCTCCTTCTGGTGACCGATTTCCTTTCCTCGAGCATCATAGCCCACTTTGAGAACGCCCTGAAGGCGGTCATCGCCCTGGCGTTCTTCATCCCCGTTCTCATCGACAGCGGGGGAAACATCGCCGCCCAGTCTTCCACCCTCATCATCCGGGCCCTTGCCATGGGGGAGGTCACGGTCAAGAAGTGGTTTTCCGTGGTCAGAAAGGAACTGGTCATCGGCCTGATGCTGGGGTTGACACTGGGGCTGATGCTCTATGTGCGCGGGTTTTTCTGGCGCGGCGGGCCCACGGTGGGGATGGTCGTGGGACTGGCCATGGTGGTCATCACCCTCTGGTCGAACCTGCTGGGAAGCCTGCTCCCCATGCTCCTGACGAAGTTCAACCTGGACCCCGCCGTCATCAGCAGCCCGTTGCTGACGACGGTCGTGGATTCAACGGGGTTGCTCATATACTTTTCATTGGCGCGGGTCGTGTTTCGTTTTTGAAGCTCGTGGCCCAGGACGTTCAAAACTGGATATTACCTTTGTAAAGTGAAAAAACCCCATGGCCGGTAGACTGATGGAAGGAATCGCGAAGGAGTGGCTCCTGGTTGGAAGCCTGGCCGGGCTGTTCCTGACATCCCTGCTTCAGCGGCGTTTTCCGACCTACACGGCCACCGATTTCCACGTGGTTTACATCCTCTTTGTGTTTCTCGTCATCATCCGAGGGCTGGAGGAGAGCCGTGTCCTGAAGCGGATCGCGGCGAGGCTGGAAGGGGGGAGGGGAGTGGCCGTGAAAATGGTCTTCCTGACGGCGGTCCTTTCCATGTTCGTGACGAACGATGTCGCCCTGCTGACCGTGGTTCCCCTTACCCTGGCCCTGAACGTGGAAAGGAAACACATCCTGGTCATTCTCGAGACCCTGGCCGCTAACGCCGCCTCGGCCCTGACACCCTTCGGGAATCCCCAGAACATCTTCATCTTCTACCATTACCACGTGCATCCCGTCGCGTTCGTTAGGGCGATTCTCCCTTTTTCCCTCCTCTTCGTTGGGATCATCCTCCTCTTTGCCGCGAGGGAGCGCGGCGAAACGGCGCGTGAGTACCCGCCCGCGCGGGTGAAGGTGGCGCCGAAGGGATGGATCTACGTCGCCCTTTTCGTGGTGTTTATCGTGGCGGTCCTGAAGTTCGCCCCCCTCGCCCTGGGGATCGTTCCGCTTGCCTACGCCCTCGTGGCGGACCGCCGCAGCCTAAGGATCGATTATCCCCTGCTCATCACCTTCCTGGCCTTCTTCGGGCTCACCGACAACCTCGTTCATCTCTTCCACTTCGACCTGCACACGCAGATTCGAACTTTTCTCTACGCCGCCCTGGGCAGCCAGGTCATCAGCAACGTTCCAAGCGCCCTCCTCTTTGCCGACTTCACGCGGCACTGGCGCGCCCTGCTCTGGGGCGTGAGCGTGGGCGGCTTCGGAAACCTCGTCGGCTCACTGGCCAGCCTCATCGCCTATCGGCTCTACAAGGCGAAGACGGGTGAGACGCGGTCCTTTTTGGTCGCCTTGCACCTTTACGGGTATGCCGCGTTCTTCGCGGGCTGCCTCTTCTATTTCATCCTGAGATGAGACGTGGCCGGGGAAACTTTTCATTAGATCAGACGTAAAAAGCCTCATATTCATTGACAGGAACGCATGCCGGGGCGTATGATTTTGTCGCGGCACGAGAACAGTCAGGGAGGTAGTGGTATGGCCAAACGAAAGGCCCGCGTTCTTGAGAAGGGGGCGGAGGAGATCTACGAAGGGGATCGCCTGAAGCGGTTTTCGGAAAGAAACATCGCGTTCAAGAAGGTCTCGGAGGATCTGGGACAGCCCTGGTTCGAGGTCTGGTTGAAAAACATGCTGGGACAGTACAAACGCGCTCAAATCGGCGACAAGGTTCACGTGAAAGATGTTAGGGAGGCGCGCGCCCACATCGCCCTCTGGGTGGGGGCCACCACCTGGAACCGCCTAACCATGCCCTACGGCGAGGGACACGAAAACGAGGGATTCCTGACTTGGAACCCCATCAACGTGCCGCCGCCGTTCCGGGGAGACCCCGAACCTGACCCCGACCCGGCAGACCTGACGAAAAAGATCAAGCAGATTGCCCGATTGCTTGGGGCCAGCCGGGTGGGAATCGCCCAACTCAACCGGAAGTGGGTTTATGAAGAGACCTGTCGGAATATCTACGCGCCGGACACGCCCGTGACTAAGAAGATTGTTTTCCGGGAAGTCCCGGCGCCGGAGGAAACGGAGACCGAGCTGGTGATTCCCGAGGATGTCCGGTATGCCGTGGTGTCCATCTTCGACGTGAACCGGACCCTGGCCTCGATCGGCTCGTCGTCCATCGACACGAGCGTGGCAACGAATATCGGGTATTCCCGGATGGGTTTGACGGATGTCGCCCTGGCCGAGGCGATCCGCGCCTTCGGTTACACGGCCATCCCCTGCAAGAACGGCACGGGGTTGAGTATCCCCCTGGCGATCGACGCGGGCCTGGGCCAGTTGGGGCGAAACGGCCTGTTGATCACGCCGGAGTTCGGCGCCTGCGTCCGCATCAGCAAGGTCCTGACGAACATGCCCCTCGTGCCGGACAAGCCCATCGACTTCGGTGTCACGGAGTTCTGCGAGAACTGCATGCGTTGTGCCAAGACCTGCGAGGTGGAGGCCATCACCCTTGGGGAACGAACAACCGAGCCGCCGGTGGAGACGGGAAACCCCGGGGCGCTCAAGTGGTATATCGATGGGAAAAAGTGCCTCAACTACTGGATCGATTCCGGGGCGTCGTGCACGGCCTGCCAGGCGGCCTGTCCCTTTACACAGAGCCGCTACGAGGTTTTGGACCCTCCCACCGTGTGGGAGATGGATGTGCCCGTTCCCTATGGAATAGAAACTTGACGGCTTCGTAAAAAGTCCAATTTCTGCGTCGCGCTGCATCCCTCGTCATTGCAGCGTACTTCAAGTACGCCTCATTCCTCACGAATTGCGCTCCTTGAACTTGAGGCTTTTTACTTTGCCTTGAAAACATGTTTTTTTACGAGACCATCAAACATAAGCCTCTTTACCTGGGCCTGGGTTTCACGGGCGGGCGTAGGCCGGGAGGCCTCGGCCGGATGGGTCTCGGGGAGTTGATTCCCGGGATCCAGGTATCGTTGTCGATACCCGTGGACCGCCTTTCGCCCGTTTCCCAGTGTCCCTCGGTCCAGTGCCCGTTTTTTTCCCAGTGGCCGGAGATCCAAACCTGCGTCTCATCCTCTGATCTCATGGCCCTCCAGCGTCCCATGACCCATTTATTGTTGTCCCAGTCCCAGCGGGGGGAAACCCACTTCCTGCCGGGGGGAATGTTCTCGATTCTCGCCCAGTCGTTTCCCGTCCAGCGGTAAGGGCCTTCGTTGGGAGGCGCGGGAACCATTACCCACTTGCCCCCGGACCGGACCCAGGCCTTCCCGGCGGGAGGCGGGTAGGGATTTCCCTCGGACGCGGGTGCTGGAACGATTGAGAGGGCGAGGACGGAAAATGCCAGGATAAAAACCAGCCCAAATTTCAATGAAAAAAACCTGGCGGAACGTTTCACTGCCTTTCCTTTTTACGATTGGGGAGGTTTTAACGCGTTTAGTCTCTCGTAGATTTCCCTCGTTGTCTCGCAGGAAAGGCCGTGTTCTTCGCACAGGCGGAGGATCGCGCCTCCGAAGATCTCCCGTTCGTCCCTTTTCTGGGGATCCATGAAATCTTTCTGGAATGACGTGCGGGTCTCCGGCGGAAATCCCTTGGCCCTTTCCAGAAGATCGGCCGCTGTTGATTCCGGCGGGCTGATGCCCATTTCGCGGGTCAGCCGGACAATCTCGTTCATAATGGCCTGGACGAGACGGCGCAGATTTCCCGAGGCAAGCACCTCCCCGATCGTCTTATCAAAACAGGCGCTCACGAGGCTGAAAGGCGCGATGAAGATGTATTTCTCCCATATCCGGGGGTAGGGATCTTCCACCCACTCGTGGTTGATGCGGGCGTTTTCAAAAATCTGGAGAATCTCGTCCTGGGATGTCCCGGGACGTGCGGGATCGTTGCCGAAGATGATCTTGCAAGGCCCGCCTGTCTGGGCAACGACCCCCGGGGCCTCGATGTGGGAGCTGATATAAGTGCAGCCGGGGAGAACCACCGCGCCAGGGATGACGTTTCGCACGCGCCGGTCGATGTCAATCCCGTTGAGAAGGGAGAGGATGACTGTCTTCTTCGTTACCCTTTCCTTCAGGGAGGCCAGCGTTTCCTCCAGGTCGAACCCCTTGACGGTGACAAGGCAGAAGTCGAGCGCCGGGAATTGCCTCATGTCATCTGACGCGAGGGAAGGGCGGCAGGTCAAGACGCCCTCGCTGACCGTTTTCACAGTCAAACCCTTCTCGCGAATGGCATCGAGATGCGCCCCCCGCGCCAGGAAGAAGATTTCCTGGTCCGGTCCCGCCGCCTTGCAGAGCTTCGCCCCGAAATACCCTCCGATGCCGCCCGTGCCGATAATGCCGATAGTTTTGATCATGTAAACCTTCCTTGTAAAAGTGTTCGGAAATGATTATTTCGAGACAAGTGTGATTTGTCAAGTTGGGGAGATTTGAATTGGCAGTAAATTCACGGAGATAAATGTCACGGCGGCGGCAGCTTATAGTTGCCCACGATATTTTTCGTGGGCTCCAGGTATTTCTCGCGGATCGTTCCCGTCCACATGGGATAGTCTCCCGCCTTTCGGGCCCGGTAGTTGAAATCTTTGGGCAGTTTCCATTTGCCGCGGGGAAAAATTCGATTCTCACATTTCGGGATATCACCGGGATTATCGTAGTAGTCCCATGGATTTTTCGGGCTCAGGGCGTGCACCTTCCATCCCCAATGCCAGCGCCTCAACGGGACCCAAGCGTTGCCGTCCTTTGGCGCGCCCGGGCGGAACATCAGGTATGTCTGAAAGTCCATGTCCCAGTAGATGGAGGCCGCCGAGGGTGGAAACGGTGCGTTGGGCGTGTCCTGCATCGCGAATGGACCCGGCGAACACTGCGGGCCGTTATAGGGATAGCTGGTATCCAGCACCCTCTTGTAGACGTTTTTCCACCATTGGAAGTTGCCGGGGCCGCCAATTTTCTGGTAAGTTCTCAGCTGCCAGTTGTTCGCCTTGACCAACTGCACGTATTCCAGGCAAAAGGGTTTGCCGTTCGGGGTTGACACGGTACTGGTGACTTTCATGGACGGGCTGTCGGGGACCAGTTCGCACTCCTTCTTCGTATTGTTCCCCACGCCCCAGTCACTTCCGGGCTCCTCTTTCGTGCTGACCTGGGGTATCAGCGGCTTGAATGTCGTTTTCCCGGTCAACCCCTTGCTTTTCACCACGTATTTTACCACGCCCGTGGGAGGCTTCTGCCACCAGTAGAATTCAATTTCTTGCTTGTCTTTTTCCGCCTTGATCTTCTTTGTCCCGTTTTCAGAGGCCTGCCAGTCCTTCAGGATCTTGCCCTTGATGATCCACTTCCCCTTCGGCGGATTTTGGGTTTCGCCGGGGATCACGGCCAGCGCGCGCAGCGTCAGTCTTTCCCCCGGCAGAATCTTCTGCCCCTTGTCGCTCGGGGTCGCGTCGGTTATGTCTTGCCACTCTCCATCCACGAGCCTGTAAATCAGGATATAGGGTTTTAATCTTTCGATTTTCCAGGAAAGGGTGTAGGTCACATCGCCGTTCGGAGACTCTTCAGGCGTAAAAGGCTTTCCGTGATTCAGGGCCTTGGGCAGCAGGTTGACATCCACCTCGTCCTTTGGCCCATATGCACCGCAGTTGGACTTGGCCGTCCATGTCTTCTTTCCGGCCATCTTGCCGTTTTTCCTGATCTCATCGATAATATTGACGTTGATTTCCAGCTTCCGGCTGGAAGGTTTATAGAAACATTGGTATCTTGACCGTTCCTTTCCCCGAATGACGACCTCTTGGACGGAAACCCCGAACATGAACTGGTCAACCAGGACGCCTTTTGGAATCATGTTCATGAAAAGGGTGCCTGCAGGGGCATTATTTTTGAACACGCTGGCCATGTGGTTCATGATGAGGTCGGCGGGCACGGGGAATATGACGCATGTCGTTGTTCCCGTGCCTTCGTATTTTTCCCGGACGGGATCGCAGCCTTCGGGGGGATTTTGCTCGATAATGGTTTCGCGGTAGGAATAGATGGCCTTCATGTTCTGGATTTTGTAACAAACCATCGCAGCTGGGAGGTCGTAGGCCATGCTGCTCATTTCCCTGTTCAGTTTTAACACGCCTGCCGCTCTAATCGTTAATGCTCCATTGTTCCTGACGTCGCCTTCCGAGACGTCCCACTTGATATCCAGGTTTACCGTGGCCTGCAGGAATTCCCTCACCTTTTCTTTTCTCTTTTTGTTTCTTCCCTCCGCGGTTCCAGTCATCAATACCCAGAGGCATGCCACGGATAGCAAGGTCAACACGGCTGCATTGCGCCTAAAAATTTTTAAGAATGCGGTTCCGGTCATCTGTTAATCCATCCTTTTGCTTGGGTCCATGGACTTCCGTTAAGGTTTCTCAATCATCGTCGTTCAACGGCGGCACCCGAAAGGTGTTTTGCCATAATCCTTCAACCCCGGCGATTTTACCTATCACGGACTTGTGACGGTGATGGGCGTTTTGGCCAGCAGTTTGGCGCCGTAGCCCATGATGTAGCGCACCTCGTAGGTGCCGGGTTTCTTGGGTGCCGTGAGCCTGGCCGGATTTCCCTGGTGGGCATACGCGATGCCGAGATAGCTGGTGGGTGTCTGGTCGGGCCTGGTGATGGTGATCAGGTCGTCCGGGTAACCCGGCCCTTGCCAGGACACCGTAAACGGCGACGCGGCGTTGACTGACGCCGGGGCCTGGAGGCCGGCGCTGACGGGTTTGACGGTGATGGGCGCTTTGGCCAGCAGTTTGGCGCCGTGTCCCAGGATGTAACGCACCTCGTAGGCGCCGGGATCGGCCGGAGCGCGCAGTCTGGCGGGGTTGCCGTCGCGGACATAGGCCATCCCGAGATATCCGTCTGGCGCCTGCTCCGCTCGGGCGATAGTAATCAGGTCGGCGGCCTCCTTCGGCCCCTGCCAGCGAACCTCGAATTTGCTCCCGGCGGAAACCGATTTCGGAGCCTCCACACCGGCCTCGGCGGCCTCGACGGTGATGGGCGCTTTGGCCAGCACTCTGGCGCCGTGTCCCAGGACGTAACGCACCTCGTAGGCGCCTGGATCGGACGGGGCGCGCAGACTGGCAGGATTACCGTCGTGAACATAAGCGAAGCCTAAATAGCCGTCGGGCGCCTGGTCCGCTCGGGCGATGGTGACAAAATCGGTCGCGTAGGCCGGCCCCTGCCACTTGGCGGCAAACTTTGCCGCCACCTGGACACGGTCGGGAATCCAGACCTTTGCCTCAACCGGTGTCACCCGGATGTGCCGGCGGCCGATGACCCTGCCGGAATGCTCGTGAGTGTAGCGCAGCTCATAGTCTCCGGGCTCCCCGGGGGCGATCATGCGCACAGGGTTACCGGTTTTTGTATACGCGTAATCCACATATTGCATATCCTTTGATCCTTTTTTTGAGATGGCAATGTAGTCCCTCAGGCTGTTGGGTCCCTTCCATTTGACCTCAAAAGCTGCGCCGGCAGGCACGGCGTCCGGGGCGGTAAGTTCCGCCTTTCCCGGTGACTCCTTGATGACCGGGGGCGGCTGTTTCACTTTTTCGACGGTTTTCAACAGGGACGCGCGCAGGCTGCCGGCGTCGGACGCCGTCAGGAAAAGGCCGCCGGTCTTGTCCGCCAGGCATCGCAGCCTGGCCTGTTCAGTCTCGGTGAGGGCGAAACCTATCACGTGCACGGTAAAATCCACGCCCAGCATGGCCAGTTTTTCCGCCAGCTTGCAGGGATCCGCGTTGCACGTCTCCAGGCCGTCGCTGACAAG
Organism: bacterium; assembly: GCA_026986155.1. Taxonomy (GTDB): domain Bacteria; phylum Desulfobacterota; class S145-22; order S145-22; family S145-22; genus JAOZMY01. Next base: position 16,365 of record JALSPC010000071.1, read on the forward strand.
CACGACGGTGGCCCGCTTTTTAGTATAACGCAGATTTTCGGCCGCCTGCTCGACCGCCGCGCTCAACGGGGTCTTGCCTTTTGGGTTCAATGCCTTGATTCTGGCTTTCAAGACCGCGGGATCGCACTTGCCTACCGGCACCAGCATTTCGATGTCCTTGCAGTCACCCTTGCGCCGATGGCCGTAAGCCATCAAGCCCACGTTCATACCGGCGGGAAGGCCGTCGATCAGGTCACACATGACGGACTTGGCGATCACGATCTTGGGGCTGCCATGCACCTGCCCCCACATGGAACCTGAGGCGTCCAGGACAAAAATCACCGATGCCGGGCGCTGTTGCAAGGCGGTTCTGGACATCGGTTTAACCTTGGCGGCGGGGACGTTTGCGTCAACCAGGAGGCTGCCTCCCAGCAAAAGAATAAGAAAAGAAACGACTAGCCTGACTTTCATGAGGACCTCCCTCCATCGCCGGGAAAGAATTACAGGTCTGATAGATAACTGCGCAGTGCGACGTTGAATAAATGAAGTTGCCGGCTATTCTTATTTCCATATTGCATAATTATAAATTAAATGCAAGAGGGGATTTGATAGGAGGATTGTTGAATCACCAAACGCTGATAGTTTTGCGGATGAGGGCGGTGCGCATGGTCGTGAGAGGCAAGAATCCGGAAGAAATAGATCGCAAGAGTCTGCATCAATCTTCGGGCCATTTACCCGTGATTTGAAAAATACCGCTATGGGAGAGGGGAAACCTTGAAAGCCAGGCTTATTCATGGATGCGCTCCGAAACTGAAGGTTTCCAAGCTGAGATGATTGTCGAAATTCACCAAGTAGAGAGACCCCCGGCAATTGTGTTTTCGCACTGTTCTTTTGATATTGGTAATGATTCGGGAGGTTGGCTGGGGGGGGATACTTGAGTGCTGGGGCGTGTATTGAAAGCTTCAGAATCGTTTACACAGGGCCTCGCAGCAGAATCAAGTCCTTGTAAGGAAATGGAGAAAGGGCACATATTCTGAGAGACACGCAGGTGGGCCAAAAAGGAGAAAGCCTTGATTATTTTTGAGGGCGAATCGAGGATACGCTCTAAATAACTGCATCTTCCTCGGGAAAGCGGCCAGTGATTCCACGGCAGCTCGGCATGGAAAGGCCGCTGTTGATTCCGGCAGACCTACGCACATTTCGCGGGCCAGCCGGATGTTCTCGTCCATGATGGCCCGCCCGTATGGGCGACGATCCCCGTGGCCTCAATGTGGGAACTGATGTATATGCTGCCTGGGAAGACGGTTGCTCCGGAAAATGTCTTTTTCACCCTGAAATTTTTATTTGCCACTGCGTCACAAATTAAGGTTTTTCTGGGCAGATTGAATGAAACTTGCGAGAAATGAAAGAAGCTGGAGTTTGTTTTGTTCAATGCGCATGAGCTTTTCAAGGGAAAGTTGAGAAATTTTTACCGAAAATTATCAGCCTTTATTAATCTTCATATTCTTATCCATTGTTTCTATTGCAGCCATTCATCAATTCCTTTTCATGTTTCCAGAAGATTTGTGATATCGTTTAAGGCCTTTTCTGATTACTTGAACGCCTGTCCACATTCTCTTGAAGTTTTGGAACAAACCATGTTATATTATTTTAGTCAGATAGGGGATGGCGTCTGGAGTGGCAGTGAAGAGGGGACGCCAAGGTGAATGCGCGTTTGCAATCTTTTTTAGGAGAGGAGGAATTTATGCACGGGGGAGGATCGAGTGGTATCATTTTGATAATTGACCTTGTTATAGCGGTCATTATGATTGTTTCTGTCTGGAAAATTTTCGATAAGGCAGGAGAGCCCGGTTGGGCCGCTATCATCCCGATTTACAACCTTTACGTAATGCTGAAGGTGGCGGGCAAACCTGGATGGTGGTTGATTCTGTTTTTCATTCCCCTTGTCAACTTCATCATCTTCATCATCACGGACCTGGCGCTTGCGGAGAAGTTTGGGAAGGGGGTCGGTTTTGCCATTGGGATGATTTTGCTGCCGATCATTTTCTTTCCCATCCTCGCGTTCGGCGACGCCCGCTACGCCGGGTAACATGAAGGGCCGGGGCTTGACCGCCCGGCCCTTTCCATTCTTGTCTGGGTGATTTTTTCTTACCGCAGAAGTTTCTCAAGAAGCGCTTTGATCTTATGTGTAAGAAATTTTTTGTTTGTCCGGGGATCATACACAAGACAGCCGGATTCCTTGGAAAAGATGACGTTCCATCTGTAGCGCCCAAGTGAGATGACGGTATCGAGCACGTCACCCGGCGGACCCTTGTATACGTCTTTGAAGACGCAGACAAAATCACCGGCCTGGAGGGTGTCGCCGCTCGAGAAATCTCTTTCGGTCCCGATTTTAAGAGAATCAGGAAGGAGACGATCGTGATCCTTTCGAGGCGTGAAAGGCACCCCCGTGCGCCTGAAGACGAGCTGGAAGATTTGGCGCCCCGCGGCGCGCCACTTTTGTTCGTATTTGGTGGGGAACGGAAGGGCACCGTCGTCCGTTTGTTTGAGGAGGATGAAAAAGGGGGTTCCTAGGAAGTGCCGCCGCGTGTCCTCGGCGTAGTCCCGGTGGTCCGTGGTGAACCGGACCTCCCCGCCTTGTTTCAGGGCGCGGGCGAAGTCGCCCAGGGTTTCCGGTTGAATGAGACGGCGCTTTAGGTAGCGTTTTTTCTCCCAGGGATCCGGGAAGTTGATGAAAATGATATCGAGGCTTCCATCTGGAATGAAATAATGGAGGATATGAAGGGCGTTGTTGCGGATGAAGTAGATGTTGTCCAGGTGGGCCCTGGCGGTTTTTCGAAGGGCTTTCCTGAGGGTAAAACCGTTGATCTCCGCCCCGATGTGGAGGGTTCCGGGGGTCCGGAAGGCGTGATCGCAGAGAAATCCACCGTTGCCGCACCCGATTTCAAAGATTTTAGGGATGTCCGTCCGCCAATCGAAGGAATGGAGTTTTTCCTCGTTCAAGAGATAATCGGTTCCCAGGTCAGGTTTGAGCCGCCAGCCCAGGTTGCTTTTCAAGACACGAACCCTCAGCTCCCGCGCGACCTTTAGGAGGATCTCCTTGTGCTGGGTCAGGATGAGGTCGATGGGAGTCGTAAGGAGGGAAAGCCGGCATAGCGCGTCGTCAATGAATTTTATCTTGACGTAGTAAGGGCGTTCCGGGGTATGGACGTGGATGAGTTCCACGGGATCCCGGTCGTGTTTCCAACGCTCGGCGGGGAGGTTCTCGGGCGGGGTTATATACAAATGAGGCATAACAAATAATTTCTCCGTGTGGATTGGGCCGTATTTTTCCAGAAAGAGGATACGTTTGGCAAGGGCCGCTTTACGAGAAAGGGGGATTTTGTTAAGAAGGCGCAAAGGAATATTAGAAAAGCATTCATTGAGACGACTCAAGAAAGGCGGACGGGAATGATCAAGAAACTGAACAAGAGGGAAACCCGGAAGGGGATAGAGACGTCGAGCCCTTCTAATGAAATGGATAGAAAACACCTCATGGCACTGTCCGTGGCCGCCTTGGGGGTTGTTTTTGGGGATATCGGGACCAGCCCCCTCTACGCGATTCGGGAGTGTTTCTACGGGGATTTCGGGATTGTCGTGACTCCAGCCAACGTGCTGGGGGTGCTGTCGCTCATCTTTTGGTCGCTTATCCTTGTGGTTTCGGTGAAATATCTCACCTTCATCCTGCGGGCGGACAACCACGGGGAGGGCGGGATCATCGCCCTCACCTCCCTGATTCGCCCGAGGGGCTTGATGAAGATGGAGGGTAAGTGGATTCTTGTGGCGGTGGGGGTTTTCGGGGCGTGTCTCCTCTACGGGGACGGCATGATCACACCGGCCATCTCCGTGATGAGCGCTATCGAGGGAATGGGGGTTATCACGCACCGGCTCGATCCCTATATCCTTCCCGTGACGGTTGCCATCCTGGCGGGCCTTTTCATGCTTCAACCGCGCGGGACGGGGAGCGTTGGGGCCCTTTTCGGGCCGGTGATTTTCGTCTGGTTCTGCACGCTGGGAACGTTGGGGGCGGTCCAGGTGTTCAAAAATCCAGCTATCTTCCACGCCCTGTTGCCCTGGCACGGGATCGATTTTCTTCTGAGGAACCACGTGCACGGCTTTCTCGTCCTGGGGGCTGTGTTTCTCGTGGTCACGGGGGCAGAGGCCCTCTACGCGGACATGGGGCATTTCGGGAAACGGCCCATCCGCCTCGTCTGGGTGGCGCTCGTTCTTCCCGCCCTCCTGCTCAACTACTTCGGACAGGGGGCGGTGTTGCTGGTGAATCCCCAGGCGGCTAAAGATCCTTTCTACGCTATTGTTCCGGCCTGGGGGATGATCCCCATGGTCTTTCTTGCCACCGCGGCGACGATCATCGCCTCCCAGGCAGTCATCTCCGGTGCCTTTTCCCTCACGCGTCAGGCGGTGCAGTTGGGTTACCTCCCCCGAATCAAGATCGTCCATACTTCCGCCAGGCAGATCGGGCAGATCTACGTGCCCCTCGTGAACTGGGTGTTGATGATATCCACCATCAGCCTTGCGCTGGGATTCCATTCCTCCAGCAAGCTGGCGGCGGCCTACGGCGTGGCGGTAACCTCCACCATGCTGATCTCCACGATCCTATTCTTTGTCGTGGCAAAGGAGAAGTGGAAGTGGTCGCCAATCTGGATGGCCATTTTCCTCGGCTTTTTTCTTGTAATCGATATCTCATTCTTTGCGGCGAACATCAGCAAGATCTTTCACGGTGCCTGGTTCCCCCTGGTTATCGGGGGGATCGTCTTCGTGGTCATGATCACGTGGAAGCAGGGACGGGAAATGCTCTGGGCGCGCTTGCGGCGGCGCACCATGACCCTAAATAAATTTCTTGAATCTATTAAGTTGGATCCACCTGTCCGCGTGGACGGCCAGGCGGTCTTTCTGACAGGAAACCCAGATGTCGTGCCGGTGGCATTGCTACATAATCTCAAGCATAACAAAGTCATGCACACGCAGATCGCCTTCCTCAATTTCCGGACCCGGGAGATCCCGAGGGTGCCGAATGATGAAAAGGTCGAGGTGACCAAGTTGGGCAGCGGGTTCTACAAAATCATTGCCTACTATGGGTTCATGGAGAACCCCCGGATCGAACATATCTTCTCCCTGGCGCGGGGGAAAGGGCTCGATTTTGATCCAGATAGGATCAGTTATTTCCTTGGGCGTGAGAAGTTGAGCATCAGCCGGAGGCCTGGAATGCGGCGTTGGCGCATCAAGCTCTTTTCCTTCATGTCACGGAACGCCATGGAGGCCTCGGATTTCTTCCAGATTCCCGGGTCGAAGATCATCGAACTGGGAGTGACGCTGGAACTTTGAGGCAAGGCAGGGTTTGGAGGGGATGATGGGCAGGATAAACCTGGTCATGGATGGCCGGCCCGTGCTGTCCTTTAGGATTGGGACATCCCTCACGATGGGCCGGGGCCTGGACAATGACTTGCGGATCAACGACCCAAGGGTATCCCGGCATCACTGTGTCGTCGAGAATGGGCGCCTGGGATTTGTCATTAGAGATTTGGATAGCAGCAACGGCACATTTGTGAATGGGAGACGCATAACAAAAACATCGCTTTTTGATGGTGATAAGATTCTCCTGGGCGATACAACACTCGCTTTTGAACAGGAAGACGAAGCGGTTCAGAGTGATGCGGCCGAACGGGGGGGAGATGCCGAAAAAAAGTTCTATCGATTGAATGGCGTGGGAAGCTTTTCCCGGGAAGGTGTTTACCCGGATTCCCTGCGCGCAACCTTCAACCGATTGACAACCCTCTTCGAGATAGGCAACATCGTCAACACCTATCGTGACCCCGACGCGCTGGTCCAGGTGGTCCGGCGGCAGAATGTTAGCATCATAGACGCGGATAGGTATTATCTTCTCCTCAAAAACAGGGAATCGGATACCTTGGATGTCGCGGCGGTTCATCCCGAGCAGGCTGGTGAGAATGGAGGTATGACGGAAATCTCCAGAAATCGGCTATGAGATTCTATCCAATGTCGAGTGGGGGGAAGATCGCCCGGAACACGGGAGCTCAGTTCGATCCGGCGGTCGTGGAGGCCATGAGGGTCTGGGGGAAGGACAGTGACGGCTGGGGAAGGGATGAAATCAGTTGAATTTTCTAGGAATTTACGTTTTACTTATCTGTGATGGACTATCCTGAGATTTTTCTGCCTTTGAAACGGAAAAGCCGAGGGCGTTGGTTCCTGGTGGGGGGGATCGGCGTGGTTGCTTACCTGTTTTCCCTTTGGCAAGTGGGCGTCTGGACAAGGAAATACGAGATGCAGCGTATCAAGCGTGCCTCCCGCGAGTCTCTGAGCGTCTATGTCGGGGATCTGAAGAGCGAGCTTGACAAGTTCAAGGCCCTGCCGCTGATTCTCTCCAGGAATCCCCTGTTCGTAGATCTCGTGAGCCGGCCCTTCTCTCTGTCCCGCCAAAGGGACGTCAATCTGGAACTTGAAAGGGTCAACGGTCTTGCAGAGACTTCCGCAATCTATATCCTGAACAGTCACGGCGTCGCCATCGCGTCGAGTAATTGGCGGGGCCCAGTTTCCTTCATCGGCGAGGACCTGAGTTTTCGGCCTTACTACCAGCAGGCTATCCAAGGAAAACCGGGGCACTATTTCGCCCTTGGGACCACATCCAAGGTTCGCGGTTACTACTTCTCGGCCCCCATCTTTTTTGCTGGAGAAGTCGCGGGTGTTATTGTCGTTAAGGTTCAGATGCGGCGGCTGGAAGAGAATTGGTCGCATGGCTCTGAAAGGGTTGTTGTGACGGATCGATACGGGGTCATTTTCATAACCAGTTATGCGCCTTGGAAGTTCTGTGTTCTCGGTCCCCTTGACGAAAAGACCATGGAGGTGCTGCGTAAAAGCCGTCGTTACGGGAATTTTCACCCGGAATGCCTATGCGCAACTCCAGTGAAGATCCGGGACGGGGATGCCGCGGTAATCCATATCCTGCGAGACATGCTTCCCGAATTCGAGCAAAGAGGGGAGAAAATGCCTGAGCGTGTTCCCTTTCTTCTCCAGTCCCAGGAAATGCCCGAAGCGGGCTGGACTGTTCACATCCTGTCCGACTTATCCCGGGTGGTTGAGAGACATGGTTCTCCTGACGGGATCGATGCTTCTGGCACTTTTTCTTGGCTTTCTCTTGCTTTATTATCGGCGCCGCGCGCGCCGAGAGCGGCTTTTTCTGGAAAAGGAGTCAAGAAGAGTGCTGGAACAAGCTAACAGGGCGCTGGAGCAGAAGGTTCGCAAACGCACCCGGGAATTGACGGAGATCAACGCTCGTCTGCGCGCGGAAATCGATGAACGACGAAGGACAGAGGAAGAATTGCGGGCCACGCAGGAAGGCTTGATCCAGGCGGGTAAGCTCGCGGCGATAGGTCAAATGGCCGCCGGTATAACCCATGAGATCAATCAGCCCCTTTCGGCCATTCAGATGTATGCGGACAATGCCCTCGTTTTTCTCGACCGGGGACATGTCCAGGATGTTCGGGCCAACCTGCGGAATATTACTGAATTGACCGGAAAAATGGCGGAGATAACGCGCCAACTCAAGACCTTCGCGCGCAAGTCCCCGGGGAGGGAGGTACCAGTCCCCATCGTGCAGGTATTGAGAAACGCGCTGGTTCTGCTCGAAAATAGAGTTAAGAAATTGAATGCGTGCGTCAAGTGTAATCCCGCTGTATGGGACGATGATCTTATGGTGTGGGGGGACCCAATCCGCCTAGAGCAGGTTATGGTCAATATCCTGAAGAACAGCCTGGATGCCGTCGCAGGGTCATCCGTCCGAGAAATCTCCATAACTCTCCAGGAATTTCAGGAGAAGGTTGTCATCCATATCCGGGATACCGGAGATGGAATCGACCCGCGGGATTTGAACAGGCTGTTCGAACCGTTTTTCAGTAACCGTAAAGACGGAAAAGGGTTAGGACTGGGGTTGTCCCTCTCACTGGGAATCGTGAAGGATTTCGGGGGAATGATCCGTATGGGCAATCATCCCGACGGCGGCGCGATGGCCACCATCGAACTTCGCCGTTATACGGCAAAGAAAAAGGATGAAGTATGGAAAACGTGAGGGGATCCGTCATTTTTGTGGATGACGACGAATATGTTTGCCGGGCCGTGGAGCAGACCTTGAGGTTGGCCGGTTACGATGTCGTCACGTTCAGGAATCCCCGCCAGGCCATGAAGTTGATTTCCCGGGACTGGCCGGGGATCCTGGTGACGGACGTGAGGATGCCCGGGGTCGACGGGTTTTCTCTTCTTGATTGGACACTTCGGCGGGATCCTGATCTTCCCGTGCTTCTCGTCACGGGCCACGGGGATATCAGTATGGCCGTGGAGGCCATGCGAAAAGGCGCCTATGATTTTATCGAAAAACCCCTGTCGGCGGATAGGTTTGTGGAAATTGTCGCACGCGCCTTGGAAAAGCGGGGGCTTATTCTCTATAACAGGAAATTGCGGGCGGAGGTCGCCCGGCGGAGTGGCATCGAATCGGTTATCCTCGGTCGCAGTGAACGCATGCGTCGCCTGCGCGAAAAGATTCGGGCCATTGCCGGCACCAATGTGGATGTCCTCATCGTTGGCGAAACGGGGACGGGTAAAGAGCTCGTCGCCCGGTGCCTGCATCGCTACAGCCACCGGAGGGAGCGTCCATTCATTGCCATAAATTGTGGGGCTATTCCAGAGAGCATTATCGAGAACGAACTTTTTGGGCATGACCCCGGAGCGTTTACAGGCGCTGATCGTATCTATATCGGGAAGATTGAGCAGGCCGACGGGGGAACGCTGTTCCTCGATGAGATTGAGTCCATGCCCTTGGTTCTCCAAGTCCGGTTGTTGCGCGTTCTGCAGGAGCGGTCCATCGAGAGATTGGGAGGAAGCAAGACCATCGAGCTCGATTTGAGGGTTATTGCGGCGACAAAACGTAACCTTCTCGAAGCCAGTGAAAAGGGAGAGTTCAGGAGCGACCTCTATTATCGCTTGAACGTTGCCAATCTCGTGATTCCTCCCCTCAAGGACCGGGTCGAAGACATCCCCGCCCTGTTCATTCATTTCCTGCAGAAAGCGGCGAGTCGGCTTGGAAGGCCGGTTCCTGATATGGAAAGGATAGATTTACAGCCATTCATGCTGTACGCCTGGCCGGGAAATGTTCGCGAATTGCAGAATGTGGCGGAGAGAATGGTGCTTGGGATGGAGGATACCCTGCCCCCTTTGGAGGATGGAGAAAGCGTCGGACAAGGATCTCTGCAGGAGCGGGTGGAATCATTTGAAAGATATCTTATCGAGGAGGAACTCAAACGCCGGAAGGGGAATATTACGGCCACCTACCGGGCGCTTGGCCTGCCCAGGAAGACCCTCTACAATAAGATGAAAAAATATGGTCTTTTCAAAAAAGATTATTCCTGACTGTTCTCCAGGACTGCCTTATTTTCTTTTTTTGCTGTGGGACAATTATGACTCGTTAAAAACAGGCAAATGAGTCATTTTTACTCATAGTAGTGGGAGGGAAACGAGTTTTAAACGCTCCGCCCTCCTTCAGCGGAGTTCCGGCAGTCCGCAAAACATATTTAATTTTCTTGGGATTTCGAAAAGGAATGGCTGGATATTTACAACGCTGTTTCAAATAAATGTTTGCTTTGATTTTTTCGATGCTATGGTATGAATTATGCAAAACATAATTGCATGTATCCATATTTACTCGTTGGAGCAATAACGCCGCTTAGAACAACTTTTTGTATGCGTAGTCCGCGGAAATCCTACGGGGGTAGGCGGATGGTTGGGTAACTCCGAAACGGCCGCGGGGATCCGGCGTGTGGAAGGAGGAAAACTTTATGGAGGAGGTAACATGAAACGTGCGATCATGAAATTCCTGGGACTTTGGGCAATTGTTCTTTGTTTCGTTCTTTGCTTCGCGGTGTGCTTTGCGGTGGTTTCCGCTGCGGGGGAGATCGTGACGCAATCCCCCACACTTCAGAAGATAATGGCTCAGAAGGTCATCCGCGTGGGGGTCAACCCTAAGTTCAAACCCTTTTCGTTCAAGAAGGGTGAACAACGCGAGGGAGTGGATATCGATATTGCCAAACTCCTCGCCAAGAAACTCGGGGCCCGCGCGGAAATCGTTGTTCCCCACACCTTTTCAGATTTGATTCCCATGCTTCGAGGAAATGAAATCGATATCATCATGGCGGGGATGAGCATTACTTTCGAGCGGCAGAAGGTGATAGATTTTACGAATGCGTATTTCGATACTGGGCTTTCCATTCTACTCAACAAAATAACGACCACTAGGCTTGGGATTTCTGCGGCGACGAGTTACCGAGCCCTACATGACGAACTTGCACGCAGCGGCAAATGGAAAAACCTGATTGTGGCCGTTACGAAGGGCAAGGCGCCGGAACGTATCGTTCCACGGTTTTTCCCAGGGGCCAGGATCAAGGCATTTCCCACCAATGAGGCGGCGGCGGAAGCCGTTCTCAAGGGTGAAGCAGATATCATGGTTCACGACGAGATGTTTCTCAAGGTATGGTTGAAGGAGAACGCGAAACGGGCGAGTTTTCGTGTGGTCGTGCTGGATCCTCCTTTTAAACCTGATTATTACGGTTTCGCCATTCGGAAGGGGAACCAGGATTTCCTGAATCTTCTGAATGTCTTTGTTTTGGAACTCCGGGCAAACGGATATGTGGATCAGTTTATCGGGGCTTATCTCCCGGTTAAATCCAGGGTAACCATTCGAAGTTTCAATATTACCGAAGATTATTATGGAGGGGACTAAGATGAGCGGCGCCGAAAAAAAGAAGAAGGGTTTGGACCTTCAGTGGAAAATTCTCATTGGAATTATCTTGGGTATTGCCCTTGGGATTATCTTGAATTTGACAGTGGGATCGGGCGTCACTTCCGGGCCCTTTTATTACCTGAAAACCCTGTTCAAATACGGTGGGGATGTTTTCATACGGCTCTTACGCATGCTGATAGTTCCTCTCGTGTTTGCTTCCATCTATATGGCTGTCGCCAATCTCGGGGATGTCCGTAAGCTTGGCCGGATCGGGGGGAAGACCATCGCCTATTACATGCTCACGACCGCCTTGGCGGTCTTGGTGGGGTTGATTGTCGTCAACATTATCAATCCGGGGCTGGGAATCGACAAAGGGGCGTTATCCGCGCTACACATCGGGACAGAGGTGCCCGCCAAGGTTGCGAAGCAGGGCGTGGGTCAACGGAGCCCGGTTATTATCATTGTGGATACCTTTGTGAACATGATCCCGAAAAATGCCGCCGCGGCCTTCGCTAAAGGAGATGTCCTTCAGATTATCTTCTTCACGATTTTTCTGGCGGTTTTCGCTTCAATCGTGGGGAGCGATTGCGAGCCAATGACCCGGGTTATCAACGCTGTTGACCGAATCATGCAAAAAGGAATCATGGCGATCATGGCGATCGCTCCCTACGCCATCTTCATGCTGGTTACGGCCATCTTCATGGATCTGGGGTTTGAGGCCCTGAAAGCGCTTGGCAAATACGGTCTGACGGTGATCCTCGGGTTGTTCATTCACGGGTTCATCACCCTGCCCATCCTCGTTCTTGTTTTTGGGCGGTATAACCCATTCCGCCTGATCAAGGCCCTTTCGCCGGCCATGATGACGGCATGGTCAACGGCATCGAGTGCCGCCACGTTGCCCATAACCATGAGCAATCTGGAAAACCGGGCCGGGGTGGACAGCCGCATCGGAAATTTTGTGCTCCCGCTGGGGGCGACCATCAATATGGATGGAACCGCTTTGTATGAATCGGTCGCTGTGATTTTCATCGCCCAGCTTCTTGGGGTGCACCTGACGACGGGGATGCAGGTAGTCATTTTTATTACCGCTTCACTGGCGGCCATCGGAGCGGCGGCGATTCCCGGAGCGGGGCTGGTCACCATGGGTATCGTTCTGACCGCTGCAGGCCTCCCTCTGGATGGTATCGGCTTGATTCTTGCCATAGATCGAATCCTTGATCAATTTCGGACGGCTATCAATGTCTGGGGCGATGCGACGGCGGCCGTCGTCGTGGGGCGCGGCGAGGACGCGATCAGGGAAGTGACGGAGTTGGATGTTCCGGCGGCCGAAACCGTATCAGCATAAAAAAGGAGGGTACTGATGGAATATCCGAGACAAATACTCGATTTCATGTTGCTCCATGTCACGGAACCCTGGTCTTACAAGGGGAAAGTCATGCAGAGCGCACAATACATCCGCCTTGGCACTCGTCTGAGTCTCCATATCCAGATGATCACGGATAAGGCGGGCAACCAGGAATACAGCTTACGTATCAGGGACAGTATCGTTTACGGAGGTATCAAGACCCTGGATGAGGCGATTACCATCGCAGGTGAAATTATCGAAGAGAACAAAATGTTTGTGGGGGAAAAGGTCATCTGACCTTTTTTCATAGCCATGTGACAACATGGCACCTCCAACGGACGGACCGTAAGAAATCGCACCCCTTAACGGTCCGTTCTTCTTTTTGTAGGAAAGAGGCACTCGTTTTCATGTAAATCCGAGAAACATAGGGTTATGTTTGTTGTTGATGGCTTCCCGTTTTCTACGATACTTTAATGGTTTGTTTCAGTGGCATCTTGCTTTTCCAAAAAGATTTTGGGATATAATGATCCCGGGGGTGGAAGCGAGGTGGGAAAGAGAAAAGCATGTTTTCCGAGAATGGCCCTGGTGTGGCAGGAACTCTACCGGGAGGAGGTTTGCGACGTTCCGACCGTCGTCACTAAAGCCTTGAGAGACATGGCGTTGCGTGATCGGATACGGCCCGGAATGCGGGTCGCGGTGCCTGCGGGGAGCCGGGGGATCGACCGGATTGACGAGATCATCAAGGCGGTCGTCGATTTTTTGAAGGATCGGGGCGCGCGGCCTTTCATCTTTCCCGCCATGGGAAGCCACGGGGGCGCGACACCAGAGGGCCAACTTTCCATCCTTGCGCACTACGGCATCACGGAGGCGGCGATGGGCGCGCCGATTCTTGCCTCCATGGAGGTAGTGGAAGTGGGTGAGACGGACCGGGGTGTGCCAGTCTTTCTTGACAAAAACGCGAGTGAGGCTGACGCCCTCGTGGTTATCAACCGGGTGAAGACGCACACCAAGTTCGATGGCGAGATCGAAAGCGGCCTGTTCAAGATGATGGCCATCGGGATGGGAAAGCACCGGGGTGCCAGCGTGTATCACCGCGCGGCCGTGGAGCACGGGATGGAGACCATCATCGTGGATGCCGGTCGGATGGTGGTTGAAAAATGTCCCGTTCTTTTCGGGCTTGGAATCGTAGAGAACGGCGTGGACCGCATCACGCGGATCGCGGCCTTCACGCCGGAGAAAATGCTGGAGGGGGAAAAAGCGTTGCTCCGGCTTTCCAAGAAAGTCATGGCGAAGATCCCCTTTGACGACTTGGACCTGCTGATTATCGACGAAATCGGGAAGAACATCAGCGGGACGGGCATGGATACCAAGGTTGTGGGACGCCACAGGGATCTCATCGGGGATTTCTGGATCCATCCCCATCCCAAACGCATCTTCGTGCGGGACCTGACGGAGGCCACGGAGGGGAATGCCACGGGGATCGGGCTGGCCGATTTCACAACCCGGAGATGCATTGACAAAATAGATATGAGAAAAACGGCGGTCAACTGTATCACGGCTCTGTCTCCCGAGAAAGCGGCGCTGCCGCTCTCCTTTCCGACGGACCGGGAAGCCGTTGGAACCGCGCTCGAAACGGTGGGCCTGAAGTCCGTCGACGAGATGCGGGTCGTCCATATCAGAAATACCCTTTCCCTCGAAACCCTTTACGTTTCGGAGAGCTTGGAGGCCGAAGTGGCGGGGAATCCGAGGCTGTCGTTTCTCTCGGGTTTTTCCGGGATGCCGTTCGATGCCTCGGGAACCCTGAAGGTCTCCTTTCACGGGCCGGAAGGGAAAGGAACCGCGTAGGCCCCTCACCCTGTTTCGTCCGGGGGGCGTGTTTTTCTTCGTAACGGAAGTCCGTTTCGAGCAGTTGTGAGTGTGGCAGTGCGTGAAAAGGTAAGTGGAAATAGTTCTTGACAAACCAATAGAGATACCATAGGATTTTTTAACGTTTGTTAAAAAAGCGCGCAAAAGGAGCGGAATCGGTTAGAGTTAATTTTTCTATCTCAGTCAAGGCTCGACTATTCCAATAACAAATTTTAGGAGATTTTTATGGGTTACAAAGTGCGGTTTGAGCCGTCCGGAAGAGAAATAGACCTTGATCCCGACGAAACGATCCTCCAGGGAGCCATGTCGGCGGGGGTGCATATCAACGCCTCTTGCGGCGGGAGCGGGACCTGCGGGAAGTGCAAGGTGAAAATCGTGAAGGGAGAAACGACCCTGCCTCCCATGCCGCAATTACAGAAGTGGGAGATCGAGCAGGGATACCGACTGGCCTGTATGACAAAGCCCGTATCGGATATCGTGGTGGAGATTCCCGTTGAATCTCAGATAGATCGGACGGTGCTCAGGAGGGAACGTGCGGGATTCGCCCGGGTGCTGTCACCCCAGGACATCAACCAGTTGGTGCAAGGCTGGTCTATCGACCCGACGGTGTTCAAACGTTATCTGGAACTGCCGCCTCCCACCAAGGAAGACAACATGAGCGACCTGGCGCGCATCTACCGTTCCCTGAAACAGCAATTCGGGTTTGAGGGGATTTCGGCCGACTTCCGAATGATCAAGAAGATGAGCCAGTTGCTCCGGGATGCGGATTGGAAGGTGACCGTGACGATGGTTCTCACCCGCAAGGGATACAAACTCATCAATATAGAGCCGGGGGACACCGCGGAACACAACTATTCTATCGTCATCGACATAGGGACCACGACCATCTTCGGCCAGTTGCTCAACCTCCACGAGTGCAAGGTCTTCGGCTGTCCGGGGCTGGACGTGGATGGAGCCGAGCGCTACACTCTGGCCATTGCCTCGGATTACAATCCCCAGATAAGCTACGGCGAAGATGTTATCAGCCGCATCGTCTACGCCCTGAAGCCGGGGGGATTGGAGCGCCTCCAGGAGGTGGTGGTTCGCTCCATCAATAAGATTATCAAGGAGCTCCTCGTCATGGCGAAGGTGGAGAGGAGCCACGTGTCCCACATGGTCATCGCGGGCAATACGACCATGACGCAGCTCTTTCTGGGACTAAACCCAAAATATCTCCGGGAGGACCCCTACGTGCCCACAGCGAATTTTCTCCCGCCCGTCCGAGCGGTCAACGCGGGGATCGAACTGGGAGACCATGTCCACATCTACCTCTTTCCCATGGTGGCCAGTTACATCGGGGGAGACATCGTATCAGGCGTGCTGGGTTCCGGGATTTTCCAGCGGGAGGACTTGACGCTCTTCATGGATATCGGGACCAATGGAGAGATCGTTCTGGGCAACAAGGATTGGCTGATGAGCGCCTCCTGTTCTGCCGGTCCCGCCTTCGAGGGGGGCGGCATCAAGTTCGGGATGCGCGCCACGCGCGGGGCCATCGAGCAGGTCCGGATCAACCCGGCCACCTACGAACCCATGCTGATGACTATCGGGCGGGCCAAGGCCAAGGGGATCTGTGGGTCGGGCCTCATCTACACAGTGGCCGAACTCCTGGAGACAGGCGCCCTGGACCAGAATGGAAAGTTCCGCCACGACCTGCCCACGAAGCGTATCCGGAAGGGGGAGGACGGCTACGAATACGTCCTGTCGTGGGCCCGTGAGAACGCCATCGAC
>JALSPC010000072.1 GCA_026986155.1 bacterium
CGACCAGGATATTGCCCTGACGGAGATAGACATCGACAATCTCATCCGGGCCAAGGGGGCCATCTACGCGGGGTGCAAAATTCTTCTGGACCAGGCCGACATGACCTTCAACGACCTGGACCGGGTTATTATCGCGGGAGGATTCGGACATTACATCGACCTGGAGGCGGCCAAAATGATCGGTCTTCTTCCCGACATCCCCGATGAAAAATTCATGTTCGTGGGGAATGGGTCTCTTCTGGGCGCGCGCCTCTTGTCTTTTTCGAAAGACTTGCTCAGGGAGGCGGAGAACATTGCCAACATGATGACCAACATCGAATTGTCCAACTACCCGCGGTTCATGGACGAGTACGTGGCGGCCATGTTCCTGCCACACACGGATGAGACGGCGTTTCCCAACATCATGAAGATTTTAAAACAAGAAAAAGCGGCGTAAGGAGAGAAAACAATGGCGTTTACCATTGCGGTATCGGGAAAAGGAGGAACGGGGAAGACCACCCTCACGGGGATGGTCATTAATTACCTCGTGAAGAATGGAAAGAAACCCATCCTGGCGGTGGACGCGGACGCCAACGCGAACCTGCACGAGGTTCTCGGCGTGGAGGTCTACAAGACCATCGGCGAGGCCCGGGAACAGATGAAGAAGGACGTTCCCGTGGGAATGACGAAGGATGTTTGGTTCGAGATGCAGGTCCAGCAGGCGGTCATCGAGCAGAAGGACTATGACTTGATTGTTATGGGGCGTCCCGAGGGACCAGGGTGCTACTGCGCGGCAAATTCCCTGGCGCGCCGATTCATCGACGTCTTGACCCAGAACTATAAGTATGTAGTCATCGACAATGAGGCGGGGATGGAGCACTTAAGTCGGCTGACCACTCAGAACGTGGATCTCCTTTTCGTGGTTTCCGATCCCACGGTCCGCGGGATTCGAACTGCGGGACGCATCCTGGAGGTGGTGAAGGAACTGGGACTCAACATCAAGGACTTGGCCCTCATCGTCAATAGGGTGCAGGGGGAGTTCGATCCCAAGATGGCGGAACTGGTGGAGCAAATCGGCTTGAAGTTGGCAGGGATCCTTCCGGCGGATGAGACCATCGCCCGGTTTGATCTGGAGGGGAAACCGACGATACAGTTGCCCGAGGACGCCACGGCCGTGGTGGCGGCCAACAAGATTTTCGAAAAATGGATTCCGTGATCCACTAAATTTGTGAAAATTTGGACTTGAAAAACGGGAAACTTCCTGTTATAGGGAGTTGACTAAATTTTAGGTATTGAAGATTTAAAAATAAAAAAGGAGGCATGCCAATGGTAGAATACAAGTATGAAGAAAAGGAACTTCCCGACGGAACGAAGGTCAAGGTTCTTGCGGATACCTTTGAGCCGGGAGAAACGGAGCCGGGCAAAGAGAAGATCGACTGGCGAGGACGGCTGTTCAGCCGTGATTGGAAACTGAAATATCTCCAGACCGGAGAACGCTACTGGTTCAGTAAGTCTTGGTATGGAAGCGAAAAGAGGAAGAATCCCGCGTAATCTTGGGTTCTTTTTTGTTTTTTAATCTTACTCTGTAGAAAAGGAGGATGACTGTGACAATCGAAATACCGAAGAGAACCTATAAAGGGGCCATCCGCACCATCACCCTGGGCGCTGGAGACAAGGCCGTGACGGTGGGTGGAGAGACCTCTCTGCCCTTCTACCTTTTCGAGGGTGAACGTCCCAATCCCCCAAGGATCGCCATGGAGATCTGGGACATGGAACCGGAAGACTGGCCAGAACACGCCCTGGAACCCTTCAAGGATGTGGTGCACGACCCCGCCCTCTGGGCAAAGAAATGCGTGGAGGACTACGGGGCGGAGATGATCTGTATCCAGATGATCAGCACGGACCCCAATGACAAGGATGTCCCGGCGGATCAGGCGGCAGACACGGTCCTGAAGGTGCTGGACGCTATCAACGGGGTGCCCCTCATCGTCTGGGGGACGGCCAGCCACGAGAAGGACACCGAAGTTTTGAAGCTCATCTGTGAAAAGACCCACGGTAAGAACCTCGCGATTGGCCCCGTGGAGGAAGGGGATCATAAGGCAATTGGTGGGAGTATCATAGCCTACCAGCATACCTGCATTTCCTCGTCTCCGATTGACATCAACCTGGCCAAACAGATGAACATCCTGCTGGGAAACCTTGGGGTCTCCGACGAAAAAATTCTTATCGACCCCACGACCGGTGGCCTGGGATATGGGATTGAGTATTCCTACTCGGTTATGGAGCGCCTCATGCTGGCGGCCCTAACCCAGGAAGACGAGCGGCTTCAGTTCCCGATGATCAACAACATGGCCAAGGAAGTCTGGAAGTCGAAGGAAGCCAAATTGACACCGGAAGAAGACCCGTTGATGGGCGATCCCAAGCGGCGGGCCATTACCATCGAGTGCGTCACGGCCATGCTGTTGCTGTTGGCGGGTTCCGATCTTCTGATCATGCGGCATCCCGAATCGATCAAGATCGTTAAGGATATTATCAACGATTTCATGGCGGCCAACTGAAGGGCGCCGAATCAAAAAAGTTATAAACAGATTTGAAAGGAGAATAAGCAAATGGCAGAAGCCAAGGCAGTGAGTGTGGATCAAGTAACGATCGAGGCCTACGAGAAGGCGAAGGGGGACGGAGTAGAGACCGTATTTGATCGAGTATCGCGGATCAAGCCGTGTCCGATAGGGGCTGGGGGTGCGTGTTGTAAGAACTGCGCCATGGGGCCCTGCCGGGTGCCGGCGCCGAAGAACCGCGAGGAGACGCCGGAGGAGAAGGCGAAGCGGACGGGTGTTTGCGGCGCCACGGCGGAGACCATCGCGGCGAGGAACTTTGCGAGGATGGTGGCGGCTGGGGCCAGCGCGCACAGCGACCATGCCCGCGGGGTAGCGGAGACCTTCTTGAAGGCGGCCAAGGGAGAGTTGAAGGACTTTGCCATCAAGGACGAGCAGAAGCTCTACCAGCTGGCCATGGACCTAGGCGTAGAGATCGACGACCGTGACCTCAAGGACATTGCGGTGGAAGTAGGCGAGATATGCCTGGCGGAATTTGGCAAGCAGGAAGGCGAGATCATCTTTTTGAAGCGTGCGCCACTAAAGCGCCAGGAGATCTGGCGGAACCTGGGGATTGCGCCGAGGGGCGTGGACCGGGAAGTGGTGGAGATGCTTCACCGGACGCACATTGGTGTGGACCAGGACTACGAGAACATCCTGATGCACGCGGCGCGGACATCCCTGGCGGACGGCTGGGGGGGCTCCATGATCTCCACGGAGCTACAGGACGTCATGTTTGGCACGCCGGAGCCGGTGGCGGGTCGCGTCAACCTGGGCATCTTGAAGAAAGACCACGTCAACATCATCATCCACGGGCACGAACCCCTTCTTCCGGAGATGATGGTCATCGCCTCGCAGGACCCGGAGATGCTCAAGTACGCGGAGAGCAAAGGAGCCAAAGGCATCAACCTGGGCGGCCTGTGCTGCTCCGCCAACGAGATCCTGATGCGTCACGGCATCCCGGTGGCGGGCAACTTCTTGCAGCAGGAGTTGGCCATCACCACGGGGGCGGTGGAGCTCATGACCGTGGACGTCCAGTGTCAGATGGAATCCTTGCAGCAGGTTGCGTCCTGCTATCACACCAAGCTCATCACCACGGACCGGCGGGCCAGGATCGAAGGGGCGCAGCACATCCAGTTTGAAGAAGAGCGTGGTCTGGAAGTGGCCAAAGAGATCCTGAAGATGGCCATCGACAACTTCGCCAACCGGAATCAGGACCGGGTCATGATACCCGACGAGAGCAAAGAGATGGTGGTGGGTTTCAGCCACGAGACCATCAACTACCTCTTGGGCGGCATGTTCAGGGCCTCGTATCGTCCTCTGAACGACAACATCATCAACGGCCGGATTCGGGGAGTGGCCGGGGTTGTGGGCTGCAACAACGCGCGTGTTCAGCACAACAGCAACTTCATGGTCATGATCAAGGAACTCATCAAGAACGACGTCCTGGTACTCACCACGGGGTGCAGCGCCATGGCGGCGGGAGAGATGGGGCTCATGACGCCGGAGGCGGCGTTGGAATACGCGGGAGACGGTTTAAGGTCGGTATGTGAAGCGGTGGGCATCCCGCCGGTGTTGCACGTGGGCAGCTGCGTGGACAACAGCCGGATCTTGATGGCGGCCACGGCCATGGTCAAGGACGGCGGTTTGGGAGACGACATCAGCGACCTGCCTGCGGCGGGCGCGGCGCCTGAGTGGATGAGCGAGAAGGCCATCTCCATTGGGGAGTATTTTGTAGCCAGCGGCGTGTTCACGGTCTTTGGCGTCACGTGGCCGACGACGAACAGCGAAGCGGTGACGAAGTATCTGTTTGAGAAATACGAAGACAGTTTGAAGGGGATGTGGGCGTTTGAGCAGGATCCCGTCAAGGCGGCGCAGATGATGATCGCGCACATCGACAAGAAGCGTAAGGAACTCGGCATCGACAAGGCGAGAGAACGTATCCTCTACGACATGGAAAAACGTCGCGAACTGGATGCCGCTTAAAATAAAATCATCAGAAAGAATTCTGAAAAGGAGGTAAGAAACCGTGTCAAAAATCATTGCATCAGCAGCCATCCGGGGCGCGCACAAGATATACGATCGTGCGGAAGCCAAGTATAAGGAGGCGTTGGATAAGTTTGGACCCAAGCAGGAAGTGGCCTTCCCGGAGACCGCCTACTTTCTTCCCATCATCTATGGGATATTGGGAATTGAGGTCACGAAACTGGAGGACATGGAACAGGTCTTCAAGATAGCCAAGAGCCTGCTTCCCCCGCCGGTCCGCGAGAAGGTTCCGCTTCCCTATCTCGCCCCGGCCCTGGACGCCGGCATGGCGACCCTGTTTGTGGAAGAGATGGAACTGGCGATTCGCTACGTGGAGGAGCCCGATTTCTACCTGCAGGGTGAAGAGTGCGACGTGGAGAACGGCAAGATCTGGCTGGGCGCCGCCAATGACATTATCCTGAGAAAGCGCGGCGTCGAGTTCGTGGACGGAACGGCCCCCGGATTCGCCGCCATCGCGGGCGCCTGCGACACCGTGGAACAGGCGAAGAACCTGGCCCAGGAGCTTCAGGAGAAAAACCTCTATGTCTTCATGGGCGCGGAGCACAACGGAAAAAAGATGGCGGAGCAGCTGGTGGAAGCCGGTGTCCAGATCGGCTGGCCGACCCGGCTGGTTCCCTTCGGGCCCGGCATTGAAGACGTCGCCGTCTTCGCACTCGGGTTTGCCAACAGGGCGGCCATGTCCTTCGGCGGTCTGAAGGGCGGCGAGTTCCGCAAGATCCTGATCTACAACAAGGACCGCGTCTTCTCCTTCGTCTTGGCGCTGGGCGAGGTCACGGACGAGTGGTACGCCAACGCGGCGGGCGCCATCAACTGGGGTTTTCCGACCATCGCCAACACGCCGATCCCCGAGGTGCTGCCCACGGGGATCTGTACCTACGAGCACGTCGTATCCAACGTGCCCATCGAAGAGATCGTGTCCAAGGCGGTTGAGGTCCGCGGCCTGAAGGTCACCATCTCCGAGGTTCCGATCCCGCTGGCCTACGGGCCCGCCTTCGAGGGTGAGCGTGTCCGCGGCGACGACATCTACCTGGAATGCGGCGGCGGAAGGACCGAAGCGGTTGAGTGGGTGACCTCGGCGGAGATGGACGAGGTGACCGACGGAAAGGTGGAACTGGTGGGTCCCGACATCACGGACGTGGAGCCCGGGTCCAAGCTGCCCCTGGCCATCAAGGTCGAAGTGGCCGGCCGCAAGATGCAGGAAGACTACGAACCGATCCTCGAGCGCCAGATCCACCACCTCATCAACTACGCCCAAGGCATCATGCATATCGGGCAGCGCGACATCGCGTGGCTGCGCGTGAGCAAGCAGGCTGTGGAGAAGGGTTTCCGGATGACCGACCTCGGAAAGATCCTCCACGCGAAACTGCATCAGGATTTCGGCGCCATCTTCGACAAATGTCAGGTGACGGTCTACACGGAGCAGGAAGAGGTGGAGAAGATTCTGAAAATGGCCCGCGACGCCTATCA
Source organism: bacterium (assembly GCA_026986155.1). Taxonomy (GTDB): domain Bacteria; phylum Desulfobacterota; class S145-22; order S145-22; family S145-22; genus JAOZMY01. The sequence goes on from JALSPC010000072.1 coordinate 6,087, forward strand.
TGTCCGCGACGCGCGTATCGAGGGCATGACGGACGAGACCACAGATGTTTTCTACTCATGCACGCTCTGCCAGTCCTTCGCGCCGAACCACGTCTGCATCATCAGCCCGGAGAGAACGGGCCTGTGCGGCGCCTATAACTGGATGGACTGCAAGGCCTCCTACGAGATCAACCCGACGGGGCCGAACCAGCCCGTGGAAAAGGGTGAGGTCATCGATCCGGTCAAGGGCCAGTGGAAGGGCTGCAACGACTTCCTCTATCAGGCCTCCCGCCAGGTTTACGACCACTACAACTTCTACAGCATCGTGGACGACCCTATGACTACCTGCGGGTGTTGCGAGTGTATCGCCGCCGTGCTTCCCATCTGTAACGGCGTGATGACGGTGGACCGTGACTACATGGGGATGACCCCATGCGGCATGAAGTTCTCAACCCTGGCTGGAACCGTTGGCGGCGGCGTGATCACCCCCGGTTTTGTGGGCCATGGAAAATATAACCTCACGCAGCGCAAGTGGCTGGCCGCCGAGGGTGGCATCAAACGCCTCGTCTGGATGCCCAGCCGCTTGAAGGAAGAGGTTATGGATCGCCTGAAGATCCGTTGCGAAGAGGTCGGAATCCCTGATCTTTACGAGAGGATCGCCGACGAGACCATCGGAACCACCGAGGAGGAGATCTATCCGTTCCTCGAGGAGAAAAAGCATCCCGCCCTGGAGATGCCGCCGATCCTTGGCGAATAAAAAATCGTACGGGGCGTGAGGGCGCTCCCTTCACGCCTCGAAACGAAAGGAGATAGACTATGGGTTTGACAGGAATTCAGATATTCAAGATGTTGCCCAAGACCAACTGCAAGGAGTGCGGACAACCCACGTGTCTCGCCTTTGCCATGGCCTTGGCGGCGGGAAAGGCGGAACTGGCAAAGTGCCCCTACGTTTCCGACGAAGCCAAAGCGGTTCTGGCGGAGGCCTCCGCGCCTCCCATCCGGCCCGTGCAGATTGGTAACGAGGAGCGCGGTTTCAAGATCGGCGGGGAGACCTGCATGTTCCGTCACGAAAAGACCTTCGTGAACAAACCGGGATTCGCCATTTACGTGTCGGATGCCATGGCGGACGAAGAGATCGATAAAAAGATAGAAAACTTCATGAAATACCGGTACGAGCGCGTTGGTGTTCTGCTCAAGGCGGACATGTTTGCCGTCAAATGCGAGAGCGGGGACGCCGGCAAGTTCAAGGCGTTGGTCAGCAAGATCAACGAGAAAACGGATGCCACTTTTACCCTGATGAGTGATAGCAAGGACGTCTTGGCCGCTGGCGCCGAGGTCTTGGGAGACAACAAGCCGCTTCTCTACGCTGCCAACAAGGACAACTGGTCTGATATGGCGGAACTGGCCAAGTCGGCGGGCTGTCCCCTGGCCGTCAAGGCGGAGACACTGGACGAGCTGGCCGAGCTGACCCAGGAGATTCAGAAGGCGGGCGTGAAGGACATGGTGCTGGATACCAGCTCCCGGACCCTGCGGCGGGCCTTTGAGGATCAGATCTATATCCGGCGTCTCGCCCTGCAAAAAAAATTCCGCCCCTTGGGATTCTCTACGATCGCGTTTCCCAACGAGATGACCGACGATCCCTTCAAGGAAGCGGTTATCGCCTCCATGTTCGTGGCAAAATACGCGGGCATCATCGTCCTGTCCGAGGCCGAGGCGCATAATCTCTTCCCGCTGACCGTCGCGCGGCTGAACATCTACACCGACCCGCAGCGCCCCATGATGATGGAGGAAGGCATCTACGAGATCAACGACCCGGACGAGAACTCCCCCGTCTTGATTACCACCAATTTCTCCCTGACCTATTTCGTCGCGGGGGGCGAGATCGAGGCGAGCAAGGTTCCCAGTTGGTTGCTAATCATGGACACCGAGGGACTCTCCGTCCTGACGGCCTGGGCCGCCGGGAAGTTCGTGGGCGACGCGATGGGGATCTTCATCAAGAAGTCCGGCATCGCGGACAAGATCAAGCACCGGAAGATCATTATCCCGGGATACGTGGCCGTGGTAAGCGGTGACCTGGAAGAGGAACTGGGGCCCGAGTGGGAAGTCATGATCGGTCCGCGTGAAGCGGCGCACCTTCCGGCCTACCTGAAACTCTGGAAAGCGGACTGAGACAAACGGGATAAGACTCGTTAAGGAGGAAAAGACAATATGATAGTAATAGGCGAAAGAATCAACGTGATGACGAAGGTTCTTGGAAACGCCATGAAGACGCGTGACAAGAAACCAATTCAGGATATGGCGATTCAGGAGACCGAGGCCGGGGCGGATTACCTGGACCTGAACCTGGGGCCCGCTCGGAAGGGTGGCCCCGAGCTGATGAAATGGGTAGTCGAAACGGTTCAGGAAGTTTCCGATCTCCCTCTTTTTCTCGATACGACCAACGTGGAGGCTATTGAAGCCGGTCTGCAGGTCGCAAGCCATGACCACGGAAAACCCGTGATCAACTCCATCTCCTGCCGTCCCGAGAGGATGGACGCCCTCCTTCCCCTGGCCAAGAAGTATGACGCCGGGTTCGTGGCGCTGCTCCTCGGCGTGGACGGGATTCCCCGGGACGCCAGCGAGCGCGGCGTGCTGGCGGCGGAGATCTTCCACAAGGCGACGGCGGAATACGGCATCGCGGAAGAAGATATCTGGTTCGACCCCATCGTCCTTCCCATCAACGTCCAGTTGCAGCAGGTCCAGGCTTGTTTCGAATTCACCGAGCAGATTCCCTACATGGCGCCGAATGGGAAGTCCACCTGCGGGGTTTCCAACGTGTCCAATGGATCTCCCAACCACCTGCGCCCCATCCTCAACCAGACCTACATGATCATGCTCCAGAAACAGGGGATGTATTCCTGCATCATGGACCCCATGGACGAGGGCATGATGGAATTCGCGCGGGGCGGACGCCAGGATATCGTGAACCTCATCTACCGCATGTTGGATGGTGAAGATGTCAATCCCGATGACCTTAACGAGGAAGAATTGAAGTTTTACAAAACGGTCCGGGTCTTGCGCGGAGACATCCTCTACTCAGATTCCTGGTTAGAGGTTTGATTTTAACGCACAAGAGGGATGGATTCGTCCATCCCTCTTTGTTGTGCTTTTACGTGTCATCAAAATTAATAGTAGGGTGTTACGGAGTCAATGGTGAGTGATGCTCATGTGATTGTCGTGGGAGGTGGAATTGCCGGAATCGCCTGCGCAGATGAATTGGCGCAGGCGGGCCTGAAAGTCACCCTTATCGAAAAGGAACAAGAGATCGGCGGCTGGGCCGCTGATTATTGTTGCAAGGCCACGGACCAGTGCAACCGCTGTTTCGTCTGCGTGTCCGACAAGGAGCGGGAAGGTGTTCGCGCGACAAGCGGAATAACCCTCGTGACCGGCGCCCAGGTGTCGGGGATAGAAAAAAATGACTCGGATTACGCGGTCAAGATCTCACGGGCGGCTGGCGCGGAAGAGTTCCACGGGGACGCGGTGATTCTCGCCACGGGGTTTACCCCCTTTGATGCGAGGAAGAAGGGCGAATATGGCTATGGCCGTTATGCCGATGTCCTCACGGGGCTGGACCTGGAAAGGATGCTTCGAGAGAGGGGGAATGCCTTCAAACCATCGAACGGCATGCCTCCCAAATCGGTCGCGTTTATCCAATGCGTGGGGTCGCGGGATGATAGTATCGGCCACCTCTACTGTTCCAAGGCCTGTTGCGCTTATGCATTGAGGATGGCAAGAGTCATTCGTCATCAGAATCCAGAAAGTGAGATATTTTTCTTCTACATGGATATCCAGCCGGCTGGACGATTGTTTGACGAGACATTGAAGGCTTGCGAGGAAGACCCAAACTTTCACTTTATACGAGCCATTCCCTCAAAGATCTACCAATACACCGGCAAGCCCGGCCTCATGATGCGGGTCTTGAACACGGAAACCGGCGACCTGGAGGAGCAATTCTTCGACATGGTCGTCCTCTCCATCGGCATGGAACCGCGTGAGGAGAACGCAGTTGTCTGGGAATCCGCTGGGTTGCGACCGAGTGACGAGGGTTTCCTCGATCCCGGTTCCGCCGAAGAGGGCATCTTTCTGGCGGGTGCGGTCTCCGGGCCCAAGGACATCGAGCGGTCGATTATGGACGCGAGACAAACGGTCTTGAGAACATTACAGTACCTGGAGGATAAATCATGAGCGGGCGGCAGGCGGTACTCAGGATTCCCGATGTTAAACCCGAGCTGAAAGAGTTGGAAATTCCAAGGGAGGCCGTCGTCTCGGGGGACCATCCGGTCATTCTGGCCATGGCGGACGGCCTGGCCTCCATGGGAATATCCGTGACCCTGGTCCACCCGTTTGGTGAGATAGAAGAAATCGTTGCGCCCCTGCGGGGGCTTATGGAGGCGGATGACGAGGTTTCGAGAAAATACGCCTTTTTAACCGAAAAGGTTTCCAACAATAAATCGATCAAGGTCATGGGGCTGTCAACCCTTGTGGCGGTGGAAGGATGGTGGGGGAACTTTACCGCTGAAATTCTGCAAGATGGAAAGCTCGCAACGGTTAAGGCCCCGGGTCTCGCCCTAGCCTATCGGGGTAATCCCAAGGTGCCTGAGGCCTTTTCGACCGATGACGTGAAGGGATTTTCCGAGTTTCTCGGGCAGTTCGATTTTCGCAAAGGGGGCATGAAAAAGGTGCCCAACCCCGTCAAGCGGATTGCCTTCGTCCTAGACGTGGAGAAAAGGGACGAAAAGTGGCCCAGCGTGACCGCCTTGAGATTCGGGACCTATCTGAAGGAATTCGGTTCCCAGGTCTATATCCTTTGCCGGGATTTCAAGGTTTCCGTGGACGACATGGAACGTGAATACAGGATGGCGAGGGAAGCCGGCGTCATGATATTCAAATATGAAGACCTCCCCACCATTCAGAAGGGGGGACAGGGGATTCGGCTCACCTTCAGGGACGCCTCCGCGGTCTCCAGGGAGAAACCCCTGGAGGTCACTCTTGAGGACCTTGATGCGGTTGTGGTTCAGGAAAACATTCTTCCCGCCGAGGAGCAGGTGGAACTGCTCGCGCAGCTCCGAATCCCCAGCGAAGGGGGATTCGTCGGCCCGAACAACCCCCAGTTTACCGGCCGCACCGCCAAGAAGGGGGTCGTGGTTGGGGGAGACACGTGGTATCCGGAGTATCCCACGGACGCGATGACAACGGCGCTGTCCGCTTCCCAGGAGCTTTTCAAGTGGGTGGGGAAGGGGACCTATAAGATCGATGTCGAGCGTGTCGCGGAGGTCGATCCGAGCAAGTGCGCCACCTGCCTTACCTGTTATCGTATCTGCCCCCACGACAGCATCCGGGTGGAGCGCTACGGGGAAAGAAACGTCTATATCACGGCGGGGGCGAAGGAAGGCCCCACGTGGGAGGCGGCCCGGGTGAAGGTGGAAACCTGCAACGGCTGCGGACTGTGCGCCAGCGAGTGTCCCGCGAAGGCGATCCAGCTTGTTTACTATCCGGATATGGAAGTCTATGATTTTCTTGAAGGGAATTTACGTTAGGAGCATGGCTGATGGGAATAAATAATCCGAAGATTGTCGCGTTCTGCTGCGAGGAATCCGGAATGCCCGCCTATGAACACGCTTTGTCCCTTGGGATTGAATTGCCGGAGGGATTGCATGTCATGGCCCTTCCCTGCGGGGGAAAGGCGGAGACGGGTTATCTCATGAAAGCCCTTGATAACGGTGCGGATGCTGTTATGATATTCGCATGTTATGAGGGAAACTGTAAGTATGTTCGAGGGAATATCCGGGCGGAAAAACGGGTCGGCTACCTCAGGGAGCGGCTGGAAAAGATTGGGATGTCTCCCGATAGGATTGTGTTTTGCCCCGTTGCTCCGGCGAGCGGCGCGCGGTTCGCGGAGCTGGTCCGCCGGGAAGTGGAATTACTTCGAGAAGGATAAATATTTTCTGAAGGGAAGGGTAAAAGGATGATTATAGCTGAACAAAAACCGATCGATGAGATTCTCGAGATGCTTGCCCCCCACAAGAAGATTCTTCTTGCGGGTTGCGGGGCGTGCGTGACTGTGTGCCAGGCGGGGGGCGAAAAGGAAGTCGGCGTGCTGGCCTCCCAGATTCGAATGGCTCGAAAAGAGGCGGGCAACCCCATCGAAGTTGTCGAGATGACCATGACGCGCCAGTGCGAGCCGGAATTCATGGACGAGGCGAAGGAGGCCATGAAGGACGCGGAGGCGGTGCTTTCCATCGCCTGTGGCATCGGCGTTCAACTCATGGCTCAGACGTTTTATGACAAGCCGGCGTATCCCGGCCTCAACACCAGCTTTCTCGGATTTCCGGAAGAGCACGGCGTCTTCACGGAGCGCTGCGCCGCCTGCGGGAACTGCGTCCTTCACCTAACCGGCGGTATCTGTCCCATCGCCCGGTGTTCCAAGAGCCTGCTCAACGGGCCGTGCGGAGGGTCCCAGGATGGCAAGTGTGAAATCAGCCAGGACGTGGATTGTGCCTGGCAGTTGATCTATGACCGGTTAAAGGCTATCGGCAAGTTGGAGAACCTAACGGAGATTATTCCGCCCAAAAAGTGGATTACCAGCCGGGACGGCG
>JALSPC010000073.1 GCA_026986155.1 bacterium
TTGTATTTCCCGTTAAACTCTGGTAAAAGATTCTAAAAAGGAGGCTGGGGAAGCTAAACATGGAAGTGTTTAGCTTTTTTCATTGCTTATGGAACAAATCAAGTCGATTTGTCTGTTTTCGGGAGGATTGGACAGCATCCTGGCGGTCAAGGTCTTGGAGGCCCAGGGGATAGCGGTCACCGCGGTCAAGTTCGTGACCCCCCTTTTCGGGAGTGAATACATCAAGAATCCCCGCGCCCTCATGGACGCGGTCTGGGGCAAATGGCGAATTTCCCTCAAGGTGGTGGATATCACGGAAGATTACTTCCCCATGCTGAAGGCCCCGGCGCATGGCTATGGCAAGAACTTCAATCCCTGCATCGACTGCAAAATCCTTATGGTCAAGAAGGCGGGAGAAATGATGGTGGAATTGGGGGCGCATTTCCTCGCCACGGGAGAGGTTATCGGCCAGCGCCCCATGTCCCAGCGTCGGGATACCATGAGGATTGTGGAGCGGGACTCCGGCATGGAGGGGCGCCTCTTGCGCCCCCTGTGCGCCAGGCTCCTTCCCGAAACGATCCCGGAGAAAGAGGGACTCGTCAAACGGGAACTCCTCTATGACTTTTCCGGGAGGAGCCGAACCCACCAAATGGAACTGGCTGCTTCCCTGGGGATCACCGATTATCCCTCCCCGGCCGGCGGATGTGTTCTCACGGACCCCGTCCTTTCCAAAAGAATCGAATATGTGGTAAAGACCTACCGGGAGATTAGCGGACGGGATATCTCCCTGTGTCGCGTGGGACGCCATTTCATCTGGCCCGACGGCGCGCACCTCGTGGTAGGGCGGAATCAAGGGGAAAACACGCGCCTTGCCGAACTGATCGGTTGGGGAACTCACGTTATCAAGGCCGCCGATTTTCCGGGGCCCCTCGGCCTTCTGCGAGACGCCGCGCCCTCGCCCGAGAGGCTATTAGCGGCGGCGGGGATTGTAGTCCGTTACGGGAAGGCCAAAAACGAGCCCAGCGCGCGGGTTTCCCTCAAGGAGCTGGAAACCGGAACGGAGCGGATCATCACAGCGGCGCCCCTTTGGGAGACAGAGAGCCTCGGGCTTCGCCATTTATAGGAGATTGGAAAACCATGCTAAGAATTGCCGGCGTTCAACTGAGCTGCAAGAAGGACAAGGAATACAACCTGAACCGGGCGTTGAAACTTATACGATTCGCCGCGACAAAAGAAGTCAAAATCGTCTGTTTCCCGGAGTTATTCCAAACGCACTGGTTCCCCGCGGAGATCAACACCGACAACTTCGCCCTGGCGGAAGATGAAAACGGCCCCACCCTGACGGAAATGCGTGAGATGGCCCGGAAGGAAGAGATGGTCCTCGTCTGCGACATCTTCGAGAAGGATGGAGATCGTTACTTCAACACCGCCTTCGTCATCGACGCGGACGGGGAGATCGCGGGAAAATACCGGAAGATCCATGTGCCCCAATTTCCCCTTTGGGAAGAACGTTCCTACTTTGAAACGGGAGACATGGGTTTTCCCGTCATTGAAACCCGCTACGCGAAATTGGGGATTCTCATCTGCTGGGACAACTTCTTCCCGGAGGCGGCGAGAATCCTGGGACTCGGCGGCGCGGAGATTCTCTTCTGCCCGACGGCCAACGCCTTCCTCTCCCACCATCGCTGGAAGACGATGATCATGTCCCACGCCATTGCCAATGGCTACTACGCCTTTCGCGTCAACCGGGTGGGCGTGGAGGACAAGCAGAACTTCTACGGGATGAGCTTTTGCGTGGGACCGGGGGGAAACCTGTTGGGAGAGGAAAGCGGGAAGACGGAGGGCCTCATCATCGCGGACATCGATCTCAAGGAGGTTTCCAGCGCGAGGAACCAGTGGCCCGTCCTGAAGGACCGCCGGCCCCGGTTCTACCACACCCTCGTCAAGGAATCCTGAAAAGGGAGAAAATTCCATGTCGGCCTCGGAAAAAACCTATTGCTCCGTATGCGCGTGGCGAAAGACCTGTCAGAAACGTTTCTCCATGAAGGACAGGATATGCCCCGATTTCACGCGGGATCTGTCCCTGCCCAAGGACGAAGAAAAAAAGGAAGAAGATGAAGGATCAAGTCCGGAAAGCCGTTGAAGAATCCCTGAAGAAACAGTTCCCGGAACTGGGAGGAAAGTCCCTCGACGTCGCCGTGGATTACCCCACGCAGGAGCGGTTCGGGGACTATACCACCAACGCGGCCCTCCAGCTTGCCGCCACGCTGAAGAAAAGCCCAAGGGAAATCGCCCAGGCCGCCGCCGCGGCCCTCGCGGACGACCCCCTCTTCGCATCCGTGGAGATGGCGGGGCCCGGGTTCATCAACTTTACCCTCTCGCCCCGCACCTGGTTCGAAAATCTGCGGGAGGTGGAAGAAAAAGGGGAGAGCTACGGGCACTCACAAGCGACCCCATCCAAGAAGATACAGGTGGAATTCGTCAGCGCCAATCCCACCGGTCCCCTGCACGTGGGTCACGGCCGCGGAGCGGCCGTGGGAGATACCCTGGCGAGGCTTCTCAAGGCCGCCGGGCACCAGGTGGAAACGGAATACTACATCAACGACATTGGGCGTCAGATGAAGGTGTTGGGACGTTCCGTCTATCTCCGCCTGCTTGAATTAAGCGGCCGGAAGATCACCTTTCCGGACGATCACTACCAGGGAGAATACATCCGAGACATCGCCCGGAGGCTCCTGGAAGAGAAGGGAGAACGCCTCCTCGCCATGGAGGAAGAGGAGGCCATCGAAAGGTGCCGTGGGGCCGCGGCGAACGAGATTCTCGGCGCGATACGCTCGGACCTGGATGCCTTCGGGGTCCACTTCGACCGGTGGTTTTCCGAGGCCTCCCTCTTTGAGAAAGGGGAGGTAGCCGCGGCCCTGGAAGACTTGAAAAAGCGCGGATACATCGTGGAGCGTGACGGGGCCACTTGGTTCGCCAGTTCCCGCTTCGGGGACGAGAAGGACCGCGTCGTCGTCCGCCAGGACGGGGACACCACCTACTTCGCCTCGGACATCGCCTATCACTGGGACAAGTTTCGACGGGGTTACGACCTGGTCATCGATGTATGGGGAGCGGACCACCACGGTTACATCCCCAGGATGAAGGGGGTCGTCGCCGCCCTGGGGTATAAGCCGGAGCAACTGGAGGTGGTGCTCATCCAGTTGGTCAATCTCCTGCGGAAGGGGGAAAAGGTCTCCATGTCCACCCGGGGAGGCACCTTCGTAACGCTGCGCGAGGTCTTGGACGAGGTGGGGCGGGACGCCGCCCGCTACTTCTTCCTGATGCGCCGTTCCGATTCCCCTCTCGATTTCGACCTCGACCTGGCCCGCAGTCAATCGAACGAAAATCCTGTCTTCTACGTGCAATACGCCCACGCCCGGGTGTGCAGCATCGAGCAGAAGGCAAAAGAGGCGGGGGTTCCCATCCCGGCCCACGGGCAGGTTGACTGGCGCCGGATAGCGTCGGCGGAGGAGCGCCGCCTGATGAAAAAGATCTCCCGCTTTCCCGAGATTGTCGCTCAAAGCGCGGCGCATCTCGAACCACACCGCCTCGTCTATTTTCTCCATGAACTGTCCGGAGACTTCCACCACTACTACAACCACACGCGGGTCCTGATAGACGACGCCGAGACCAGCGCGGCGCGGTTCTTTCTCGTCCGATGCGTCAAACGGGTCATTCATAACGGCCTCGCCCTTCTCGGCATCACGGCGCCTCAAAGGATGTAGCGTTCATGGGGAAAAAGAAAGAGGACAAGAAATCGAAGTCCGGGTCCCCCGCCACCACCCTCATCGTGGCGCTTATCTCCTCCATCATCTTCTTTCTCATCGGCGTGGAGGTTGGGAAGGAATACGCCATCCGGGAGGGGATGGCCCCCGTGGAGGAAAGGGTCACAACCGGCGCGGCGTCGGTCGCGACCCCGGAGGCGCCGCCAGACAAGGGACAGGAAAAGGTCGATATCAACTTCTACGACCAGTTGATGAAGGAGGGTGACCAGGAACTTAACGCGGGAGACGAAAGACCCGCCTCCCATTCCACTCTGAAAAAGAAAAAGGCCAAGACACCATCCCGCCAGGAGGAGCGAAACGAAGCGCCGCCCGGGAAAAAGGCAGAGGCCTCCACGGGGAAATACGCCCTCCAGGTGGCCGCTTTCCGGGAAAAGGCCCGCGCCCGCCGCATGGCCGAGATGCTCCGAAAAGAGGGGTATACGCCTCACATTATCCCGGTTGTTATCCCTGGGAAAACGGGCACCTACTACCGGATCTGGGTGGGTTACTACCGAAACCTAATGGAGGCGTCCCGGGCGCGGCGGCGGATGCTCCAGAACCGGGCCCTCAAGATATCACGGGCCACCATTGTGAAACGCTGATGACACAACAACAACACATTCGAAACTTTTCCATCATCGCCCACGTGGACCACGGAAAATCGACCCTGGCCGACCGCCTCCTGGAGGCGACCCACACGGTTTCGCCCCGGGAGATGAAGGAGCAGTTCCTGGACAAGATGGACCTGGAACGGGAACGGGGCATCACCATCAAGGCCCAGACGGTGCGAATGCGCTATCAGGCCAAAGATGGCCGGACTTATACCTTCCACCTTATCGACACACCGGGACACGTTGACTTCTCCTACGAGGTTTCCCGGAGTCTGGCGGCCTGTGAGGGCGCCATCCTCGTGGTTGACGCCGCGCAGGGGGTTGAGGCCCAAACCCTCGCCAACGTCTACACGGCGGTGGATCAGGGGCTGGAGATCGTTATCGCCATCAACAAGATAGACCTCCCCAGCGCGGAACCGGAGAAGGTCAAGCAGGAGATCGCCGAGATCATCGGCCTGGATCCCACGGATGCCCTCCTCGTGAGCGCCAAGGAGGGAACGGGGGTGGACGCGCTATTGGAGGCGGTGGTGCAACGGATTCCGTCGCCGGAGGGCAGCGCGGACAAACCCCTCCGCGCCCTCATCTTCGATTCATGGTATGACAGTTACATGGGGGTTGTCACGCTGGTCAGGGTCTTTGACGGGAGAATCTACAAGGGGATGGATATCCGTCTCATGGCCACGGGAAAGGTTTACGAGGTGACTTCCGTGGGGACCTTCGCTCCCCACGCCGTTGTCCTGGACGCCCTCGGCCCGGGCGAGGTGGGATACCTGACGGCGGGGATCAAGGACATTTCCCATACCCGCATCGGGGACACAATCACCTCCCTCAAACATCCCGCCAAGAAGGCCTTGCCGGGATTTAAGGAAGTTAAGCCCATGGTCTTCAGCGGGCTGTATCCCGTCGACGCAGGCAAATACGACGATCTAAAGGACGCCCTGGAAAAGCTCCGATTGAACGACGCCTCGTTCCGGTTCGAACCGGAAACCTCCTTGGCCCTCGGCTTCGGTTTCCGTTGCGGTTTCCTCGGCCTTCTGCACATGGAGATCGTTCAGGAAAGGCTCGAGCGGGAGTTCGAGCTGGACCTGATTACCACCGCTCCCACGGTCCGTTACGAGGTTATTAGGACCGACGGGGAGAAGGTGATGGTGGAAAACCCCATCCAACTCCCGGCCCCCCAGCAGATCCAAGCCATCCTTGAACCAGTCATGCTGGGAACCATCCACATTCCCGCCGACTACGTGGGCACAGTCCTGAAACTCTGCGAGGAGAGGCGCGGCGTTCAGCGCGAAATCAAGTTCTATACCTCCAACCGGGTGGTCGTCGTTTACGAACTCCCCTTGAACGAAATCGTCATCGACTTCTACGACCGCTTGAAATCGTCCACCCGCGGATACGCCTCGTTCGACTACGAGTTTCTTGCATTCAAGCCCGCCAATCTGGTAAGATTAGATGTTCTAATCAACGGGGAAATCGTGGACGCCCTGTCCCTGATCGTCCACAAGGACAAGGCCTACGCCAAGGGAAGAGACCTGATCAAGCGGATCAAGCAGTTCATCCCGAGGCAGCTCTTCGAGGTGGCCATCCAGGCGGCCATCGGGTCGAAGATCATCGCCAGGGAGACCATCAAGCCCCTCAGAAAAAACGTGACCGCCAAGTGTTACGGGGGAGACATCACGAGGAAACGCAAACTCTTGGAAAAACAGAAGGAAGGGAAAAAACGGATGAAACGGGTCGGGAAGGTGGACATTCCCCAGGACGCCTTTCTCGCCATCCTTTCCGTGGAAAATTGACATGAGCAAGATGATTTTCGCGAAAAACGGCCGGAGGGCGCAAAAGGAAAAGTCCTGGTTCCGGGAATACGGCGAGTCGATCCTCATCGCCTTCATCATCGCCATGGTGGTTCGAACCTTCGTCATCCAGGCCTTCAAGATCCCTTCCGGCTCCATGGAGCCGACCCTCCTGGTGGGAGACCACCTGCTGGTCAGCAAGTTCACCTACGGAATCCGGATTCCCTACCGCGTCTTTGGCCTCTATCTGCCCGGGGGCGGGACGACCCTCATCCCCATCTCCTCGCCGAAGCGGGGCGACGTGGTGGTCTTCGTTTTCCCGGAGGATCACGGCAAGGATTTCATCAAGCGAGTTATCGGGCTGCCGGGTGAGACGGTGGAAATCGTCGGAAAAAAGATCTTTATCAACGGAAAACAGATACGGGATCCCTGGGGCGTCTACCGGGGACAGTCCGGGGGGCTCATCGGGCAGATCCAGAGCCATTTCGGGCCGGTAAAGGTTCCCCCCGACGCCTACTTCATGATGGGAGACAACCGGAACCACAGCTACGACAGCCGCTTCTGGGGATTCGTCGACAAGCGTTTCATCGAGGGAAAGGCCCTCATCCTCTACTGGTCATGGGATTACCTGGCGCCGGATCTCTGGCACAAGGTGCGATGGAACCGTATCGGGAGGGTGATTCACTGATGGAAACGGAGATTCTCTACGCGCCGCAGCAGGTGGACGCGGCCCTCGAGGCCATGACGAGAGAGATCCACGGGGCGTTCAGCGCTGAATCGTCGTTCATTATCGTGGGCATCCAAAGCGGAGGGCTGAACGTGGCCCGGCGCCTGAAAGCTCACCTGGAAGACCTGGGGTCGCCAGAGACGCATCTCGGGTCTGTGGATACCACCCTCTACCGAGACGATATCCACCGGCTTTTTCCGGGAAAATCTCTCTTACCGATGGATCTGCCCGTCACAGTGGAAGACGCCGCCATTCTCCTGGTGGACGATGTCATCTTCACGGGAAGAAGCGCCCGGGCGGCCATGGACGCCCTTTTCTGCCTGGGGCGTCCCCGGCTGATACGCCTGGCCGTTCTGGTGGACCGGGGACACCGGGAACTTCCCATCCAGCCGGATTACCGGGGATTTACCGTCCAGACCCGCTACGAAGACGAGGTCAGGGTCACCTGGCGGGAACTAACGGGCCGGGTGGAACTCTTCGCGCGTTCCGCCTGAGCCGGGAAAAACGACACGCATGGAAAAGAAACAGAAAACCGAAAAGGTCGTCACGCGCTTCGCCCCGAGCCCAACCGGGTATCTTCACATCGGGGGGGCGCGGACGGCACTTTTTAACTGGCTTTACGCCCGGCATACCGGAGGAACTTTCATCCTCAGGATAGAGGACACCGACCGGGCCCGCTCCACGGAGGCCTCCATCCAGGCCATCCTAAACGCCATGACCTGGCTGGGGCTCGACTGGGACAAAGGACCCTACTACCAAACCGAGAGGATGGATCTCTATCGGGATGCGGCGCGGAAGCTCGTCGATACAGGCTGGGCCTACCGGTGTTACTGCTCCCCGGAGGAGCTGGAGGAGAAGCGAAAGCAGGCCCTGAAGGAGGGTCGGAAGCCGAAATACGACGGAACCTGCCGCAACCGGACCGACTTCCCCGAGGATAAGCCTTACGTCCTGCGCTTCAAGTGTCCCGAGGAAGGCACCGTGGTGGTAGACGATCTGGTCAAGGGAACCGTCCGGTTCGACGTGAAGGAACTGGACGATCTGATCATCATGCGGTCCGACGGCGTTCCCACCTACAATTTCGCCGTCGTGGTGGACGATGCCGACATGGAAATTACCCACATCATCCGGGGCGACGATCATCTGAACAACACCCCGCGCCAAATCCTCATCTACAAGGCGCTGGGGTATCCCCTGCCGAAATTCGCCCATGTTCCCATGATCCTTGGCCAGGACCATAAGCGCCTGAGCAAACGCCACGGGGCCGTGTCGGTCCTCGCCTACCGGGACGAGGGCTACCTTCCCCAGGCCCTCACCAACTACCTGGTCCGCCTCGGCTGGTCCCACGGGGACCAGGAGATCTTCTCCCTGGAGGAACTCGTCAAACTGTTCACCCTGGAAGGCATCGGGAAATCCGCCGGGATCTTCAACCCGGAAAAGCTTCTCTGGCTGAACGGGCACTACATCCGCGCCGCGTCGGAGGAAGACTTGGCGGTGGCCCTGGAACCCTTCCTAAGCGCGGAAGGCCTTGCGCCCCCGAAAGACAGGCTTCTGATGGCCATCGGAACCTTGAAGGAGCGTAGCCGGACCTTGAAGGAGATGGCGGCGGGGATGCGTTTTTACTTCATCGACCGGATCGAATACGATCCGAAGGCGGCGAAGAAATTCCTGAAACCCGCCATGATTCCCTACTTCTCGAAGCTCGTTGAATGTCTCGAAGGGCTCGGAACATTCAACGAAGCCGCCGTGGAATTGTGTTTCAAGAAAATCATGGAGGCGAACCAGATCAAGCTCGGCAAGATCGCCCAGCCCGTGCGGGTAGCCCTGACGGGGAAAACGGTCAGCCCCGGCATTTTCGAGGTCATGGAGGTTTTGGGAAAGGAAAAGACCCTCTCCCGCCTCCGGGACGCCCTGCGCTTCCTGTCCGAGAAAAAAGAGGCACAGTCCTCCTAAGGGAAACAGTCACTTGAACAGGATCCCCTCTTAGGCAACCATGAGAATCAGGCGCCTCGAGCTTATCGGCTTCAAGTCCTTTCCCTTCCAGACCGCCATCGATTTCCCGGAGGGCATCACCGCCATCGTGGGCCCCAACGGGTGCGGAAAGAGCAACATCCTGGACGCCCTCATGTGGGTCATGGGGGCCACCAGCCCGAAACTCCTGCGAAGCCGCTCCATGGAGGATGTCATCTTTTCCGGCGCGGAGGGGGTCGCCCCCCTTGGACGGGCGGAGGTCCGTCTCCTCATCGACAACGCCGAGGGGCTCGCCTGTGAGCCATACCGGGAACTGCCCGAAATAGAGATCCGCCGCGTTGTCTACCGGACGGGAGAGAGCGAATTCTGGCTCAACAAGCGCCGATGCCGTCTGCGGGACATCTCCGAGTTCTTCCTCGGGACTGGGCTGGGATCCAACGCCTACGCCATCATCGAGCAGGGAAAGGTGGAGAGCGTCATCAACGCCAAGCCGGAAGAACGCCGCCTCCTCCTTGATGAGTCGGCGGGAATATCCAAGTACAAAGAACGGCGGGAGATATCCATCCGGAAGATGGAGGCCACGAAGCAGAACCTCTCCCGCGTGGAGGATGTCCTCTACGAGGTGAATCGGCAGGCCAACCGGCTGAAACGCCAGGCGGCGAAGGCCCGGCGCTACCAGCGGCTCAAAGCGCGCCTCGATATGCTTAAACTGCAGAAGGCGATCCTCCAATTTCAAGTCCTTCAAGAGAAAAGGGCCGCCCTTTCGGACGCCCTCCAAACGCGGCTCGCGGAGGTGGAGGCGAAAGAGGCCGCCTATGAGGCGGCGGAGGCGCGGGTAGCACAGGCGCAGGCGCAACTTCTGGAAAGGGAGGAGGGGCTCCGCGCCCTCAACGAGACCTACGCGCGCAAACGGGACATCCTGGACAAGAGCCAGAAATCCCTCTTCGCCCTCCAGGAGCAGCAGGGCCGGCTTGAGGAGGCCCTGAAGGGCCTGGCCGAAACCGCCGAGGAGATGGCCCGGCGCCGCGAATCCCTCAAGGAACAGGCCGGCTCGCTGGAACGGGAGGTCGGGGTCCTCGAGGCGGATCTCGCCCGCCAGAGCGGGAAACTCGCAGAAAAGGCCGCCTCCCTTGAGTTGGAGAAAAGGGGCCTGGCCGAGGCGGAGGCGGCTTTCGAGTCCCACCGTCAGAAGGTCTTCGAGGCCATGACGGCCGAAGTTGACGCCAAGAACCGCGTCGCGCAGCTCACGGATCGGATCGATGAGACGCGCCGGGGCATCGCGTCGCGGGAAAAGGAGCTGGACGAGGCCCGGGAGCGCTTCGAGACCTCCAAGGCGGAGGAATCCCGCCTCCGGGAGGCCATCGCCGCTTTGGAAGGTGGCCTCAACGCCGGGCGCGAAGAGAAAAAGCGGCTCGACGCGGCCCTCGAGGCGGCCGAGGCAAATGAAAGGGACTTGCGGGAGAAACTCCGTGAGACGGAGAAAAAACTCTCGGAAGACACCTCCAGCCTGGCCTCCCTAAAGGAGATCCAGCGGCGCATGGAGGACGTCTCCTCGAAAGGAGCCAAGACCCTCCTCGGCCAGTTCTTCCGACGGGAAGAAGGCGGGTCCGCCTGCAAGCTCGTGGCGGACGCCATCGAGGTCGATCCCCGGTATGACCGCGCCCTCGAGGCCATCCTCCGGGACGAGCTGGAATTCGTTCTTGTGGACGACCACGACACCGCCCTGGAAAGCCTCTCTTTTCTCAAGGAAAAAAGGGCCGGCCGGAGCGGTCTCATCCCGAGGAACAGCCTGAGCGGCTGCGGAAGCGCCTCTGAGAGACCGCATGCGGACGTGATTCCCCTCCTGGGTTGTGTCGAGGCCCCCGAGGAGGAAAAAAACGTCCTTTCCTGTCTCCTGAAAGACGTCTGGGTGGTGGAAACCCCGGATCGGGCCGTGGAAATCCAGAAGAGGAACGGCTTTTCCGGCGTCTTGGTCACCCTGGAGGGGGATGTTTTCTACGCCAACGGGGTCATCGTGGGAGGGAGTGACGAGCCCGGCGCGGGGGGAAGAATCGCTCGGAACCGCAAGATCGGAGAGCTGGAAAAACGGATACGCGCCCGGCAGTCCGTAAAGGAGACCCAGGCGGCAATGATGGAAAAGGCCAACGCTGAATCCCGGTCTCTGAAAACGCGCCTTGCGTCGCTGACGGAGGAGATCCGGGCCCTCGAAATGGACCTGGTGGGCCGACGGCGGGACCTTGAGAACGCCCAGCGTGAACGTGAACGTGTCGGCAAGCGGCTTGAGATACTGCGAATGGAGATCGAGACGTTGCGGCAGGGCCTTGCGTCGGCCGAGGCCCAACGGGAAAAGGCGGAAAAAATCTACAGGGAGAGTCAGGCGCGCCAGGCGTCCCTCAAGAATGAAACAGGGGAATTCGAGGAAAAAATCCAGGCCATCAGGGCCCGTGTCGAGGAGAGAGCCCAGGCTGTTAACCAGCTCCGGATCGAAGAAGCCAAGACGAAGGAAAAGCTCCAGGGCCTTTTTGAGAAACGCCCACAGCTCGAGTCGGAGATCGTGAACCTGGGAAACGAGATTTCGGAAAAGCAGAAACGGTCCGGGGAAATCGTGGAAAACCTGGAAGAGATCTCCGGGCGGATCTCACAGCTCAAGGAGGAGACACGAGCCGCGGAGACGGAGCTGGAATCTCTCCAGGAAGAAATTACGTCAAGGGAGCTGGCCCTACGGCGGAGCAAAGAGGAAATCCTGAAATTGGATAGTGAAAAATCAAGCCGTTTCAAGGAGTTGCAGGCTTTGAAGGAACAGGTGACGGAAAAACAGCTCCAGGTCTCCCAGGTGGAGCTGGAGATCAACGCCCTCGTCCAAGAGGTGAAAACGCGTCACGCTGTCGACCTGGCCGCCGGAGAGGCGCCTTCGCCCTTGCCGGAAGCGGTTGGGGAGGCGGAGATCCCTGAACTGGAAGAGCAGCTTCGACGGATGGGTGAGATAAACTTCGTCGCCGTCCAGGAATTCGACGAACTGAAGGAACGTATCGCCTTCCTCGAACAGCAGCGGACCGACCTGTTGGAGGCCATTCAGACCCTCACGGAAACCATCCAGCGCATCAACCGAACCACCTCGACCCGTTTCAAGGAGACCTTCGAAAAGATCCAGGGCTACTTTTCAGACCTGTTTGTCAAGCTCTTCGGGGGCGGACGGGCGGAGCTGCGCCTCACGGACCCCCACAACTACCAGGAAACCGGGGTGGAGATATTCGCCCAGCCGCCCGGCAAGCGCCTCCAGGCGATCCGGCTCCTCTCGGGCGGAGAGAAGGCCCTCGTCTCTATTGCCTTCCTCTTCTCTCTCTTCCTCACGCGGCCCAGCCCCTTCTGCGTGCTGGATGAGGTGGACGCCCCCCTGGACGAAGGCAACATCGACCGTTTCAACGCCCTCATCGGAGAACTCTCCGAGCTTTCCCAGTTCATCCTGATAACCCACAACAAACGGACCATGGCCTGCGCCCAATCCTTGCTGGGCGTGACCATGGAGCAGCCGGGCGTTTCCAAGATTATCAGCGTATCGCTTGAGGAGCTCCCTTCGTGAAACGGCCGGCCCTCGTCGTTTTCGACCTGGACGGGACACTCATCGACAGCCGCGCCGACCTGGCCAACGCCGCCAACGCCACCCTGGCCCGGCTGGGGCTTCCCACTCTCGCCAGGGAGGCCATCATCTCCTACGTGGGTGACGGGCTGGACGCCCTGATTCGACGCTGCCTGACCCTGGAGCACGAAAACCTCTTCGAGAAAGCGAAGGGCCTTTTCATCGCGCACTACCGGGAACACTGCCTGGACAACACGGCGCTTTTGCCCGGGGCGCGGGAAGCCCTCGACGCCCTGAAGGGAAAAAGCCGCCTTGCCGTTCTGACCAACAAGGCGGAGCCTTACGCTGTAAAAATCCTGAAAGGCCTGGGTGTTGCTTCTTATTTCGAGGAAATCGTAGGTGAAAAGGCGGGACAGGTTCCCAAGCCGGACCCAACTGTCCTAAAAGAAATCATGAAGCGCCTGGGAGCCCCTCCAAACCGGACCCTCATGGTGGGTGACGGGAAGAACGATATCCTCGTCTCCAAGGCGGCGGGGTGCGTGAGCTGCCTCGTCGCCGGCTTCCCGGAGGAGAAAAAGCCCTTTGCCCAGCTCTGCCCAGACTTCATTATCCATGGGTTGGCGGAACTGCCCGGGCTCTTTAAGGACTGACATGACCCAGGAAAGCGAAACCATCGCCCGTTTCTTTCCCACTCGGGAGGCACGCCTTCGCGCCTCGAAGGCTATCGGCAAGGAGGCCTCCGCCTTCCTGTCGAAATACCCGGCGCGCCTGGTCTCACAGGTGCGGGCCCTGAAGGAGGCGGGGGTTTCACTGAAGGAGATCTCCGAAAGGCTGGGGAACGATCCGCGGATTCCTGCCATTGCCATGCACCTGGCGGTCAAGAAGCAGGGAGAAAAGATTGG
>JALSPC010000074.1 GCA_026986155.1 bacterium
TGTTTCTGTCTTTGGTTTATTCGAACCGATGTTCGATTTATACCTTCCAATGAGTGTCCCCACAACTCAAAACAGCCTGAAAAGAGGTTTTTCAGGGAGAACTAATTAGAGCATCCAACAAATTACCTCCTACTGTCATGTCAATCTTGATATGTCGCAATACAGAGAAGCATGAGGGAGACAATCCTTAAATATAACTAACTCTGTTTAACTTGTGGCTCATAGCTTAAAGGCAGTAACAAGTGACAAGAAAGTTTTAGGTTTTAAGTTGTTAAGTTTTAAGAAAAAATCCCGTTCATCCTGTCCAATTTTAGCTTCAAGGCCGCGCAGCGGCCGACCCTCAACCTAAAACGGACGCATAATTATAACTCGTCTTCATGAATGTCCGCGATCCTCATAAAGTGTTTTAGAAGCCCAAGTTTCAGCGGTTTATTCCCATGAATTGGAACTGAAATACGTGTATCCAGGTCATCTTTGGCGTAGATATGATGGCTGCCGTTTATTCTTCGTAAAATCCAACCCTTCTTTTCAAGCGCTTTTGCGAAATCTTTACAGGAGATAGATATTTCAAACGGCTATCTCCATTATCCTGTCTTTCCCGCTCACGCGTATGTTTTTCATTTCTATGGAGAGGCATCCTTCAACAGCCTCGTAAATGTTGTTGAGAAGCTCTTCAAAAGAATCTCCCTGAGTAGCGCAACCAGGTATGGATGGGACTTCCGCCCAATAACCACCTTCTTCCGCTTCGTGAATGATGACTTTTATCTTCATATACGTTTCTTCAAGGCTATACTATTCGGTTTTGTCTTTTCCATTTTGAATTATAACAAGGAAAAATTTCATGTCAAACAGAGCAATCTTGTATATGGGGGATGACAGCATGGGGAGCACAAAATTAAAAAATTCCATCTTTTGGCAATCCCATTAATCCTGTCCAATTTTATCTTCAAAGTCGTGGAACGGCCGCCCTTCACCCTAAAAACAGGGTTGATAACCTCCTGACTTTTACAGCCTCATTTCATATAAGCTGCGAAAGGAAGGTTCGCGCGGGGACTTTCACGGGATAAGGGAGTGAAAAACAATCCGCGTCGATGTAAGGGGCATCCATCGTTATTTGAAATGCATGTTTTGACCCGAGGGCTTTTTGGAAATAAGCGAGATTTTTGTTCAGTGCGGCATCGCTTGACTTCACCTCCGCTATAAACCAGGGAGTCCCGTTCCTGTTTACAAGGAAATCAACTTCCCGTCTGTCTTTTGTTCGGAGAAAGTAGAGGCTGAAATCCCCCAAACCGAGGTCGGTCAAAACGTGTGTGGTCTTCAAGAGATGGCAGGCAATCATGTTCTCGTTTCTTGCTCCCATATCTTCTATCATTCCCCAGTCCCAAAGATAATACTTTGGGGTTTTTCTTAGGGACCTGCCAATATTTTTATGCCAAGGCCGGATTGAAAAACAGTAGTAAAGGTTTTCCAGGAGCCCCAGCCATCTCCTGACCGAATCTTCCGAGACCCTTAACTGCCGGGCGAGGGACGCGTAATTTGCCAGTTGGCCCGCGCGCAGTCTCAAAAGCTCCGCGAGTATTTCTATCATACGAATTTCATGAACCCTGGCTATATCGAAGATATCCTCGCGAAAGATCTGTGAAAGCCGAGTTCTTTTCCAGCGATTATAGTATCTCGTGTTTCCTTTCAGGAAGGGAAGCGGAAATCCCCCGAAACGGACAAGCTTTTCCCAATGGGAATCGGGCAGTATGGAAGGCTTTTTATACCCTTTGGATGGAATGTCCGTTGAAACAAGTTCTCCAACGGTAAAGGGATGCACCCGGTAAAGAAAATATCTTCCCATCAGGCTATCACCGCCCTTACGGTAGATGTCGAGGCGCGCGCTTCCACTCACGATGATTTTAAATTCCGACTGGAGGCCAAAGGTATCATAGAATCCCTTGAGAAATATTTTCCAGTTAGGATACTTGTGAAGTTCGTCGAAAATAACGATACGGGACTTTGGCAGACCGATGTATTCCACAACGGAAGCTGGCCCTTTGATGATGAGCCTTCTGTGATCATCGTTGTCCCAGTTCAAGTAAACGCTGTTTTCGTTGAAAAGCCGAGCGATGGTTGTCTTTCCCACTTGTCGGGGGCCGGATAAAAAGGCCATCTCAGAACCTTCCAAAAAATGCCCCCGCAAGATATTATGATAAATCCTTGAAACAAACGCCATGATTTATTCATAGCACAGAAGGGGGTTACATTTCAAGACCATTCCACGATGTTTCGAGGGATAGGCACGACCATTCCACGATATACAAGAAAATAGTGTAACAAAAATGACACACCTTATTCAAGCGCGAGGCTGGTTCTGATTAAAAATCCAACCTTTCTTTTCAAGCGCTTTTGCGAAATCTTTACAGGAAACAGATTTCAAACGGCTATCTCCATTATCTTGTCTTTACCGCCTTATAGCAAGGAAAAATTTCATTCAAACAGGGCGATCTTGGATATATATGGAGAATGACAGCATGGAGAGTACAAAATTAAAAATTCATCTTTTCGCAATCCAGTAAATCCAATTTTTAGAAACAAGATTGAAGTGTTCGATAAAAAGGCAAAAACCATCCTTTAGAAGCGTGACCCTTGAAAGCCAATCAGGTCCGGCACATTTATGGTTTTACCCCTCTCTGTTTCAACCAACCATGGTCTAAAAGGTTCCGCTTTCATCATTGTGATTCAGACCTTTACCCTCTATCTGCCTCCATACATGGCCTCGATCAGGTCTTTGAAGGCCTCGTTCACGAACTTCCGCTTTACCTTCATGGTGGGGGTCACCTCTCCGTCCTCCTCGTAGAGTTTCTTGGGAAGGAGGGTGAACTTCTTGATGGATTCCACGCGGGAGAGGGTGCCGTTGACCTTGTCCACCTCATCCTGGATGAGGCGCACGATCTCCTCGGCCTGCGTCAGATCCCGGTATGTGGAAAACGGTATCTTGTGATCCTGGGCGTATTTTACCACGTTGTCCTCGTCGATCAGGATCAGGCAACTGATGAACTTCCGGCCGTCCCCGATGACGATGGCGTCGTTGATGTAGGGACTGAACTTCAGCTTGTTTTCGATATACTGGGGCGAGATGTTTTTACCTCCGGCTGTGACGATGATGTCCTTTTTACGGTCGGTGATCTTGAGGTACCCGTCCGCGTCCAGCTCCCCGATGTCCCCCGAATAGAGCCATCCGTCCCGAAGGGTCTCCCGCGTCGCCTCGGGCTTGTTGTAGTAGCCTTTGAAGACGGCGGGGGATTTCACGAGGATCTCCCCGTCGGGCGCGATTTTCACCTCCACGCCGGGCAGCGGCGGCCCCACTGTCCCGAACTTGACCCTGCCGTCGCGGGAGACGCAGGTGACGCCGGTCCCTTCCGTCT
The DNA here is from genome assembly GCA_026986155.1 of bacterium. Classification (GTDB taxonomy): domain Bacteria; phylum Desulfobacterota; class S145-22; order S145-22; family S145-22; genus JAOZMY01. The sequence continues at coordinate 3,411 of JALSPC010000074.1, forward strand.
GGCCGTAGCCCTCCATGAGGTTCACGCCGATGGGATGAAAG
>JALSPC010000075.1 GCA_026986155.1 bacterium
TGGATATCGGTCATGCGATAGTTGTATCCCAGCTCCGCCATCTCGTAATACCAGGGGTTCGGCGCGTTATTTTCAAACGCCAACGCGGGATATTGAAACTGTTTGGGATTCTTGGTCGTGCCGTGGTTTCTAAACCGGCGCAACCGTTGCGCGAGTTCCGCGTCGTTCGTGGTGACGGCGCCGCCCTCCCCGGTCGTGATGGCCTTGACCGGATGAAAGCTGAAGGCGGTCATGCGGCTGTGGGCGCAACTCCCCACCTTCACGGTCTCTTCACCGGCCGCGTAGGAAGCCCCCAGGGCGTGACAGCCGTCTTCCAGGACAATGCCGCCGTGACGGTCGGCGATTTGGCGAATCGCCGCCATCTCACAGGGAAGCCCCGCGAAGTGAACGGGGAGAACCATTACTTTCCGGCCCTTGACCGTCTTCAGGACCGTTTCGAGACGGCCGGGGTCCAGATTGAACGTTTTTGGGTCGATATCGCAAAACGCCACGTTCGCCCCGGTGAAACGGGCGGCGTTCGCCGTGGCCAGGAAGGTCAAGGGCGAGGTCATCACCACATCCCCCTCCCCCAGGCCCAAAGACAGCATCATCAGGTGCAACGCGGCGGTTCCCGACGCGCAGACAACGGCGTGTTTCGCCCCCACCGCCTTGGCCAATTCCTTTTCAAACGCCTCGATACGGGGGCCCTGCGTAATCCAGCCAGAACGCAGGACCGCTGTCACGGCCTCGATATCCGCCTCCGTAATCCACTGGCGTCCGTAGGGAATCGTTTTCACCGCGTCTGCCGCCTCATCCATTCTTCAACGCGTTTTAGGCCCTTTTCGAGCTTCACCTTCGGCTTCCACCCCAAAAGGTCTCTCGCCTTGTTGTAATTGCAAAGGAGTTTCGGGATTTCACTTTGAGGGTGAATATGAGGGACATGCTCAATCGGCACGCGTCCTTCCGATATCATTTCCGCGAGTTGATTAATCGTGACATCCCTCCCTGCCCCGGCGTTCAAGACTTCACCAACCGTTTTCTCGGAAAGTCCCGCGAGGGTCACAAAAGAGGCACAGTCCGTTACCTCCATCAGGTCCCGCGTTTGGGTGCCGTCTCCGTAAATCAGGAGGGGCTTCCCCTCCAGCTTTCTTTTCGTGAAGACCGCCACCACGCCCCCTTCCCCGTCCGCGCGCTGATAGGGGCCATAGGTGTTGAAGGGACGCACCACCGTGACCGGAAGGCCGTAGGCGTGCCAGTATGAAAGCGCCATGGCCTCCCCCGCGATCTTGAAGGCCCCGTAAGGGGAAACCGGTTTTGTCGCGTGGGTCTCCGTTATGCCCGCCCAGTCCGAAGAGCGTTCGTATACCATGCAGGTGGACATAAAGAGAAACCTCGTTTTTCGGGCGCGGCACGCCTCAAGGAGGTTGAAGGTCCCCACCACATCGTTTTGGAAGACCTTTCTTGGGTGATCGATGCTATCCTGGACCACGATGTTGGCCGCCAGGTGGAAGCAAACCTCATAGGCGTGTGCATTGAAAAGGTCCTCAATCAGGCGCGCATCGAGAATCGACCCCTCTACAAACGTAAATTCAGGATTTGATTCAAACTCCAAGATATTTTTCCGAGACCCCGTGCTGAGGTCGTCCAGGACTGTCACGGTCCCCCCCCCTTCAAGGAGTTTTCCCACGACCCAGCGTCCGATGAATCCCGCGCCCCCTGTGACCAGCATATTCCTCTTCTTCATTCGGCCAACAACTCCTTAATTACCTCGATATCCGGGACCTTATGAAGCATCAAGAGCGATTTCAGCCCGTCTTTCCCTTCCAGCAACCCTTCGCTCTCAAGCAGGTCCTTGATCTCTTCCCTTGTCAGCAGGGGGAAGTCGTTGGATGTATAGGTGCGTTCTTCCACTTTTCGGCATCCCGGATAATGGCTCGAAAACTCCCCTTTCATGAGCACGGGGGGTGTAATATACATAAAGTCATTTTCATAGGCGTTCTCCGCGTCTGCCTGCGTCAGGATTTCTTCGTAAGGTTTTTCGCCGGGACGCAATCCTATCTGTTCGATGCGAATTTCCGAGGGATCGTATCCAAACTTGGGGGCGAGATTCTCAATCATAACATCGATGAGGTCCCCCAGACGTAACGCGGGCATCTTGAGGGTAAAGACCTCCCCCCCTTGGGCCAGCGCCGTCGCCATAAAGACGAGGGTTACGGCGTCGCGGGTGGTCATCATAAATCGGGTAATCGCGCCATCGGTTACCGTAACGGGACCGCCTTTTTCAATCTGCCTTCGGAAGAGGGGAATAACGGACCCGCGAGAGCCCATCACGTTTCCAAAACGGATAGAAGTAAATGTCGCGGCTCGGCTTCCCTTATAATAATTCGCTGATGAAATAAGCCTTTCGGCAAGAAGTTTCGTCGCCCCCATGGTATTCGTCGGGTTTGCCGCCTTGTCCGTGCCCGTGAAGATGACCTTCTTGACGTTTTCCTTGAAAACCGCCTCGATGAGGTTCTGCGTGCCGATGACATTTGTCTTGACCGCCTCGAATGGATTGTATTCACATGCGGGGACATGTTTCATCCCGGCGCAATGGAAAACGATGTCGATATCCTCCATCGCGTATTGTATCCGCTTGGCGTCCCGGACATCCCCGATAAGAAATCTCAATTTTGGGTGATGATTCAGATCGTGCGCCATGGCAAACTGTTTGCTTTCATCCCGGCTAAAAACACGGACCACCTTGGGGTCGTACGTTAAAAGTTGCTCCACAATGGCGCGACCGACGGTTCCCGTGCCCCCTGTAACGAGGATCTTTTGGTTTTTGAAAACATGCGTGAAGTCATTATCTAACATAAGAGTATTCTCTCCGTGCAAAACGGTTCTTGAATAGATTTAAGCAATATCAATGCCAATAATGCTTCTCCTCCCGACAAGGCATGAGACAAAGAATCAAGAGTTTTCTTCTCCTTTAATCTAATCTGCGCGCCAATTTAGGATTCAAGGGTCATTTTTTTGACGTTTGAATTCTCGCGAGTCTCTCCTTGTTCAATAGATTGGGGTTGAAGGGCATCAGAAATATTTGAACCGGCCCAGCCTTTCTGACCGATTTCAATGCATCCGTTACTTGACGCGAGTTGAGGGGCTTTCGGGTCTTCCAATCGATCGTCTGAATTTTGAAGGCCCATCGTTCGGGATTCGGGACAAAGCGCATGGCCGCAACGACCATCTCTCCAAGCTTTCCATAAACAGCATCTTCAGAAAGCCCCAATTCGCGTTGCATCTGTTTTTGATAGGCCATCACCGCATAAATATCGGGATGGGCAATTTTTTCCATGACATGTATGGTTCGTGAATACCACGCGAGGGCATTCTTCGGCGACGAAAGGGCTTCGTAGTTGATATCGACGGCGACCTTCGCGGAAGGCCTGGATTTTTTTATTGATACCATCAACTTTCTTAAGAGCCCT